>NZ_JBHSWW010000137.1:0-6374 GCF_042661865.1 Halorubrum tibetense
CCTCTCGGACCCGACGGCGGGGACGGACGTGTTCGCGCTCGACGCGGCCGACCTCGTCGACCCGGCGACGGCTCCGGCCACGGGCGATCGACAGTCCCCGACTCCGGACCCGTACGACCCGATCGCCGCCGCCGAGGGCGAGGAAACGGCGTCGTTCCCGAACGAACCCGACTCGTTCGTCCGCGTCTCCGCGACCAACGACGCGCTCGTGGGGTCGCACCCCATGCCCGAGGTCGAGCGAGTTACCTGGGAGTCCGAGGGGTGGGCGCTCGACGGCGTGGTGTACCACGACCCCGAGGTCGACCCGACGGACGGCCCGCATCCGCTCGTGGTCGCGATCCACGGGGGGCCGATCTCCTACGACGAGCCGGTGTTCTCGTTCGCCCACGCCGCCCTGACGAGCCGGGGGTACGTCGTCTTCCGACCGAACTACCGCGGCGGCTCCTCGCGGGGGCGGGCGTTCTCCGAGGAGCTGCGCGGCGCGTGGGGCACCGCGGAGGTCACCGACATCGCCGCCGGGCTCGAGTCGCTCGTCGACCGCGGCGTCGCGGACCCCGACCGGGTGTTCGGCTACGGCTTCTCGTACGGCGGGATCGCCCAGGGGTTCCTCGTCACGCAGGAGCCCGACCTGTTCACGGCGGCCGCGCCGGAACACGGCATCTACGACCTGCGGTCGGCGTTCGGCACCGACGACACCCACGTCTGGATCGAGAACGAGTACGGGCTCCCGTGGGAGGAGCCGGAGGCGTTCGACGCCTCCTCGGCGATCCTCGACGCGGGGGCGATCGAGACCCCGCTGCTCGTGATGGCCGGCGGGAACGACTGGCGGTGTCCGCCCACCCAGTCCGAACAGCTGTACGTCGCCGCGAAGAAGGGCGGAACCGACGCGAAGTTGGTCGTGTACCCGGAGGAACACCACAACATCGGGGACCCCGACCGCGCGATCCACCGGCTGGAGTCGATCCTCGATTGGTACGAGACGCACGATCCGGCGATCGACGGCAGGGACACGGACGGTGACGCCGCCGCCGACGCGGCCACTGCCGACGGCGATGCGGATGCCGACGACGACACGGGTGCCGACGACGCGGATGCCGACGACGACCGCCGTCACGGCCAGTCATGACCTGACGGGCCGGAACGTACCGACGACCGTCCGTCGCTACTGCTCGACGAGCTCGACGAGCACGCCGGCGGTCGATCGGGGGTGGAGGAACGCCACCTCGTGGCCCCACGCGCCGGGGCGTGGCTCCTCGTCGACGAGGTCGACACCGAGCTCCCGGGCCCGGTCTAGCGCTCCCGGGAGGTCGTCGGTCGCGAGGGCGACGTGGTGGATACCCGGTCCCTCGCGGTCGAGGTAGTCGGCGATCGTCCCGTCCGACTCGGGTTCCAGCAGCTCGAAATACCCACCGTCATCGAGTTCGAGGAAGACGACACGCATCCCGTCGAACGTCTCCTCGTGAGCGACGGGCGTGTCGAGCAGGTCGGCGAACAGATCGGCGAGCGTCGCGGCATCGCGCGTGGCGATCCCGACGTGATCGAAGCGCATACGGTGTGGATCACCCCCCGTCGGTTTATAATAGGCGACGAGATCCCCTACGACGATACCCGCATGCCGCCGCAAACGAGCACGCCGTCAGAGCCGTCGTGGATCCAACGGCATGTCGTTCGATTCCTGGTCGATGGTTTCCTCGAGATCGCCGTCCGAGTCCCTGAACGTCGGGTGGGACCGCTCGATGCGCTCCGCCGTGACCTTCGGAGTCACGGTAAACGCTCGCGTCGGTGAGAGGAATCCCCACAGTGCGCCGACCGTGTTCAACAACACGATCGGGATCGTGAGGACCACCGCGAGCGTCGTCGTCCCGACTCCGAACCCGTACACGGACGCCCCGACCCAGGTGACGAAGTGGAGGAACACGAGCATCACGAGCACCAGCCAGTCGACGTACGTTCCGGCCAGCACCGTCACGCCGGGGACGAGCGTCGTCAGCGCCCCCAAGATCACGATAAGCGGGGAGAGCGCCCACACCACCGCTCGGACGCTGATCAGCGCCCGGTACGTGGGCGGGAGCATGTTGCCGTCCTCGCGGGTCCCGGACATCCACCGTCGTCGCTGCCGTATCATGCCGCGAATCGAGGGTGGTGCCTGATTTCGGAACCTCGTGTCGACGACCGACATCGATATCCCGAGTTCCGCGGCCGCCGTCCAGACGAAGGCCGTGTCTTCCGTGATCGTGCGCCGGTCCCACGTGACCTGTTCTTCGACCGAGCGTCGGATCGCGATACCGCCTCCCCACACGTACAGTGGATAGGCGAACCGAGCGAACGCCCGCTGTTCGCACTGGTAGCCGATCCGGAACACCTCACAGAGATACGCCCACCGTGACCCAGTATACAGGGGCAGTTCCGTGAACTGGACGACGTCGTCGTCAGGGAGACCCTCGAACTCCGTGACGAGCGTGTCCTCGTCGAGAAAGAGGACGTACTCCTTGCGGCACGGAACGTGACGCCGGGCCCATTCGAGGGCTCGGCCCTTGTGCCCGGCAGCACACTCGAAATCGTCCGGCACGACGTGGACCGTCGCCCCCTCGACGTCGATCGGTGCTTCGGCGATAACGTGTACGTCCGTTACCGCCTCGGGAAGCGTATTGACCGTCGTCTGAACGATGTCCGCCGCCGCGATCGTCGAGATCCGCACCTGCACGTCACCGGGCCCCCACTCGAACGCAGACTCGTCGCTCTCCTTCCCAGGAGCAAGCACCGACGTCTCGAACAGCCAGAAGGCTGCGGACATGCCATAAACGAGGACGACGAGCGTGAGTAGAACCGAGAGGACCGAAACGACGGAGATCAATACCAACACACTATATCCGAGAAAGATATACTTACCGGACAGACACACATTCCAAATTTGTTATATGAAAACACGTAGCGGCAACACTCCTCGGGGAACGGGACCTCCTCAGTGGGTCGCAGATTCACTCCGGTCGGACGAGGAGGTCACCGGTCGGTCCCCATCGGCGGCGCTGTGACGGGTCAACGCCGTAATCGAACGACGCGGGCGTCGTGTGCCAGTCCGCGCGGTGGAACGCGGTGGCGACCGCCCCCGTCGCCTCGTGGTAGTCCGTTCCCACGTGGGTACGGAGACTCCCGACGTCCTTGTGTGCCTGTCCGACGACGCCAACCACTTCCCCTCGGTCACGAACGTCCCAGAGGTAGACGTGATACCCGATCGCTCCACCCGGCTTCCGGCGCAGAAACGGGTATCGATAGCTCGCGAGCGGCCGGCGGAAGCCGGCGAGGTCGGCGTCCCAGACGAACTGGGTGGGCGATTCGTGAAACGGCCAGTAGCGGTCGACCAAGCGAACGATCGGAGACCATCGTGGGTTGTACCGAAACACGTCTCTCACCGCCTCGACATCGGCGTCGGTCTCACCGAAACCTATCCGAACGTTCACCGGCATCGTCGGAACCGCGCGCCCGCCCACGTTCTCGGAGGAAACGAGCGGATAGCGGCCATCCATTCTCATGGTGGACGGTGAGCCGTCATCAGGGGATCCGCGAGAGGTAGTGACCGACCGATCCAGACAGCCCGACAGTCCGGCCGCGACCCCGACGGCCGTCGCTCCGGAGAGCAGCTCCCGCCGTGTCATCCCGGAGTCCATTACAGGGAACGTATGCGACGGCTGATAGATGTAGGTGACGACCCACGGACTCCCCGGAGTTCGCTCGGGCAGGATCCGTGCCTCCACTCGGACGGGAACCGGCCACTACTCCTCCGTGTTGTACCGAGGCCCTTCCGCCGACCGCCCCTGTAACCAGAAGAACACGGTGAGCGGTACGAGGCCGAAGAGGAGTAGTACCAACAGGACCAGCTCGACCTCCGAGAGCGACACGCCTTCGCTCGCCATTGAGAGCGGATCCGCGGCGAGCGCGGACGCGGCCAGGTCGAACACCACGACGACGATCAACACGAGCGTGGCCACGAGAACGGTACCACCGGCCGCTCGAATAGCCGTTCCGCGCATATCAACACTGAGCGCTCGGGGGTAAAAGTACCACCGCCGGTGAAAAGTGGACCCGAACGCTACGGGTGAGCGATCCCGGCCGTCCGCCGAGCGAGCTCAGGGGAGCGCCGAACTCACGGAACGAACCTCGACACCTCGACCCAGTCGATAACGAGATGTTCCGTCCACGCCCGTTCGAGGTCGGCACGACCGATCCGGTTCACGTGGTTCGAGAACACGAGTCCGAATGGCCGGGCAGCGGGCGCGGTCAGCGTGGCCGTCATCTCCGGCGGCGACGACCGTGTCAGCATGTGATCGCCGTTGAAGTACCACTCGATCCGGTCTTCGAACCACGCACACCCGTACCTGTTGAACCCCTCGGTGAGGTCGACCCCGACGTCTATCGGCGACGGGGTGTGTTCGTGTGTGTCCTGATCGCCGGGCTGCCCGGACTCGCTCCAGTGGACGTCGACGTTCATGGTCCGCCGTTCGGCCCTGGGATCTACTCCGCGGTGAAACAGTTCCACGATGTTGATCTCCGGGGGCCAGTTTGTGTTCGCCGGATGCATCCAGAACGCGGGCAACACCCCTGTCCGG
Source organism: Halorubrum tibetense (assembly GCF_042661865.1). Lineage (GTDB taxonomy): Archaea > Halobacteriota > Halobacteria > Halobacteriales > Haloferacaceae > Halorubrum > Halorubrum tibetense. The sequence goes on from NZ_JBHSWW010000137.1 coordinate 4,605, forward strand.
CCGGGGAGCAGGATCCGTGCCTCGACGTACTGGCCCGGGACCGGATCGATGGGAATACCGACCGACGGGTGGTGTTCCATTCCGCCCACGCTCGAATTGATAACGCCTTGATAACAGCCCGCGGGCCCCGTTCCTCGTGACTCGATAGTCAGGACACACTGTCCGTCCTCGACTGATACGTGCTCACCGCTCACACTCGCGTCGTCGTCCGGGATCCACTCCTCGCGGTCGATAAACCCGACACCCCACCGCCGCGGATCGAACTCCTCCCACTCCTCTCGTAGCACGGTCGTCCAGTCCCCCTCCGGCCCGTCACGTGTCGTCTCACCTTCGCTCATGGATCCCTCACGATGGCCTCCGAGACAGCCCGAACAAGCAGCTGTTCCCAACGCGGTGAGAACGGCTCGGCGGTCTACGGGAGTGGGGCGCACCGTTCGACGCTACCACGGCTCCACGTATTAATCCCTACGGCGAACCGACATTCGCGAGCTGGATGACGCCGTATTCGGCCTGTAAACCCCGATCAAATACGGAACAGTGGTCGATGCATGAATAATTATTCGGAACTGAGTAAACTTCTCGAAAGAGTTATCCGGCCACGGGCCGTATTAAGCGACATGAGCATGGATACGATACTGGTCGCCGTCGGCGGGGACGACGAGGACAGGCTCGACGGGTTGGCCCGGACGGTCATCGATCTGGCAGAAGGGACAGGAGCGACAGTCGCGATCGGCCACATCTTCGGGAAAGAGGAGTACGATCGCGCGAAGACGGACCTGGACTTCGACCCAGACAGCGAGGTGACGCCAGACGTCGTCGCGAAACGTCACGTCACGGTCCGGCAGCTGGGCGACGCGATCGCCGAGGCCGGCCTGGCGTTCGACTGGTACGGCCGTATCGAGAACGGCGAGACGAAAGGCGAGCGGATCGTCAGCCTTGCGACGGAGCTCGACGCCGACCTCGTGGTCGTCGGCGGACGGGACCGCTCCCCGGCTGGTAAGGCCGTGTTCGGTTCGACCGCACAGGAAGTGATGCTGAACGCTCCTTGCCCGGTGACGTTCGTCCGCGGGTAGGACCCGCGGACAGTCTCCCCGCTGCGGTGCGCTTCCATCACCGCGTTCTCACCTGACTTTCGCAACCGCAAACGTTCAGTAGCGGCGCTCGCCAAGTGGGGGTATGTCCCGTTCCGCCGCCGATGTCGACGCCGGCGACGAGGCGACGACCACGCTCGGGTTGCCGGCCAACCTCGCCGGCGCGATGAGCTACTCGCTGACGTTCGTGACCGGACTTGCCTTCTACCTCCTCGAAGAGGACGAGTTCGTCAGGTTTCACGCGGCACAGAGTACGATCACGTTCGGCGGGCTGTTCTCGGTGAGCCTCCTGTTCTCGCTTCTGGAGCCCTTCGTCGCAGCAGTTTCAGGGACCGTCGCCGCCGTCCTCTCTGTGATCGCGTTCGTGGTCGCGGTGGTGGCCGTCGGGCTCTGGATCGGGTTGATGTTCTCGGCGTATCGGGGGAGACGGACCGCGGTTCCGGTCGTCGGACGCGTCGTCGACGGATACATATAAGCCTCGTTCGGGGTCGCCCGTCACTCCGGCGGGTACGAGTGGACCACCGCGTCGCAGTCCGCACAGGCGAGCACCGGTTGGTCTGGCGTCCGGCGGGGCGCGCCGGGCCCGCCACAACATCGCTGGAACGTCGTCTCAACGACCGACCCCCCACACGCCGGACACGTGTCGAGGAACTCTCGGAGGGGGCGGGCGGCCGCCGGC
>NZ_JBHSWW010000138.1:0-6341 GCF_042661865.1 Halorubrum tibetense
ACGGTCGCCGCGCGCTCGGCGTCCCGCTCCGGGTCACCGGTGCGTTCGAACGGGCGGGCGCGTCGCTGGGGGCGGTCGACTTCGTCGTCGCCGTCGCTGGCGTCGTGGTGATCGTGGTGAGTCATACGTCACGGTAGGGGCTCCAACGGCGTATAGCTCCCGCCCAGATTGTTGGGGCCTGGACACGGTCCGTTCGCTTCCGGATGGCCTCCTCCGCCACCGACTGCGGGGTTCCGCTCACACCGTGTGTTTCGCTTCCGCCTCTTCGACGACCTCCAGCCCGCGGTTGTTTACGGCGTAGGGGTCGAGCCCCTGCTCTTGGAGGAACTGCTTGTAGAGTCGCTCGGCGGTCTCGCCGTCCTTCTGTTTGTCGGAGGCGTGATCGCAGAGCTCGATGAGGGTCTCGGGGACGTCGTTCTCGTGGACGATCCAGTGGTTGATCGTGTCCGAGAGCCGGCGGATCGGCGAGGTGAAGTGACCGTAGATGTCGAAGTTGAGCGCGTGGTGGCCGCCGAACGGGTCGTTCATGTACTTCGCCCGGGGCATCACTCGCAACACGGCACGCTGGATCTTGTTCAGTTGGCGCTCGGGTGACTCCTCTAAGGCGGCGTTGACCGCCTTCCGCGGGTCGTCGCCCCACGCGTCGCCGGGGATCGAGACGCCGTCGAGCTCTTGGATCTCCTGGAGCGCCTTGCTCCACTGGTCGGGCGTCGGCTGCGGGTGGACGCGGTACATCGCTTCGACGCCGCGGTCCCACATCAGCGTGTGTGTGACCGCCTTGTTCGCTTTCAACATCGACTCCTCGATGATCGTGTGTGCGCGGTCGCGACGCGGGTTCAACACGAGCGAGCCGTCCTCCTTGCGCTGTTCGTGCATCCGGTCGGCGAGCTCGAAGGCGAGCTGGTTCTCCTCGCCGAGCGGGAGCGAGGGGTCCTCCAATCGCTCCTCACACTGCTTGTAGGTGAGCCGCTCGTCGGAGTTGATCACCGACTTGTAGATCTCGATGTCCTCGAACGAGAGCGTTTCGTCGTCGATCTCCATCTCCACCGTGTGTGCGAGCCGGTCCTCGTTGGGGACGAGCGAACAGACCGTCTCCGCGAGCACCGGCGGCAGCATGTGGATCGTGTACGCGGGGAGATACACGGTGTTCGCGCGCTCGACCGCCTCCTCCCACATCGCCGTGTCGGGCGTGACGTAGTGAGTGACGTCGGCGATGTGGACCCACAGTCGGTAGGCGTCCTCCTCGCGCTCGATCGAGATGGCGTCGTCGAAGTCCTGTGCGTCGATCGGGTCGGTCGTCCACGTCGTCAACTCCCGGAGGTCCCGCCGCTCGTCGATCTCCGATTCGATCTCGTCGTACACGCCCTCGGTTCGGGTCTCGGCCTCGCGGAGGACCTCCGGGGGGAACTCGTCGCGGATCCCGAACTCCTCGAACAGCTCCTCCCGTTTGTCGGCCAGCCGGTCGGCCAGCGCCTCGGTGATCGTCACCGGACCCTGGTCCTCGGCGGACCCCTGTTTCGGCTCGTCGTTCGACATACGCGCACCAACGCGCGTCCGTTAGAAAGGCCTGTCGGGGCCCGGTCCGTCGGTCGTCCGAGCTCGCCCGCTTCGTCGGTCGTTCGCCGGACTGCTCCGGCGCGTCCGCTCGGACGACCGTCTGCTCGCCGCTCCGGCTCCGTCACTCGGACGATATCCGCAGAGCCGGCTGTCAGGTTCATCCGATCAGCGGCCGCCAAACCGGCGCGAGAAACCCTATAGCGACCGCGGCGAGGACGACACCCCCCACGAGCGGGAAGGCGGATCGCCCGACCAGTCGGAGCGCGGTCCGACGCGGGCTCGCGTCGCTCACGACGAACGGGCTCCCACCGGCGATCCCGGCTTTCACCTCACCGACCGGCGCGTCGGGGAACGCGCTCGCGTCGCCGACGACGGTCACGGTGTCGCCCGGTCGGAGCACACGCTGTCGGTACCGGCGGTCGGGTCCCCGCCCGACCGTGAACGGACCCACGTCGTATCCGGGATGTGACCCCTCCACGGCGTCGACGGCGTCGACGAACCGCCGGATCCGCTCGGGCGGTTCCTCGCTCGATCTCACGCGGATCGATTCGTCGAGCCCGAGGACGTACGTCGCGTTCCCGGGGTCGACCCGGACGCCCGTCCCGTCGACGTCGACGCGAAACGGGACGCCCGCCTCGCCCGTGTCGATGGCCGACCACGACTGCGTCTTCCCGCTGGTCCGGTACTCCGCCACCTCGTACGCGAGACACAGCGCGTCCTCGTCGGTGAACGGTGCGGGGAGCGTCTCGCCGACCGACGCCGCGCGCCCGACGACGCTGACACTCCGGTCGTCGTCCGCGAGGCTCATGGGGTCGGTTTCGCGGGCGCGGAGGACTCGGAGGGCGTTCAGGGAGCCGTACAGCCCGTACGATCCCACGAGGACGCCGACGGCCAAGCCGAGGAGACCGAGTCCGAGGATCGTCGTCGGAACGTCGAGTTGGGGGACTACCGTCACTGGCACAGCGAACTGGAGGGCTATCGTCGGTGATGCGCCGATCTGGAGGGGCATGTCGGTCACGATGCGTCGGCGACCTAACGGTTCTAACGGTTCGACGGCGACGACGCCTCCGCTGGGGTCCGTGGACCGACTCTTCCGCGATCCGTCTATCCTTCCGCGATCCGTCTATCCTTCCGCGATCCGTCTACCCGTCTTCGGGTGGCCCTGCGGAGTCGCTGACCGCGTCGGCGTAGCGGTCGAGGAACTCCTCCTGAGAGAGCCCGTCGGATTCGATAGAGAGGACGAGCGACTCGAGCCCGTCACGAGGCTGATGACAGATCTCGTCGTCACAGTCGGTACAGAGGTGTTCGAACTCCTTGTCCCGCCGGTCCCAGCGGTCGCCTTCCTTGTCGTATTCGCGAGCGTCCTCGCGCAACACGGAGTCGCCACACGCGATACACACCACCGTTCGTCGGTCCCGGTTCCGCCGGGAGCGCCACATATCCACATACACTACCCCGGTCCACTTAGCGTTTGGTGCGCGGCCGACACCCGTCAGACACCACCGAAGTATACGCTTTTAATCCGGGAGTCGTATTTCCGCGTATGCCGATCACCGAGTCAGACCTTCCCGGCGTCGGGAAGAAATTCGAGATCGAACTCGTGGACGGCGAGATGATCGTCGTCATTCACAACACCGGAAAACGGTAGTTGTTCTATCGCCCCGATCCGGACGCCGACTCCGAGAAGGTGTTCGAGTTCTCGGACGACCTCGCTCGGACCATCGGGTCCATCATCGAGGGCGCGCATTTCCAACCGATCGAGGCGGGCACCAAGGAGACCACCCTCCCGGGCGGGATCCTCCTCGAGTGGTACGAGATCCAACCGGGCTCACACCTGATCGGCGAGACGCTGGAGAGCGCGGATGTCGGCAACCGAACCGGCCTCACGATCGTCGCCATCCAGCGCGACGACGAGACGATCGACAGCCCGCCCGCGGACACCGTCCTCCGGGAGGGCGACACGGTGATCGGCGTCGGGACCCGCGAGAACTGCGAAGCGTTCGAGGAGCTCCTCAGGGAATGAGTGGATCCCCTCTGTCTACCCTTCTCGTCGGCCCTACAGAGGTGATCCTGCGTGGCTGATCTCCTCTTGGAGATCGGTGTCATGTTCGCCGCGATCGCGGGGGCCGGCGCGCTGGCGAACCGGCTCGGCCAGTCGGTGATCCCCTTTTATATCGTCACTGGGATGCTGCTCGGCGAGTTCGTGCTTGGACGGGTCGAGCTGCCGGTGATCGGCACGGCGTTCGTCGCCGAGTCCGAGTTCATCGTGCTCGGCGCGGAGCTCGGGATCGTCTTTCTGCTGTTCTTCCTCGGCCTCGAGTTCAACCTCGACCGGCTGCTCGAACGACGGACCGAGATCGGCACCGCCGGAACGATCGACCTCGGGATCAACTTCGGGGCGGGACTCGTCATCGGCTGGCTCGTGTTCGGATCCCTGCTACCCGCGATCCTCGTCGCCGGGATCGTGTACATCTCCTCGTCGGCGGTGATCACCAAGTCGCTCATCGACCTCGGCTGGATCGCCAACGACGAGTCCGAGCCGATGCTCGGCACCCTCGTGTACGAGGACCTCTTCATCGCGCTGTACCTCGCGATCGTCTCCGCGCTGATCCTTGGGGGCGGCAGCATCGGCGCAGCCGCGCTCGATATCGGGATCGCGGTCGGCTTCATCCTCGCGCTGCTCGTGTTGGTGTACGTCGGCACGAGCTTCTTCTCGAAGCTCGTCGAGACCGACGACCACGAGTTCATCGTGCTCCGGACGATCGGCGTGCTCGTGTTGATCGCGGGGGCGGCGCTCGCGCTCGGCGTGAGCGAGGCCGTGGCCGCGTTCTTCGTCGGGATGGCCTTCTCGGCGACCGACTACGTCCACCAGCTCGAGGAGCTGCTCGAACCGCTGCGTGACACGTTCGCCGCGGTGTTCTTCTTCTGGATCGGGCTCGTCACCGACCCGCTGCTGTTCGGGGCGGTCGCCGGGCTCATCCTGCTCGCGGTCGTCGTCACCACGCCCACGAAGCTGGTGAGCGGCTTCCTCGGCGGCCGCGCGTTCGGGCTCGACACCCGCCGCTCGACGCGCGTCGGCCTCGGGATGACGACCCGCGGCGAGTTCTCGCTCATCATCGCGACGATCGCCGTTTCGGGGGCCGAAGCGGGCACGTTCGACCCGGCGCTCGCCGCGACGATCAACGCGTTCGCGGTCGGCTACGTGTTGATAATGGCGATCCTCGGCACCACGCTGATGGGGTACTCCCGGCCGTTCGAGGAGCTCGTCGTCTCCCGGATCGACACGGAGATGGGCGGTTCGGTCCCCGAATCGGGCGACTGACTGTCGGGGTCGGTCGTCGTCGCGGTACCGGTCGAGGGTCCGGTCCCGACCCGGGGATCGACCCCCGTCCCCGGCCGCGACGCGTATATACGCGTTCGCGACCGATCGACGGTAATGGACGCCGAACCGACGACGCGGGTTCACACCGCCCGCGATCGAACGTCGTACAGGACCAGGGGTCGTTCCGGACGCGGTTCAATTTCCCCGGCCGCGCAGTCCCGGGCCACGACGACCACGGGTACGGCCCGCTCTCGACGGTCGTCGAGTCGTTCATGGACCCCGACACCCTGATCTCGATGCACCCGCACCGTAACGAGGAGATCGTCTCGTGGGTGCCCGCCGGCGTGATGCGTCACGACGACCGCGAGGGGAACGATCTCGTCACCGACGCCGAGAACGTGCTGGCGATGAACGCCGGGAGCGGCTTCTGGCACGCGGAGTACACCGCCCCCGACGACCCGCCGTTGCGTATGTTACAGATCTTCGTCCGCCCCCACGGCCTCGGGCTCGATCCGGGGATCCAACACGCGCCGCTTCCCGACCCGGTCCCCGGCGAGTGGCGGCGGGTGTTCGGCCCGGACGGCTCGGACGCCCCCGTCACCGTTCGAAACGCGGTCGACCTCTACGACGTTCGCCTCGACGCCAATACGAGCGTCGACCTCCCTGCCGAACCGGGGCGTGACGTCTACCTGTACGTCTTCGAAGGATCGGTCGCGCTCAACGGGTCGGGTGCGGACGGAGTGGGCGCGGACGGAGCGGGCGCGGACGGAGTGGGCGCGGACGGAGCGGGTACGCAGGGACCCGGTGTGGGCGACGAACGGCTGTCCGAGACGGAGAGCGCGGTCGTCGAGGAGGGGTCGGCGGTGACGCTCACCGCGAGCGAGGACGCCGTCCTCGTGGCGTTTCTGATCGACCCCGACGCGCCGATCACGCGGCAGGGAACGATCGGCCGGTGAGCCGCCGGATGTCGGCAAGTCGCGCTCCGAGGTGCGGGGCGGCTGTCCTGATACGTTTATAAGTATATCGTCGGCAGTCACGGGCTCCGTATCATCGGATACGTCGATCACTACGGGTGTTTATATACCCGTATATGAGTGCGAGTCGTCGAGTACTACGAACGGTTGCGGATGGGGGTGATGGTCGGTCCTCGATTCTCGTCTCCGCGTCCTCTAACCGCACCGCACCGCACCGCTCCGCTCCGCGCCTCACGCCTCCCCAGCCTCGTCGTCGCCGACGGCGACGACTCCCTCGCGGTCGGGTCGCGTTTTATAAGGCGCGACCCGGCACGCCGTCGATTCACCCGATGAACGGCACGCCGCCGATTCACCCGATGAACGGCATGCCGCCGATTCACCCGACGAGCGTCACGACAGCGACCATCCCGACGAGCGCGGCCGGCGGGATGGTGAGGTTGTCGTCGACGGCGACGCCGCGCATGACCGGCGGGAGGCCGTCGGCGACG
>NZ_JBHSWW010000139.1:0-6263 GCF_042661865.1 Halorubrum tibetense
TACGCGTCGACAACCGGGGCACAGCCCGCCGCCTGCGCGGCGTACATCGGGATCAGCTCGTCCGCCCACCCCAGTTCCCGGGCCTCGCGAGCGGCCTTGTGCATCCCGACGAGGCCGACCCCGCCGCCGGTCGGATAGACGACGGCGTCCGGAGCCTCCCAGTCGAGCGCCTCCAGCAGTTCGAGCGCCATCGTCTTCTTGCCCTCGTGGCGGTACGGGGTAACGAACGTCTTGGTCGAGTACCACTCCGGATGGTCTTGCATCGCTGCGGTGTAAGCGGCTCCGGCGTCGCTGATCTGGGAGTTCCCACCGACCGGGTCGGTAACCGTCAGCTCCGCGCCGTGGACCTCCGTCATCGCCTTCTGGGTGAACCCCGCCCGCGACGGGAGGAACACGTGTGCGTCGAGCTCCGCACGGGCGGCGTAGGCGGCCGCCGCCTGTCCCGCGTTGCCGGCGCTATTCAGCGCCACGTCGCTCGCGCCGTGCTCCCGTGCGGCCGTCATCGCTACGGACTGCCCGCGGTCCTTGAACGTCCCCGTCGGGTTCGCGCCCTCGTCTTTCAGGAGGACTCGCCCGACGCCCATCGCGTCCGCGAGTGCCGGACACTCGACGAGCGGCGTCGCGCCCTCCCCGAGCGACACCGCGGCCGATCGCGGGAACGGGAGCAGTTCGGCGTACCGCCACATCGAGTCGCCGTCCCGGCGTTCGAGATCGGCGGGGGTCAGATCGATCGCGTCGTAGTCGTAGGCCGGGTCGAGGATCCCGTCACAGTCCGGACAGCGGTGGGTCGCCGTCTCGGCGTCGAACGTCTCCTCGCAGTCGACACACGAGAGTCCAGCGAAGGCGGCGGTCGTTTCCATGCCCGCCGATCACGCTCCGGGGGTTTCGCTCCATCGGTCGCGGCGGTCCACGCGGCGATCTGGGTTCAGGGATCGGCGTTACGGTGATCACTTCGGGATCGCGTCCGCCGCTCGTAGGCGCTTCAAGTCGCCGTCTGCGTAGCCGTACTCCCGGAGGACCGCCTCGGTGTGTTCGCCCAGCGACGGGGGGTGTCGCCGGACGGTCGTCGGCGTCCGTGAGAACTTCATCGGGGAACCGGGCAGATCGATCTCCCCTGCGGTCGGGTGATCGACGGTCACGCGCATGTCGCGCGCTTCGATCTGCGGGTCCGCGAACAGCTCCGCCATGTCGCGGACGTGGCTCGCCGGCACGTCGTGGTCGGTCAGCGCATCGACGGCCTCCGCGGTCGTCAAGTCGGCGAACTCGGGCTCCAGCTCGGCGTCGAGCGCCGCCCGGTTTCGAACCCGTCTCTCGTTCGTTTCGAACCGCTCGTCCGCGGCCAGGTCCGGGCGGTCGAGCGCCGCGCAGAGCCGGGGCCAGAAGGCGTCGGCCGAACAGGCGACCACGACGTAGTCGTCGCGGGTCTCGAACGCGCGATAGGGAACGATGTTCGGGTGTTTGCTCCCCATCCGTCCCGGCGGATCGCCGCTCGCGAAGTAGTTCGTCGCCATGTAGCTCATCCACGCCGCTTGCCCGTCGAGGAGGCTCACGTCGATCTTCTGGCCGCTCCCGTCGCCGAGCTCGCGTTCGAGCAGCGCCGCGAGGATCGCTTGGGTCGCGTACATCCCCGCCCCGATGTCCGCGAGCGCGACGCCCACCCGAACGGGCGGGCCGTCCTCGACGCCCGTGATCGACATCAGCCCGCCCTTCGCCTGCATCACGATGTCGTAGGCGGGCTCGTCGCGGTCGGGACCCCACTCGCCGTAGCCGGAGATCCCGCAGTAGACGAGTCCCGGGTTCTCCTCGGCGAGGTCGGGGTAGTCGAGCCCCCACTCGGCGGTTTTTCCTACCCGGAAGTTCTCGACGAGCACGTCGGCCTCGCGGGCCAGATCCCGGAACACCGCGCGCCCCTCGTCGCAGGCGAGGTTCAGCTCGACGGAGCGCTTGTTCCGGTTGACGCTGGCGTAGTACGCGCTCTGTGCGTCCGCGCCCTCGCCGAACGCCGGCGGCCGCCACGTTCGGGTCTGATCGCCGGACCCCGGCCGTTCGATCTTGATCACGTCCGCGCCGAGATCACCGAGCTGGAGCGTACAGAACGGGCCGACCAGCACGCGCGAGGCGTCGAGCACGGTCACGCCGTCCAGCGGTCCCGTTTCGCTCGACGGCTCGCGTGCCTCACCGACCATCGATCTGCCCCGTAATACCGCGCATACGCCGACCACCGAGCGCGACCGCTTAAAACCGGTGGCGAGCGACGGTACGTTTTAGGCTCCGGACACGAACGCCATGGTATGAAACGACGTGACGCGATCCGGAGGGCGCTCGGGACCGCCGGTTCCCTCTCCGTCGTCGCCCTCTCGGGGCGGCTGGTCACTGAAGACGACTCCGCATCGACGGATGCCGATGCGGCCACAGCCGGGAGAACGGCGCCGGAAGAAGCCGCTCTCGATGAAGCCGCTTCCGACGAAGCGTCTCTCGACGGGGAGTCGGAGGAGGTCGACGATGAGGGCGCTCCCGAGGCGGTCACGGAACAGCTCCGTCAAACGCATGAGGAGCGGTGTCAGTGCCCGGTCTGTGGCGGGTCGATGCCGGGGCGCGGATAGCGCTGCGTCGCCAACGGTTAAACCGTCGGGGACGCCACGTCGGGACATGGACTTAGAGATCGACGGCAACGTCGCACTGACGACAGCCTCGAGCGCCGGCCTCGGCAACGCGGCTGCGACCGCGCTCGTTCGCGAGGGCGTAAACGTGGTGATCAACGGCCGCGATCCCGACCGGCTCGAAGCCGCCGCCGAGGCGCTTCGTGCGGAAGCGGCGGGCGACGCCCGCGTCCACCCCGTTCGCGCGGATCTGACAGACGAGGACGCGGTGACCGGGATCGTCGACGAGACGCTCGAGGAGTTCGGGCGGCTCGACCATCTCGTCACCTCCGCGGGAGGTCCGCCGTCCGGGCCGTTCCTCGAAACCGACGACGACGACTGGTACGAGGCGTACGAGCTGCTCGTGATGAGTGCCGTCCGCCTCTGTCGGGCGGCCGCGGAGCCCCTCCAAGCGGGCGACGGCGGCACCATCGTGAACGTCACCTCGCGATCCGTGAAGGAGGCGATAGACGGACTCGTGCTCTCGAACTCCGTGCGGATGAGCGTGATCGGCCTGGAGAAGACGCTCTCGACGGAGCTCGCGCCGGACGTGCGCGCGAACGCCGTGCTCCCGGGCCCCCACGAGACCAGCCGGATCGAGGAGCTCGTCGACCAGGCGGTCGAGCGCGGCGAGTACGACTCCTACGAGGAGGGACTCGCCGACTGGGGCGAGGGCGTCCCGCTCGAACGGATCGGTGACCCGATGGAGCTCGGCAACACTGTCGCGTTCCTCTCCTCGCCGAAGTCGGGCTACATCACCGGGCAGTCGATCGTGATCGACGGCGGCGCGGGCGCGTCGAACCTCTGAGGGCGTCTCGCCGTCGGACCGCCGGGACCCGAACGGACTTACCGACCCCGTCCGATCCCACGCGTATGGACCACGTGCCGTTCGACGAGGCCGAGACGTACGAACCCGAGGACGGATGGGGTCGCGCCGCGCTCGCGGGCAGCGACCGGTTCACCTTCGAGTGGTTCGAGAAGCCCCCGGGTCACGCATCGCCCGATCACGACCACGAGAACGAACAGGTGTGCGTCTGTCTGGAGGGCGAGCTGACGGTTCACACCGAGGAGCGGAGCGTGACGCTCGGCGAGTACGACTCCGTGCACCTCGACGCCTGGGAGACCCACCGCGTCGAGAACGCGACCGACGAGCGCGCGGTCGGGCTCGACGCGTTCGCGCCGGGGCGTGGGTTCGACTTCTGGACCGACCGCGAGGAGTGATGTCCGAAGAGACCCACCGGTTCGCCCGGACCGTCACGGGCGACCCGCTCGTCGGCGACGACGACGGGTTCGTCCCGCTGGCCGCCGCCGGGCTCGACGACGTGAGCGACGCCCTCGGAGCGGTGACCGGTGGCCCCGCGGTGTTACCCCCGGTCGACGCGCTTCCCGCGAACCGGACCCCCGCCGACCACCTCTCGTTCGGACTCCCGTTCGACTTCGGGAAGCTGTGGGGGATCGGGCTTAACTACGCGGACCACGCCGCCGACCTCGACGAGACCCGTCCCGACGAGCCGGCGAGCTTCATGAGACCCGCCACGACGTTGGCCGCTCCCGGCGGGCCGATCCGGCTCCCGCCCGTCTCCGAGTCGGCGCGCGTGACCGCCGAGGCGGAGCTCGGGGTCGTGATCGGGCGCACCTGTCGGAACGTCGACGAGGCCGCGTTCGGCGACGTCGTCGCCGGCTTCGTCCCCGTGATCGACGTGACCGCGGAGGACGTCCTCGAACGGAACCCGCGCTTCCTCACCCGCGCGAAGAGCTACGACACGTTCTGCGTCGTCGGGCCGTGGGTGTCCGCGCCGGCGACCGTCGACCGCCTCGACGATGTCGAGGTCCGGACGGTGGTGAACGACGAGGTCGTCGCCGAGAACACGCTCGACCGGATGCTGTTCTCACCGCCCGAGCTCGTCGCCGTCCACTCGCGGGTGATGACGCTGGAGACGGGCGATCTGATCTCGACAGGCACGCCGGGTGCGGGCGTGATCGAGGACGGCGACACCGTGCGTGCCGAGGTCGACGGAGTGGGGGTGCTGGAGGCCGACGTGGTACGGGAGTCGTGATTGTGAGGCGGTTGCGGACTCGCGAAAAACGAATAAGCAGAGCGTTCAGGCCGGGAGCGTGTCGATACCATTGATCGCGACGAACCCGTAGCCACACTCCGAGCAGCGCCACTTCGTCTTCTCGCCGAGGTGGAGCGTCATCGCGGCCGACCGGTAGAACGACGTCTCCCTCTCACACGACGGACAATCCACGTCCTTTTCGAGCGCCATACTCGTGTTCGGAGTCGGCGAGGATTTCAACCTATTGATCCGCCGAACGGCCGTCGATCCCTGACTCGGGTCTCTATTTAAATGGCCGTCACCCACGCCTTGTACGCCGGTTCGAGTTCGTACACCTCCCGGAAGGCGCGCTCGATGAAGCCGGCGACGCGGTTGGCGTCCGAGCGCGCCGTGATCACGGCGTTCGTCCCTTCGGCCTCCTCGGGACTCACGAGCTCGTCGATCCGGAACTCCGGGAACTCCCCGAGCAGCCCTTTTAAGCGGTCGAGCTCCTCGTCGGTGCAATCCATCACGATCTCGGTGCCGACGAGCTGGATCCACGGCGGCAGCTCGCCCCCGTCGGAGGTGTCGCTGTCGGGGTCGACGTCGACGGTCATCACGTCGCTCGACCGGGCGCGGTGGGCCGCCGCCGCGTCCGCGAACAGCGACAGTCGCTCCGACTCGGTCGCGGCGTCGAATCTGGTCATACTCCCGCGTCGTGGCCGGCGGTATATAAGGGATCAGTCCCGGTCGGTCTCCGCCAGCACGTCCTCGACGAGTTCGAGAGTCCGCTCCGCCTCCCGGACCCGGTCGTCGATCGCGCCGGATTCGAGGAGCGCGAGCTCCGGATCGTCGAGCGCGTCACGCACTTCGGCGGCGCGTCGGAGGCGTTCGTACTCGTCCGAACGGGCCAGATCGCGGATCGATCGGAGCGTCGCCACGGTCTCGTCGCCGGCGACACGCGAGACCAGCGGGATCAGCTCGTCGATCTCGTAGGCGAGCTCGTCGCCCGGCGCGGGCGGCCAGTCGATCGTCAGCGGCTCGCCGTCGATCCGGTCGATGAACGTCTTGTGGACCGCGACCGCGGTGCGGAGCGCGCCGGGGTCGTCGACGTAGTGGTCGAGCTTCGAGTTGGAGTAGTCGGCGTACTCCAGCAGCGTCGGGAGCGGCTCCTCGCCGGCCGCGTACTCCGCGACGTACTCCCGGAGGTCAGCCGGCGGGAGGTCCGCGTCGACGAACGGCGTGTCGTCGGCCCGGTCGAGGAACGCGAAGACGTCGCGGGCGGACGCGGACCGATAGAACGATCGAAACGCCTCCCGCACCGACTCGTTGTACTCCTCGACGGGATCGCGAAGCCGGGCGACGTCGGCGTCGAGGTCCGCGTCCGCCATGTCGGCGACCTCGCGGAGCGCAGCAAGCCGTGCCGTGAGGTCGTCGTGAGCCTCGCGGGCGGCCTTCCGGGCGGCCCGATACTCGTCGGTCGCGTCGTCGCGATCGGTCAGCAGGTCGACGTACGCGCCGGCGGGATCGAGCGCCTCGCGCGCGGCGGCGAAGTCGGCTTCGGAAAGCCGTCGCTTGTCGACCGCCT
>NZ_JBHSWW010000140.1:0-6230 GCF_042661865.1 Halorubrum tibetense
CCTCGACGACTACCTCGCGGACGCGGCGGAGGCGTACGAGGCCGGGATGGAGCGGGTCGTACTGCCCGGCCGCTCGCGCCTCCGCGACTACCTCTCGACCGAGGTCGTCCGCGCCGGCCGCGAGCTGGCGCTGTTCGAGAGCCTCGACGAGCGCGTCGGCGAGTACGTCGACCATCCGAAGCTCCGACAGCTGCTCGAGTACACGCTGGTGTTCCTTGGAGGATCCCCGTACGACACGCCGGCGCTCTACCAGCTCATGAGCCACGTCGACTACGGACTCGGCGTCTACTACCCGATCGGTGGGATGTACGAGGTCGTCGACGCGGTCGCGTCGGTCGCGCGCGAGCGCGGCGCGGACGTCCACACGAACGTCGAGGTCACCGGCCTCGAGCCGGTTCCCGACGGCGTCGCGGTCGACCTCGGCGGCGACCGATACGTCCACGACCGTGTCGTCTGTAACGTCCCGCCGGAGTACGTGGAGCGGGAGCTGCTCCCGCCGGGGACGGTCCGCCGTTTGGGCGACTACTGGGGTCGGCGGACGTACGGCCCCTCGGCGTACCTGTTGTATCTCGGCGTCGAGGGGCGGTTGCCGGAGCTCGCCCATCACACGCTCGCGTTGCCGACCGACTGGAGCTCGCAGTTCGAGGCGATCTTCGAGGACCCCCGATGGCCGGCGGACCCGACCGTGTACGTCAACGTCCCCTCGCGGACGGACCCGTCGGTCGCGCCGTCGGGCCACGAGACCGTCGTGATCCTCGTACCGCTCGCGCCCGGCCTCGACGACACGCCCGATCGACGGGCCGCGTTCCGCGATCACGTGCTGGAGGCGGTTACCTCGTACACTGGCGTCGACCTGTCCGATCGGATCGTCTTCGAGGAGTCGGCGTGCGTCTCCGAGTTCGCGCGACGATTCAACCGGCCGGGCGGGAGCGCGCTCGGGCTCGCCCACACGCTCACCCAGACCGGTCCGCTTCGGCCGGGCCCCCGAGTACGGGGGGTCGATCGGCTGTACTACGTCGGCGGCGGGACGAATCCGGGGATCGGCGTCCCGATGTGTCTGTTGAGCGGGGAGCACTGCGCGGACGCTCTCGCCGAGGACGCCGCCGGCGGGCTGTCCGCTCGACTCCCGTTCGTGGGGCGGACCTGAGACGTGAGAAACGGCCAGGATAGCGTGCGGTATGTGACACCACCACAAGACCTTTTACGCCGAGGTCCTGTCCCGAAACTGGGACAAATAAGCGCCGAGATCCGGGGGATCCATACTCGTTAGGTTGAGGGACTTAATCAACAAAGCACCTACCTGTGGGTGTCGCATGATAGAAACAGCAGCAGCGGACTTGGCCGTAGCAGCACAGGGGGTCCCCCTCGAGGTAACTCAAACGGACATATACAACTACCTGCAAAGCGACGAGGGGATGCTACTGAACCTCTCGCTGTGGGTTAACATCGCCCTCGCGGGGCTTTCGATCCTCCTGTTCGTGTTCATGGGACGTAACGTGGAGGACCCGCGCTCGCAACTGATCTTCGTGGCGACGCTGATGGTCCCGCTGGTGTCCATCTCCAGCTACACGGGGCTCGCGTCCGGGCTCACGATGAGCGTGCTCGAGATGCCAGCCGGACACGCGGCAGCCGGTGCAACGACGCCGGTCGCCGGCGGGACGGACGGCGTCCTCACGATGTGGGGTCGCTACCTCACGTGGGCGCTGTCGACGCCGATGATCCTGCTCGCGCTCGGCCTGCTCGCAGGATCTAACACCACCAAGATCTTCACGGCCATCGTGGCCGACATCGGGATGTGTGTCACGGGCCTCGCGGCCGCGCTGACCACGTCCTCCCACGCGCTTCGCTGGTTCTGGTACTTCATCAGCTGCGCGTTCTTCGCCGTCGTGCTGTACATCCTGCTCGTCGAGTGGGCGGCCGACGCTGAAGTCGCCGGCACTGCGGAGATCTTCAACACGCTGAAGATCCTCACCGTCGTGATGTGGCTCGGTTACCCGATCTTCTGGGCGCTCGGTGCCGAGGGGATCGCGGTGCTCGACGTCGCCATCACGTCCTGGGCCTACAGTGGCCTCGACATCATCGCGAAGTACATCTTCGCGTTCCTCCTGCTCCGCTGGGTCGTCGACAACGAGTCCACCATCGCGGGCATGGCGTCCGGCCTCGGTGCCGCTAGCGGCGGCGGCGCGGCCCCGGCCGACGACTGACGACCGAGCGTAGCGGTACCACCGTTCGGACGGTTTCGCAGCACGGTGCGGTGCGGTGTAGTGCGATGCGATGCGGCGCACTGCGGTTCGGTTCACGCGTCCCGCTGGCGGCCCGACGTGGGGTTGGCCGTCAGCGGCTTTCTTGCGGTTCTCGCCCGGCTAGCGGCAGCGCTGTCGGACAGCGTTTCCGTGTGCGACACCGTGAGGCGGCGACGACCGACGAAAACACGGGCACGAGCGGATCCGCGATACCGGGCAACGAGCCAGCGAGGACTGACGAAGACGGAAACAAGCGCGACCACGACGAACGGTATCAGGAGCCCGTCCTACGGGAACCCGTGTCGTCGGGTCCCGTTCGGTGTTAGAAACCGCTTCGGGCGCTGTGTGTCACTTGCCCCAGAACGGGTCACGCTTCCGTCGCGTGTCGAGGTAGCCGGCGAGCGCCTCGCGCTCGTCGGCGGTGATCTCCTCTTTGAGCTCCTGTTCGAGGATCTTCGCGTGTTTCTCCGGGACCTCCGTCCAGAGGGTGTCGCCCTCCTCGATGTCGCGGCCGACCGTGGGCCCGTCGATGGCGATGCTCACGCGCTCGCCCGACCGCGCCTCGTCGACGTCGTCGCCCTGCTTTTGGATCCCCGAGAGGCTCCCGACGCGGTGGAACTCGTTCCCCTCGAAGTAGCCGACCGAGCGGTTGTTCTGAAGCGTCCCCGCGATGACCTCGACGCCGACGACGGCGGGGTCGTTCTGGCGGAACGTGTGGTCGGGGAGGAGACGGAACCGAGCCGGCCGAACCACCTTGTCGAGCACCGTCTCCTGTTGGGCGCGCTGCTTCTCCTCGACGTACGTCTCGTAGTCCTCGATCAGCTGGTAGATGACGTCGTTGGTGAACAGTTTCACGTCGGCGCTTTCGAGCTCGTCCTCCGCGTTCGCAAGCACGTCGACGTTGAATCCGAGCAGCGCCTTGTGCTCGTCCTGGTTCGCCGTCTCCGCGATGGCGATGTCACGGGGCGCGATGTCGCCGACCTCCGCGCGCATGATCGGCACCTCGGCCTCCCGGAGCGCGTTCGCCATCGCCTCCAGCGAGCCGAGCGTGTCCGCCTTGACGACGACGCCGTCCTCGGCGGTGTCCACCTCGATCTCCGCGAGCTCGGCTTTCACCTCCTCGATCACGTCCTGGAGCGGTCGGTCGCGGACGACCCGGACGGGCGCGCCCGCCATCGCGTCGTCGAGGTCGGGCGCGGCGATCTTCACCCCGGCGGCAGCGCCGACCTCCGCCACTTTCTCGAACTGTTTCTCCGTACGGATCTCGGCAAGCGGACGCGGCTGTAACAGCGCGCGGACCTCGGTGACGATCGGCTCGTCCTGTCCCCCTACGACGATCGTGTCGCCGTTGCGGATCACGCCGTCGTACACGACCGTGTCTACGGTCGCGCCGAAGCCGCGTTCGTCTTTGACTTCGAGCACCGTCCCCTCGCCGGGGCCGTGCACGTCGATCGCCATCTCCTCTTTCATGAACCGCTGTGAAAGTCCCATGAGCACCGCGAGGAGGTCCGGTATCCCCTCCGCGGTGATCGCCGAGACGGGGACGACCCCGATGTTCTTCTGGAAGTCCTGGACGCGCCAGTAGAGGTCGGCGGAGAACCCCGCGTCGGACAGCTGGCCGATGATCTCGTAGAGGTTTTCGTTGAGCATCGATTCCGCGCGCTCGGATTGGGCCTCGAGGCTGCGCTGGATCGGCTCGCCCTCCTGAGGGTTCCATCCCGGCGTCGTGTCGATCTTGTTCGCGGCGACGACGAACGGGGTCCCCGTCCGTCTGAGGATGTCGATCGCCTCCTCCGTCTGTGGCTGAAACCCGTCGTTGACGTCGACGACGAGCACGGCGATGTCGGCGAGCGCGCCGCCACGAGCGCGCAGCGTCGAGAAGGAGTGGTGCCCGGGAGTGTCGATGAACAGTAGGCCGGGGAGATCGAAGTCATCGGGGTTCACCAGCTCGCCAGCCATCGACGATATCGTCGAGAGGGGGATGTCGGTCGCGCCGATGTGTTGGGTGATCGCGCCGGCTTCCGCTTCGCTGACGGCGGAACCGCGGATCTCGTCGAGCAGGCTCGTCTTTCCGTGGTCGACGTGGCCTAACACGGCGACGATCGGCGTCCGAAGGGTGTCCGGTTGAGTGTCGTCAGTCATGAGAATCGCCCCGAGAAGGTTGTTGTGTTCCGTTCGGTCGGGCCGTCAGTTAAGCCTTTCAGGACGCGGCCGAGCGCGTCCGTCAGCCGTCGGACGCGCCGTGGCGTTTAATATCGTCGCCCGGGACGGGACGCATATGGCAAACATCCTCGCGGAGAACCTCTCCGGGAAGGCGGTAATGGGATCGGACGGGACGGAGCTCGGCGACCTGTACAACATCACGATGGACCTGAAATCGGGCGAACTCCGTCATCTGCTCGTCAGTCCGCACGAGCACCTCAACGTCGAGCTGGTGTCGTTCGACGTCGACAGCGCGGGACGGCTGCAAGTCCCGGTCGGGAACGTCCAGGCGGTGAAAGACTACATCGTCGTCGGCCGCTGATGCAAGTTCTCGATACGTCGGCGTTCATCCACGAGTACACGACCGACGAGTCGGTGGTGTCGGTTCCGGAGGTCCACGACGAGCTCGACGGGGAGACCGCGCTCCGGTTCGACGCGATGGAGGGGTCGGGGATGACGATCCATGTCCCGGCCCCCGAAGCGGTGACGAACGTCGAGCGCGCCGCGCGGGGCTCCGGCGACCTCGCGGAGCTGTCGGGGACGGACGTCCGGCTGATCGCGACCGCGTTAGAGCTCCACGCCACGCTCGTCACCGACGACTACGCGATGCAGAACGTCGCGGAGCGGCTCGACCTCGCGGTCGAAGCGATCGCCCGCGAGGGGATCACGGAGGAGCGCGAGTGGCGGTTCCAGTGTGTCGGCTGTAGCCGAACGTTCGACGAGAACCGGGAGCGATGTCCGGTCTGCGGCAGCGACCTGACGAGAAAGAACCCGGCGTAGCGGGATCGGCCCGGGTGCGGACCGCTCGCACACCATCGACCGATTCAACACCGACGACGACGAGTCGTCGGTATGAACCCGCTCGCGGAGCTCCCGCCGGACGTGCTGGTGGAGGGTCGCCGTGACGCCCTCCCGATCGACGCCGCCGCGACCCTCGCGACACATCCGCTTGAGGGTGTCGAGACGGAGTATCCACACTACGTCGGGTCCGTGGAGTCACCGGAGGGGCCGCTACGACCCGCCGCCCGACACCCGGTGTTTTACGGCTGTTTCGACTGGCATTCGGCGGTCCACGGCCACTGGGCGCTCGTCCGCGGGCTCCGGCTGTTCCCGGACCACCCGGACGAGGCCGCGATCGTCGAGTGCATCGATCGGCGGCTGACCGACCGGAACGTCGCCGAGGAGGTCGCGTACTTCGAGTCGAACCCCTCCTTCGAGGAGCCGTACGGGTGGTCGTGGCTGCTCCGGCTCGCCGCCGAGCTCCACCTGTGGGACGACCCACGGGCCGACGCGTGGCGGGAGACCCTCCGGCCGCTGGAGGCGTGGATCCGCGACGCGACCAGGGAATCGTTGCTCGACATCGAGCGCCCGCAGCGCGTCGGGACGCACGGGAACACCGCGTTCGCGCTCGCGGGCGTTCTCGATTACGCGCGGACGGTCGGGGACGACGACCTCGCGACGGGGACGGCGGCGACCGTCCGACGGCTGTACACCGACGACACGGCCACGGTCACGGGCGCGGAACCGATCGGGTGGGACTTCGTCTCCCCGGCGCTGACGGAGGCGGATCTCCTCCGTCGCGTGCTCGCCCCCGACGCGTTCGCTCGATGGCTCGACGGGTTCCTCCCCGATCTCTCTGCCCAGCCCCACGACTCACTGCTGGAGCCGGTCGGCGCGGAGCCCGACGAGGGAGACGGGATGGCGATGCACCTCGTCGGCCTCGACCTCTCCAGGGCGTGGTGTCTGGCGGGGGTCGCGGAGTCGCTGCGGGCAGCGCGCGATGCG
>NZ_JBHSWW010000141.1:0-6227 GCF_042661865.1 Halorubrum tibetense
GCCGTCGGACTCCCGGACCGCCCGCCTCGACGTTGCCCTCGCGGACTGCGGTCGGGTTGCGCTCGAACGCCCCGAGGATCGTCCCCGCGCGCCCTTGGCCGATCCCGTCGAGCTCCATCAGTCGCTCGCGGGCCGCCGTCTCGTCCATCTCCCGGAAGTCCTCGGCGTACTCGACGAGCGCCTCGTGGACGCGCGCGCCCCACCCGCCCTCCGTGCGGAGCACGCGCTTCGTCGTCCCGCGGTCGGAGACCGTCCGGATCAACCCGTCGGTGTCGAGGTCGACCGCACGGACGTAATCGACCACCTCGCGGCGCGCCTCGCTGTCCAGCTCGCGGACCGACTCGTCGCGGACGTGGACGTGGTAGCCGCGCCCCCCGGAGAAGACGATCGTGAGGTCCTCGAAGGCGAAGTCGTTCTCCAGAAAGTCGAGCAGTCGGTACAACGCCTGCTTACACGCTTCGAGCATCTCGGGGTAGCTCGTCGTCTCGGGGTCGACACCCGGGAGGTGGTCGGCGTCGAGGTCGAAGACGAGGTCGGCCGAGCGCCACCCCTTCTTTCCCATCGTCGACGCGCCGGGATCGTCGTAGCGCGCGGCCGAGAAGTAGGCGTGCCGCGGCGCGTTGTCAGCGAAGAACGTATCGAGATCGCCCAGGTCGTACAACGACTGGTGACGCACCATCGTCGTTCCCGTGCCGGGCGTCCACGGGATCTGCCCCCACTCGCGGAGGTTCGCGTCCGGCGGCGGCGACAGCGAGACGCGGCGGTAGTAGTCGCCGAACCGCCCCGCGAGATACTCGCGCGTCCGGTCGTCCATCGTTTCATTGTGTACCGTCGGTCGGGGTTTAGGCGTGTCGTTCGGACTCCACGAGATCTACACGATCCCGGCCACAACCCTTTGGTCTCGCCGCCCGTACCCGGTGGTATGCGCTCCGAAGAGGAGGTCAGAGAACAGTACGAGTTCCTCCGCGAGGAGTTGGCCGACGAGGAGATGCGCCACCGTGGCGTCGAGGAGCTCCTCACCCACTACAAACGAGCGCTCGGGTGGGTGTTAGAGGAGGAACACATGTAGCGATCGCTCGTTAGGTTTATTAGTACCAACGCAATACTATTACGTGACGCTTCGTCTGGAGGGCCGAAGCGTCAGCGGGGACCAATTTCGGACGAATGCCTCACGCGGCTTTTTTCCGCTGGGGCATACGTCCGTTCTCAAACGACTACCCGACGAGGCACCCGACCGTTCTGATCGATCGGTCACCGATATAACGTATTTGGTATTGAACACTCGATTCTACGCGAAAACACCCCTTCCTCTCGACAGTAGGTTACTGTCCTGACAGTATCGCTACGCGCGGATAGCAGCGAAATACGCCGAAAAAACCCGGTACACGGATACACGTAACGGAATATTTATTTATTTTCCGCGGTTATGTCGGAGTAACCGCATGTATGACCTCACAGGTTTCCAGCGTGACCTCCTCTACGTGATCGCTGGGCTCGACGAGCCGCACGGGTTGGCGATCAAAGAGGAACTGGAAGACTACTACGAGAAGGAGATCCACCACGGTCGCCTCTATCCCAACTTGGACACGCTCGTCGAGAAGGGGCTCGTCGAGAAGGGCCAGCGTGACCGGCGAACGAACTACTACACGCTCACGCGCCGCGGTCGACGCGAGATCGACGCCCGCACCGAGTGGGAGTCGCAGTACATCGAACACTGAGCAAGTCGGCTGTCTCGGCCTCTGTCCCCGTCCGGTTTCCATCCAGTTCCCCGTTTATCTCCACCCCGTTTCCATCTAGTTCCCCGTTTATCTCCACCCTGTTTCCATCCAGTTCACCGTTTATCCCCACCCTCGTCGCGTTCTCGGCCACGACCGCTCTTCAGTTGCTATCCGCGATCGAACACCGGTTCTCCCCGGTTGGTTCGGTGACCCCTCGTTTTTTCGCAGCGCCCGACGACGACAGTGCATGGACCGTGACACAGTAACCCCCCAGGTGTCGGAGTTTCCGGGCGAGCGAGCCACGGAGTGGGTCGAACACCACCACCAGTCCGCCGCGCCGAGCACGTACGTCTACGAGTTCGTGTGGGACCGGACCGCGCCCGCGACGGGCCCGTTCTGTACCGACGTCGACGGCAACGTCCTGATGGACTTCACGAGCCACGTCGCGGCCGCCCCGCTCGGCTACAACAACCCACTCATCACCGAGCCGCTCTCGGAGTTCGACCTCGTCGACCCCCTGAAGATCGCGGGACAGGACTTCTACGTCTCCGACGGGAACGCGCCCGGTGAAGGTGCTCCCGGTCCGGCGGACCTCATGGAGCGGCTCACGGACGCAACGAGCCACTACGACATGGACACCGTGTTCCTCTCGAACTCCGGCGCGGAGGCGGTCGAGAACGCGATCAAGATCTCTTACGACGACGCCGGCGGCGCGAAGTACGCGATCACCTTCGACGGCGCGTTCCACGGCCGGACGCTGGGCGCGCTCTCGCTCAACCGCTCGAAATCCGTCTATCGGCGGGAGTTCCCCGAGATCAGCACGGTCCACGACATGCCCTACTGTGACGACAGCGGCTGTACCGCCGAGACCTGTTCGTGTGGGTTCTTCGCCGGCGGGACCTCGCGGCTCCGGCAGAAACTCGACCCGAAACGCGGACACATCGACCCCGACTCGGTGGCGTACCTGATCATGGAGCCGATCCAGGGTGAAGGGGGCTACCGGTTCCCCTCGGACCCGTTCATGGACGAGATCGCCGCGGTGGCCGAGGAACACGACATCACCCTCGTCGCCGACGAGATCCAGTCCGGCGTCGGCCGTACCGGTGAGATGTGGGGCTCCGATCACTACGCGATCGAACCCGACGTGATCGCGAGCGCCAAAGGGCTTCGCGTCGGCGCGACGATCTCGCGGTCGGACGTGTTCCCCGAGGAGGCCGGGCGGATCTCCTCGACGTGGGGGGCCGGCGACATCGTCGCCTCGCTACAGGGCGCGCTGACGCTCGACGCGATCGAGTCGGAAGGGCTCATGGAGAACGCCACCGTCCGCGGCCGACAGTTCCGCGAAACCATGGCGGACGCCGACCCCGAAGGTGTCGTCGATGTCCGCGGACTCGGACTGATGCTCGCAGTCGAGTTCGACACGACGGAACGGCGCGACGAGGTGATCGAGCGCGCGGTGAGCCACGGCCTCCTCACGCTGGCGTGTGGGACGAAGGTGCTCCGTATCCTCCCGCCGATGGACGTCACCGAACGCGAGATCGAGCTGGGATGTGACCTGTTGACGACCGCGATCGCCGAGGCGGCCTGAGGGATCCCGTCCGTCGATCAGCTCCGTCGATCAGCACCGATAAACGACTCACGTCCCCAGTGAGCGTATGGCCGATCCTGACCCGGACGAGCCCGTGGAGCCCGCCGGCGGGTCCGACCCTGACGCCGCCCTCCCCGCCGACCCGGACCTCGTCCGTAACGCGCTGATCGAGTGGTACGAGGCGGACCACCGCGAGTTCCCGTGGCGTCGAACCGAGGACCCCTACGCGATCCTCGTCAGCGAGGTGATGAGCCAGCAGACCCAGCTCGATCGGGTCGTTTCCGCGTGGGAGGACTTCCTCGACCGCTGGCCGACCCCCGCCGACCTGGCGGCTGCCGAGCGTGGCGACGTCGTCGCGTTCTGGTCGGATCACTCGCTCGGCTACAACAACCGCGCGAAGTACCTCCACGAAGCCGCCACACAGATCGAAACGGCGTACGACGGTGAGTTCCCCCGGACGCCCGATGAGCTCGCCGAACTGATGGGCGTCGGGCCGTACACCGCTAACGCGGTCGCGTCGTTCGCGTTCAACAACGGGGACGCGGTCGTCGACACGAACGTCAAACGCGTCCTCTACCGCGCCTTCGACGTCCCGGACGACGACGCGGCGTTCGAGCGAGTCGCTACCCGCGTGATGCCCGACGAGGAGTCCCGCGTGTGGAACAACGCGATCATGGAGCTCGGCGGCGTCGCCTGCGGGAAGCGTCCGCGATGTGACGAGGCGGGTTGTCCGTGGCGCGAGTGGTGTCACGCGTACCAAACTGGTGACTTTACCGCGCCCGACGTGCCGACACAACCGAGCTTCGAGGGGAGTCGTCGACAGTTCCGCGGGCGGATCGTTCGACTCCTCGGTGAACACGACGAGATGGAACTGGACACGCTCGGCCACCGCATTCGGGTGGATTATACGCCAGACGGTGAGCACGGACGAGAGTGGCTTCGAGGGCTACTCACGGACCTCACTGAGGACGGCCTCGTCGAAGTCGAGGATCGCGATGGCGAGACGATCGCCCGGTTATAATACGGTCTCACGACGGTCGAGTAGCTATCTGGGACGCCCCAGATCCAAGGCCTGGTCGGCTTTGAGAGGATCCGGTCGGTGTCGTGTGCCCGAGGGCGACGGACTCCAAGATGCTCGTGTAGCGTGTTGGACTCCGGAGTTCCGTCCGCAGGGGGAACTCCCGTTCGTTATCGAATGTGCTGTCGGCGAGAGGATGCGTGACCGGACGTTCTCGGCAGGAGACGAGTCGAGGTTCGCGACGCGACCGCCGCTTACGACACCGACCCCGCCTCAGTGACGATCCCGGGCTCGTCACTGGCGATGACGACGATCCGGTCGGTGACGTCCTCCATCGTGTTGGCGAGCTCGTCGAGGAGGATCGCGAACTCGCGGTACAACAGCGCATCCGCGGTCCGTCCGCCGTCGAAGGCGGTTGCTATCACGTCGTCGCGGATCGCGTCACATCGGCTCTCGCCGGCGCGGACTGTCTCGATCCCCTCGGTTAGTGTCACCGTCTCGTCGGGGGCCGTGAGCCCGTGGACGAACTGCTCGACGACCTCGCGGAGCTGCTCGGCCATGGTCACGGTCTCGGTCGCCATCTCCGTGAGGCCGTCGAACGGCTCGGTACCGTGTTCGGGTCTCGTCATCACGAGCTCCTGTGTGATCCGTTCGGTGTGGTTGGCGATCACGTCGAGGTCGTTGTACAACTCGATGAGCGAGGCGGCGTTGAAATTGATCCGCGTGTTGAGTAGTCCGATGTCCTGTGGGCCGGAATCCGTGATCGACCCGGTTATCTCACGGTTCACGTCGTCGCACTCGCTTTCTATCGTGGCGATCCGTTCGACGGTGTCGCGATACTTCCCGTCAGCCTCGTAGCGGTCGAAGGCCTCGGGGAGGAGTTCGATACAGTCGATGAGTCGATCGAGGTACGCGCCGGTTCGTGACTCCAGTCGATCCCCGAAGCCGTCGTTGTTGGTCATGATTTCGCTTGTATGCCCGTTCGACCGACACCGGTTAAGTCGTGTCGGCCGGGACCAGCGACGACGGCGACCGATCGGACCGGGGAACGTTCGGCGCTCGGCATCGTCGGATCGCCATCCGTTTAGTTACCGGGGCCGAAGCGGACGATATGAGCGAGGCCATCGACAGCGACCTCTACGAGCGGACCAAGGCTCTCTTGGAGCCCGGCGACATCGAGCTCCTCGGCTGTGTCGTCCACACGACGCTGAGCGGCCGCGAGGACCTCGAGCTCCACGAGCTGACCGTCGAGCTCAACGACGTCATCGCCGACCACGCCGGCAAGGGAGAGACGTACATCGAGGCCGGAAACGACGATCCGGATTTCTCCTCGAACCAGTTCCAAGGGCTCACGCTCGACGACGAGTCGTTCGTTTGGGAGTGCCAGCAGCTGCTCCGTGAGGGGACCTTCGACGTCGTCTGTTACTACGAGGCGGGTATCGATCAGGACGCGCTCGCCGCAGACATCGAGACGCTGGACGGCGTCGGTGACGTGATGACGGTCCCGTGATCCGAGGCCCAAACGCGCCGACACGTCCCACTAACTCGTGAGCGACACCGTCCTCGTACCCGGCGGTCGCGACGTCCGAGCGACGCTGGACGTCGCCGAGAGTGAACACGACACCGACGCCTCCACTGCGGACGCCATCGTCGTCGCCTGCCCCCCGCACCCACAACATCGCGGTCATCGCGGCGACGAGCGGTTGGTCGCCGTCAGCGATGCGCTCACCGCCCGAGGGATCGACTGTCTCCGGTTCGACTACGGCCCCTGGGACGAGGGGTACGGCGAGTGCGCCGACGCGGACAACGCGGTCGGCTGGGCACTCGACCGGTACGACCGGGTGGGGCTGTTCGGCTTCTCGTTCGGCGGGACCGTCGCACTCGTGACCGCGGCCGGGCGCCC
>NZ_JBHSWW010000142.1:0-6157 GCF_042661865.1 Halorubrum tibetense
TCTCGCGTGCGACGCTCCGAACGGTCGCCGGCTGGTTCGACGGGATCGCGGACGCGACGGAAGCCCGGCGTCGGCTCCGGCCGAACCTAGTGATCGCCGACGCGCCGGCGTTCTGGGAGGACCGGCTGTTCGCCGACCACGGCGAGGGGGTCCGGTTCACGGTCGGCGACGTCGACGTCGTCGGCGTCAACCCGTGTCAGCGCTGTGTCGTCCCCTCGCGGCATCCGGACACGGGCGAGACGCTCGACGGCTTCCGGGAGACGTTCGTCTCAAACCGGCGGGACACCATGCCCGAGTGGACCGGGAGCGACCGGTTCGACCACGACTTCCGGCTGATGGTCAACACCGTCGTCCCCGAGCGTTCGTGGGGGTCGACGGTCGGCGTCGGCGACGGGATCGGGATCGACGGGACGGTCGGGCTCGACGATGCTGGCGTCGAGGTGTCTGACGCGTAACACTCCTGTCGTGGTGTCGGGCGCGTAGCGCTCGCGTCGACGGATCGATCGACCCGTATCCGACACGGCACGTAGTATATACGGGGCTCACGGGGCGGCATGTCCGACTGGTTGTGACGACCGAACGACTGAACGACCGGACCGGGAATATCAGCGGATCGCGGACGGAGTATATAACTGGTCTTTCAGGACGAGTTATATGTTGGCCGCTCAGAGGCGTATATAAGTAGGCCAGTCAGAACAGTATATAACAGACGAGCCGACTCAGCGGCCGCCGTCGGTCAGCGCGACCCGCTCGTCGCTTTCGGCGTCGGCGTCGGTCGCCGCCGCGTCCGCCGGGTGTGTGGTTCCGTCCCCGAGCGGTGCGTCCTCGCCGGTGAAGTGCGTCCAGAGCGTGACCCCGGCGACCGCGTACGCGACGAGGTCGTAGTGGGCGTTCCCGCCGAACCCAGTGAACGCGGCGAGCGTGCTGTAACCGAACACCGCACAGACCGCCGCGACGAAGCCGAGTTCGGGCGTGAGTCGCCCCTCCGCGGCCGCACCGATCGCCTCGCGGATCTGCGGCCCGCAGGCGACGAGGAACGCCACGCCGGAGAGCGCCGCCAGGTTCACGAAGAAGTGTGTCGCCACCGACGATTCGAGGATCGACTGGAGGTACGCCACCGTCACCGGGTCGTAGAAGAGCCACTCGACGCGCGTCGGGTAGAGGACGCCGATGTACGGCGTCGCGACCATCAGTCCGAACAGCACCGCGACGGCGACGCGGGCAGACGCGAACTGCGATGCGCGCCGGCTGGCGAACGCCGAGTCGCCCGGGGCGACGACGAGTCCGTACGACTCCAGCGACTCCCGGAGCGTCTCGCGGGAGACCGACGGGTCGTGGTGGACGCCGACCGTCCCGTTGCGCTGTGTCGCCGAGGCGGCGCTGACGCCGTCGTGGTCGGCCAACACCGATTCGAGCAGCGACTCCTCGCGTTTCGTCTCCAATCCGTCCACCTCGAAGGTGTCGTTGACGTGCGACTCCGGCACGCGCGCCACTCGCGGGCCGGCGTCGGGATCCGGGTCGTCGATACCCCGCCGGTCGACCGCGGTCTCAAGCGCCCGTCGAGCGCCGCGGTAGTCGTCGCCTCGCATGAAGGATACCTACGGTTCCACGAGCATGAAGCTTCGCCCGATCGGGTCGTCGAAGCCGGGCGAACGACGGAGCGCCCAAGCTGGGCGAACATGGGGCGTCGAAGCTAGCGCTTCCCGAGGCAGGGTCCCCGCCTCACTTCGCGTAGTAGCTGGTGAAGAACCCGGAGAGGAACGCCGTGATACCGACGGCGGCCAGCAGCTCCGATCGGTCCCAGGCGTCGCGGCCGGTGTCGGAGAAGACCGCGGTGACGACGAGGCTGATCACGACCGAGATGACACCGTTTGCGACGTGCGTGGTGAGTCCACTCATATGACGAGGTACGGACGCGGCCGGCATATCGTTTCGGGGATCTCCGATCGCTCAGGCGTTGACCGATTCGAGATAGCGGGTGACGACCATCTTGCCCTTGCGCGTCAGCGCGGCACCCGTGTCGCCGTCGACGACGAGCCCCGACTCCCGGAGCGAATCGAGTATCATCGACGTTCGGGTCGCGTCGCCGGTGACGACATCGGCGACGCTGGCCTCGCCGCCGGCGGAGTAGATGGAGACGAGCACCTCCAGCTCGTCCTCCGTCGGATCGAGCGTCTCGACCTCCTCGCGGACCTCGGCGTACTCCAGCCTGATGTACCGCCCGAGCACGTTCAACGCCCGGGCGTCGGGGACCGTCACGATCGAGGTGACGGTTCGCGTGTCAGGCACGTGTCTGAAGACGAGCGCCGGGTGTCGTGACCCGCCGATCGTCCGTTCGGTCCGCTCGTAATCGATGACCGTCGTGAGATCGACGGCGAACGGCTCGGGACACCCGACGAACTCGATCCGTTCGGGCGACGGCGAGAGACGCGCCTTGTGGTCCGACGCGCCCGTCACGCGACCGCCCACCTTCGCCGGGTGGCGAACCGTCACCGTCACGTCGCGCAACAGCGCCTTGAACAACACTCGGGTGAACCGCTCCATGTCGTCAGGCTCGCCCTCGACGAGCGCCGTCCGCCGCGTCCCGTCCCCGTCGTAGGCAACGGTCACGCTGTCGCTGAAAAACGAACGTAGGTCGCCGGGGACGGTTCCGACGACGACGTCGAAGACGCGCGCGAGCGGGACCGTCGTCCGCGACTGGCCGGTCGCCAACACGAGTCGCCGCTGGCTCAACAGCACGCGACCGCGAACCGGTTCGTCGGCGTCGACGTCGGGGGTGTACAGCCGGCCGACGAAATCGGCCACCACGGACTCCTCCATCGGAGGACGATACGGCGAGTCTGACCTTTAGGGTTCCGTGCGACCTATCAGCCGTGATAACGGTTCCATCGCGACGAACGGACCGCGAAAACGGGTATCGAGACGGTTCTCGCGGGGCGATGGATTCATATACTCTTCGCGTGGCGAGCGGGTGAACAGCAAAGCCTAATGAGGAGGGGGTCGAACCGTCACGTGATGCCCACTGTAGAATACCTTAACTACGAAGTGCTCGACGACCACGGCTGGTCGATGGACGACGATAACCTCTTCGAGGAGGCGGCAGACGCCGACCTCGGCGAAGAGGACTACGGTAGTCTCGAAGTCAACCAGGGCGAGTACATCCTCGAAGCGGCCGAGGCACAGGGCTACGACTGGCCCTTCTCGTGTCGCGCCGGTGCGTGTGCGAACTGTGCGTCCATCGTCAAGGAGGGCGAGATCGAGATGGACATGCAGCAGATCCTCTCGGACGAGGAAGTCGAGGAAAAGAACGTCCGCCTGACCTGTATCGGCAGCCCGGCTGCCGACGAGGTCAAGATCGTCTACAACGCGAAGCACCTCGACTACCTCCAGAACCGCGTCATCTGAAGCGCCGAGTCCCCGATTCGGGACGCGTCGTCGACGCGGTCGATTCCCAGATTTTCGCCGCTCCGCTCCGTGTCGGAGTGGCAACGCCGTGAGTCCGGGGAGCGCGCCGTCCGTGAGGGCCGCTCCGGGCGGAGCGCGGCCGATCTGACACCAGCCGACGGATCCCGCGCCGTTTATGTCTCGGGCGGGAGAGTCGGTCGATCACGTGCGAGACACGCTACGTGGAGGACTGGAGCTCACCCGACCGGCCAACTGTATCGCTGCCGGCGTGCTCACGGCGATCGGCGCGTTCGTGGCCGGGATCGGGGACGCCGGTGATGCGACGACTATCGCCGTCGTGACGACCGTGTTAGCTGTCGCCGCCGGCAACGCGATCAACGACTACTTCGACCGCGAGATCGACGCGATCAATCGGCCTGATCGGGCGATCCCGCGCGGGGCGGTGTCACCACGCGGGGCGCTCGCGTTCTCCGCGGTCCTCTTCGCGGCCGCGGTGGTGCTCGCCGTCCAGCTCCCGCCCACCGCCATCGCTATCGCCGCCATCAACCTCGTCGCGCTCGTCACCTACACGACCGTGTTCAAGGGGACGCCCGGGCTCGGCAACGCGCTCGTCGCCTACCTCGTCGGGTCGACGTTCCTGTTCGGTGGCGCGGCCGTCGGCGACCTCAGGACGCCGGTCGTACTGGCCGCTCTCGCCGGGGTGTCGACGTTCACCCGCGAAGTGATAAAGGACGTCGAGGATATGGCCGGCGACCGCGAGGAGGGACTCCGGACGCTCCCGATCGCGATCGGTGAGCGCGAGGCGCTGTGGCTCGCCACCGGCGTGCTCGCCGTCGCCGTCGCGGCCAGTCCGATCCCATACCTCCTCGGGACGTTCGGCATCGCGTACCTCCTCGTCGTCGTCGTCGCCGACGCGGTGATGGCGTACGCCTGTTACGAGTCGTTCTCGGACCCGACGGCGGCACAACGCCGCTTCAAGTACGGGACGTTCCTCGCGGCGGCGGCGTTCGTCGTCGGGCGCGTCGCGGTGTCGATCTGACGGACCGACGGGTGCCGGGACGTGGTGGGTCCGGACGGACCTGATGCTCGACGGTGAACTTCGGTGGAGAGAACGCTGCTCGACGGCGGCGGTCAGGTGACGGTCACGCGACGTTGAATCCCTTGTCGCGGAGGAAATCCTCCACGCGACCCGAGTGGTTCCCCTGTAGCTCGATGGCGCCGTCCTCGACGGTTCCGCCACAGGCGAACTTCGATTTCAGGTCCGAGGACAGCGAATCCATGTCCACGTCCTTCGGGTCGAACCCTTCGATGACCGTTACCTCCTTTCCGTACCTGCGCTCGTCGATGCGGATGCTGATCTGCTGGGACTCCTTCGCGACGTCTTCACAGACGCAGAGTTCCTGGGGCAGTCCGCACGTCGAGCAGACTTCCGACATTACAGTTCGGAGATACAGTATGCCCGTATTAAATAGTGTCGGGAGGTGACGGCCGTGACACACGGTCCGGCGGCTCGGATCCGGTCACAGTCGTTCGAATAGACGGCCGACGAGCGGCGTCGACTCCAACGCCAGCTGCCGGACGGTCCGTTGCGCCTCGTCAGCCGACTCGCGGGGGATCGACCCCGCGTACATCGCGCGTTCGTACGTCTCGCCGACCGCGTGGACGCGTTCGTCGACTCCCCGATCGCGAAGCGCGTCGAGGTACGCACGCGGCGTTTCACCGGGTCGTCGCTCACGGTACGTCCGGGAGAGCAGGCGCTCGAGGTCGGCGAACGCGCGCTCGGCGTCCCGCTCCGGTGTCCCGCCACGAGCCGGCAACCGGAGTCGAGCGGCGTGATACGCCCGCCCGGTCAGGCCGACGTGGCGTGCGCCGGCCGCCGCGACGACGACGACGAACAGCCAGTAGCCGAGCACGTCCCGTGAAGGGAGCGAGAATCCCTCGTCGGCGTCGGCGGTCCCCCCGGTCGCCGCACCGGGCGTCAACACGTCTTGGTCGGGACCGAGAGTGCCGGGGTCCGACGCTTGGACGTCCCGTATCTCGGACGTCGCGTTCGTTTCGTTGGCCGTCGCGTTCGTCTCGTTCCGCTCGTCTTCCACGTCGTCCCGCGCGTCGTCGGGGTCGGTCTCGGGCTGCCCGTCGGTCGCCGTCGCGGGGTCGGACGCGTCCGTGTCGACGTCTCCCTCGCCCGCGCTACGGGCGTCCGCGAGCCGAGTCTCGCGCGCCTGGTCGCGCTCCGCGCTCGGCGTCGGGTCGAACTCGACCCAGCCGTGGTCGGGGAAGTACACCTTCACCCACGCGTGCGCGTCCTGGCCCCTGACGACGTACTCGTTCTCGCCCACCTGCTCGCCGCTGGAGTATCCGGTAGCGAACTGGGCCGGAATGCCCTGTGAGCGCAACATCGCGACCATCGTGGTCGCGAAGTACGTGCAGTAGCCGGCATCCATCTCGAACAGGAACCCGTCGGCGATGTCGCCATCCGGGCGCTCGACGGCCAGCGAGTAGTCGTACTCGGCGATCAGGTAGCGCTCTATCGCGACCGCGGCGTCGTACGGGTTGTCGGCGTCCGCCTCGTCGATGATCGCCGCGGTTCGCTCGCCGACCCGGTCCGGCGTGCTCCCCGGGAGCTGGGTGTAGCGGTCCTCGATCTCAGGGTCGTACGCCGTGCTGGCGTTCCGGAGCTCGGCGGGTGACGCGTCGAGCACCTGGCTCTCGACGCCGACGCGGTCCCCCGGGAGCAGCGCGGCCGACGGCC
>NZ_JBHSWW010000143.1:0-6121 GCF_042661865.1 Halorubrum tibetense
GGGATGTACTGCGCGCCGACGCCGGTCACCTCGATCGTGGTCCGGTCGGCGCGCTCGACGGTGACGACGTCGGCCGGGCGTGAGAGCGCCGCGCCGAACACGTCGAAGCCGCTCCCGAGGTTCGCGCTCGTCGCAGGTGCCCGTACCGTGACCATGCGAGTGACTCACTCCGGGGCGTCAAAAAGGAGCGGGATCGAACAAAACGGGCAACGGAAGACCGGTAACGGGCCGCAGGCAACGCGCGGTGGACCGTCGATCGGCGCGGCGTTGAGAGCGGGACAAACGAAGGAAACGGGGAGCGAAGGGAACGGAGAAGACGCGGAGCGAAGGGAACGAAGGAAACACGGAGCGAAGGGAACGGAGAAGACGCGGAGCGAAGGGAACGGAGAAGACGCGGAGCGAGGGGGCGGTTACGAGTCGGCCGTGGTCCACAACAGCGGACCGACGACGGCGAGCCCGATGCCGAAGAGAACGTACACCGCCGGGAGCGTCGTGAACGGTGCCATGAGGAAGATCGCGCCGAAGCCCATGACGACGGCGGCGATCACCCTCTGGGACTTCAACGGGGCCGCGCCCAGAAGCGAGACGACGAACGCGAGCAGCAGGACGTGCCCGAGGTGGTAATCGAGCAGGAACGCGTCGATGGTCAGCGGCGATAGCATCTCATCCGGGAGTCCGTGGGATTCGCGCATTAAAGTTCCGTTTCACGTGGGGACGGTGAGATGGACGGGATCACACCGCCTGTAGGGGAGACCGGGTTTGAGGACGGTCGTGTGCCCGCCCCCGATCCCCGAGGTATAAGCCGTACCGTGTCGACCACGGACCGTGCGACTGGTACAAGTGATGATCCCGGCGGGGAAGCGCGCGGCGGTCGTCCGCGCCCTCGACGAGGAAGGGGTCGACTACGTCGTCACCGACGAGACGAGCGGACGCGAGTACACCGCGGTGGCGACGTTCCCGCTTCCGACTGCGGCGGTCGAACCCGTTCTCGAACGGCTCCGGGAGGCCGGGATCGATGATCGGACCTACACCGTCATCGTCGACGCCGAAACGGTGATATCACGGCGGTTCGAGGCGCTCGAAGCGGAGTACGCCGCGGAGTCCGAGCGCGCGGAAGACCGGATCTCCCGCGAGGAGCTCCAGGCCAAGGCGGCCGACCTGGCGTCGGGGATGCGGACGTACGTCCTCATGACCGTCATCTCGGCGGTGATCGCCACCGCCGGACTGCTGTTGAACTCACCGGCGACGGTCGTCGGCTCGATGGTGATCGCGCCGCTGATCGGGCCCGCGATGTCGGCCGCGATCGGCACCGTCGTCGACGACGAGTCCATGTTTCGGCGGGGCGTCCGGATGCAGGTGATCGGGGTGGCGGTCGCGGTCATCGCCGCGACGGCCTTCGCCGCCGCTTTGCGGTCGCTCGCGTTGGTTCCGCCGGGGCTCGACCCGCTCGAGCTCGCGGAGGTCGCCGAACGGCTGGCTCCGAACGTGCTCGTGCTCGCGGTGGCGATCGGGGCCGGCGTGGCGGGGATCGTCTCGCTGATGACGGGCGTCTCCGCGACGCTCGTCGGCGTGATGATCGCGGTCGCGTTGATCCCGCCGGCGGCTGCGGTCGGGATCGGGATCGCCTTCGGGATCCCCCGGCTCGTGATCGGGGCGGGGGTGATCGTGGCGGTGAACGTGCTCTCGATCAACCTCTCGGCGCTCGTGGTGTTGTGGTACAACGGGTACCGCCCACAACAGTGGTTCCGCGAGGACGAAGCGCGGGCCGCGCTGATCAAACGCGTCACCGTGTTGGTCGTCGCTATCGGGATCCTGTCGGTGTTCCTCGGCGGGGTGACCTACGACACGTACATCGCCTCGACTGCCGAGGCCGAGATACGGGACGCTGTCGACGACGAGCTGGCGGCTATCGACGACGAGCTGGAGCTGCTGGATCTGGACGTCCAGCGGACCGGAACGGTGCCGCCGCTCTCGACGGACCGGGTCGTTGTCACGGTCGGCGCACCACCCGGGACGGCCGTCGAGGGGATCGCGGGCCGACTCGACACGCGGATCGAGGCGGTGACCGGCGAGCGCGTGGACGTGGAGGTGCGCGTGATGACGGTCGACCGGGCGTGAACGCGACCGCCCGAGCGTCGGGGGACTGAGCGTGGCGACGCGAGCACGTGGCAAGGCCAACCCATTTTTACTCGGGGGACGCTCGGTACTCCAGTAAGCGATCAGCAACGACCCGACGACTCGATGCGGGACGTAGTCGAGCGGTCCCGGAGCGGCGCACCGGCGGTCGGCGAGGCCGTTCGAGATCGCTTCTCCTCGGACGAAGTGTTCCAGCGTATCATCGCCGCCGCCGACGAGGAAGTGACCTCGGGCGGCCGGGAGCTGTTCTTCAGCGGGATCGCGGCGGGGCTCGCGATCACGATCACGTTCCTGTTGTACGCCTCGATGACGGAGGCGACAAACGGTCACCCGATACTGAGCGTGTTGTTGTACCCGCTCGGGTTCATCTACATCATCATCGGCGGGTACCAGCTGTACACGGAAAACACGCTTCCGCCCGTCGCACTGACGCTGGAGCGGCTCGCCAGTTTCCCGACCCTGCTTCGACACTGGAGTATCGTGCTCGCCGGGAACTTCGTCGGCGGCGCGTTCGGCGCGGTCGTGTTGGCGTATACGGGCGTCTTCTCGCCGGAAGTGATGGACGTCGCGATGTCGATCTCACAGTCCGGTGTCGACACGGACTGGTGGGCGCTGTTCTTCAAGGCCGCCATCGCCGGTCTCATCGTCGCCGGCGTCGTCTGGGTCGGCTTCGCGACGACGGACACCGTGACCCGAACGCTCGTGGTGTATCTGGCGTTCCTCGCGATCCCGCTCGGGAACCTGTATCACGTCGTCGTCTCCTTCACGGAGGCCCTGTTCCTGATGTTCGTCGGGACACTCGGGCTCTACGTGGGGATGGTGGAGTTCGTGTTACCGGTGTTGCTCGGCAACACCGCCGGCGGCGTGGTCCTCGTCACGCTGGTGAACTACTTCCACACGAGCGAGGAGCGGCTGGAGAACGCCCGGTTCGAAGGGATGTCTCGCCGGCTCTCCGTTCCGGAGTGGCTGCTCGGACGGGCAGCGGGCCGCTCGTACGTCCCCATCCTCAACACCGCGGAGGCGACGCTGTTCGCCGACGAGGGGTATCGCGTGATGGTCCCGGTGACGAACCCGCGAACGGACGCTCCCATCGTGGAGCTCGCGAGCCGGATCGCGAGCGATCACGAGGACGGACACGTCCACATGGTCCACGTCGTGCAGGCACCACGACGGATGTCCGTGTCGCGAGATTCCGGACAGGTCGTCGACGTCTCCGAATCGGGACTGACGGCGCTCCGGGAGACCGCGGGCGAATACGACGTCGAGGTGTCGAGCTCGACCGTCGTTTCCCACCGTTCGTTCGAGGAGGTGTTCACCATGGCCAAACGGACCCGCCCGGACGCCGTGTTGATGGGGTGGAGCGACAACCACCTGTGGAGCGCCGCACGCGCGGAGCGGCCGATAGACGAGCTGACGAACCAGCTCCCCTGTGATTTCCTGATCTTGAACGACCGCGAGTTCGACACCTCCCGGATCCTCCTTCCGACCGCCGGCGGGCCGGACTCCGCGCTGAGCGCGGAGGTCGCGAGCACCCTCTCGCGGACCGCGGACGCGGAGGTGACGCTCCTCCACGTCGTCGACGACGCGGCGGACCGCTCGGAGGGGGAGGCGTTCCTCGCCTCGTGGGCGGCGGAGCACGACCTCGAGGAGGCGAACCGGATCGTCGACGACGGCGGCGACGTCGAGACGGCGATCGTCGAGGCGGCGAGGGAGAACACGCTCGTCGTCATCGGAGCGACGGAGAAAGGCGTTCTCTCGCGGCTCGTCTCGAACGCCCTCCATCTGGACATCATCGACGATATCGACTGTTCGCTGTTACTCGCGGAGCGGCCGCAACGCCGCTCGCTCCGTGAGCGGCTGTTCGGCGGCGGCCGACGGCAGACCGGGGCGACGACGGACGTCGAATCCGTGGGGGAGGAGCGCCCCGGCAGCGAGGTGGCAGAGGCGACCGATGCGCCCGCGACGCGGACGGACGACCCCGACGGCGACGAGTACCCGACCGAAGAGGCGGTGATCGCCGATCACGAGGACCGAGGCGAAAGCGACGAAGCGGAACCGACCGGAAATTGGAGCGACAGCAACGATGACGGGGACGACGGCGGAGAGCGGAACACGAAATAGTCCGGGTCGGCAGCCGGAGCTGTCGTGCGGGGTAACGAGCGGCCGACTCCAAACTGCCAGGACGCTCGACGCGAAACCGGGGGGACGACACGAGACGATCCGGAGGGATGAAACCGGACCGGACGACACGAAATCGGTAGCTACTCCTCGGCGTCCCGCGTCGGCAACCCGGCGTCGTAGTCGACCGCGTCGACGACGATATCGAGGACGTGCTCGACGTTCTCGTCCTCGGTGATACTCATCGTCGCGTCGACGGCCTCCGCGCGAACCGCGTCGAACCGGTCGTGTTTGTTCGCGACCGTGATCAGCGGTATCGACTCGTCGAACAGCGCACGGACCTCCTCGCGGAGCTCGAGCTGCACGTCGAGGGGGTAGCCGCAGTCGCCGGAGGGGTCAAGGACGAACAGCACCGCGTCGGCGAGGTGGGAGACGGCGCTGACGGCCTGCCTCTCGATGTCGTTCCGTTCCTCCTCGGGCCGGTCGAGGAGGCCGGGCGTGTCGACGATCTGGTACCGGACGCGGTCGCGCTCGAAGTGGCCGACCTGAACGCCGCGGGTCGTAAAGGGATACTCGGCGATCTCGTTCGAGGCGCGCGTGACGCGGTTCACGAACGAGGACTTGCCGACGTTAGGGTAGCCGGCGACGACGATCGCGGGCTCGTCCGGGCGGATGTCGGGGAGGTCACGGAGGTCGTCGCGAGAGTCGCCGATGTAGCGGAGATCATCCTCGATCTGGTCCATGATGTCCGCCATCCGAGCGAACGCCTGCTTTCGGTGTTTCCGGGCGGTGTCGACGTCGGAATTGCGGATCTTGGTCGTGTACTCGTCGCGGAGTTCCTCGATCTGCCGGCTCGCCCACATCACTTGAGAGAGCGCCTGTCGGAGCCGGTCGACGTCGACGATCGCGTCGGCGAGCTCGTAGTAGAACGGGTCGACGTCGAAGCCGAAATCCGGCCAGGAGACGACGACGTTCTCTAAGTTGTCCGAGAGGACGTTGCCGGCGGTCCGGAGCATCGACTCCTGGGCCTCGTGGCCGCGCTTGGCGCGTCCCGCGCGTGCGGCCCGGGAGAACGCCTTGTCGACGAGTTCCTCCGAGCGGGGGGTCGTCGGGAGGCCCTCGAATATCATACCCCGGCGTACCCGGCCGAGGCGTATAAGCGCGTCCGTTTCCCGCCCGCCGCGACACGGCTCCGCACGGACCGCAGCGCTCGACCGTCCGCAACCGTTCGACCGTCCGTCACTGCTCGACCGTCCACCGGTGTCCGACCGCGTCGTCCCGTCCCGCTCCGGTACGTTTACCCCGGTCGGTAGCCCCCGTTCGGACATGAGCCTCGAAGCCACCGTGGCCGCCCCGTTCCAGCGGCACGCGACGGAGCGGCTCGGCGAGGGTGAGTTCGTGGTTGCGTTGTCGCTGGAGCGCGAGTGGTTCTCTCCCGACCAAGCGAAGCGCCTCGTCGACGTGGCGGTTGGGCGCGGGCTCGTCGAGGAGGAGGACGGCGATCTCGTGGCCCGCTTCGACCCGGCTGACGTAACGGTCCCCGAGGAGTTCCGCCCGTCCGAGGAGGTGTTACGCGAGCAGTCGACGTTCGAGACCGCCCTCGACGCCATCGTCGACGCCGGCGTCGAGAAGCAGCGCGCAGTCGCCGCCATCAACGAGCGCCAGCGGGCGCTCGCGATCACCATCGAGGCGGCGGCAGTCCTCTACGCGAAAGAGCAGGGAGCGGCGGTCGACCGGCTCGCCGAGGACGTGCGCGCGGAGCTCGCGGGGGGCGAGTGATGGTCGAGGAGCGGCTGACAGACGGGGTCCGGATCGCACAACTCCTCGCCTCGGAGGTGACCGGCGACCGGGGGCGGCTCCGCGCGCT
>NZ_JBHSWW010000144.1:0-10333 GCF_042661865.1 Halorubrum tibetense
CGTGGAGGCGCTCATCGAGACGATCGGCGACGGGCGGATCCGCCGGAACGTCCGCGTCGTGGACGTCGACACTCCCGCCGCGAGCGACGACTCCGCCTTCGACGACGCCGGCCTCGGCTCCGTGGACGGCGACCCTGCTTCCGTGGACGGCGACCCCGCTTCCGTGGACGGCGACCCCGCTTCCGTTGACGGCGACCCCGCTTCCGTTGACGGCGACTCCGCTTCCGTTGACGGCGGTTCCCCGGTGACCGTCTCCGTCACCGACGACGCGAGAACCCGACAGCTCGAAGCCGACGGAGTCGTTCTCGCGACAGGCCCGAGAGAGCTTGAACGGGTCATCGGGACGACCGTCGGGGTCGACCCGCTGGCGCGGACCTGCGCGCTCGTGACGACGACCGACCCGGTGACCGACGTGTGGCGGCTCATCCCCGACGGCGACGCCCCGTTCGGGACGCTCGTCGAACACACGAACGCAGTCCCGCCGACCCGGTACGGCGGCGATCACCTGCTGTACCTCGTCGGTCGGGGAGTCGGTAGCAGAGGGGGTGACGACGAGCGTGTGAGCGACGAGGGGGTTCGGGCGTCGTGGCTCGCCGCGCTGTCGGATCGGTTCCCGTCGTTCTCACGGGAGTCCGTCCGGTCCGTCCGGGTCGCGACCGACCCGTGCGCTGCGGTCGTCCCTCGGAGCGGCTCGACGAGGGACGAGGCCCGGGGAGACTGGCCGATCCCGGTCGACCTCAGCGATGCGGGGTTCGGCCGGATCGCGTATGCGGGTCCGGGGAGCGAAGCCGATCGATTCGGAACCGCGATCGGCGCGCGCGTCGCCGCCGGGGTCGCGGCCGGCGAGGCGGCCCTCGATGGGACGCCCCCGCCCGAGCCGGATGGGTGGTCGTGGGGGACGAACGCGGAGTCGAGGTAACCGCGTCAAGGGATCACACCGGCACCGAAACCGCTCAGATCGCGTCGTAATCCTCTCGAAACGTCTCCAGCGTCGCGGCGAGGACGCCGATGACGATGGGGCCGACGAAGAGTCCGGTGTAGCCGATGGAGTAGATCCCGCCGAACACGCCGACGAGGATGACCCCGGGGTTAAGGTGGGCCTGCTGGTCGATGACGATCGGTCGGGCGTAGTTGTCCACCATCGAGACGACGGCGAGTCCGTAGGCCGCCAGCAGGATCCCGGCGGTCACCTCGTCGATCACGACGAGATACGCCGCGGCCGGCCCCCAAACGAGGAACGCGCCGATGAGCGGTAACAGTGCGAGAATAGCCATCACGAACGTCCAGAAGACGACGTTCGGGATCCCGACGGCCCAGAGCCCGAGGCCGGCGATGATCGCCTGTAACAGCGCAACGGAGATGTGGCCGATCACGACGCCGCGGGTGGTGGCGTCCACTTTCTCGAAAAGGTCGTCGGTGACATCGGCGGGAAGCGGTATCATCGACCGGAGCCACGCGACGAATCCGGGGCCGTCCATCAGCGCGTAGTACACCAAAAAGAGCGCGAGCACCAAGCCGAGCGAGGCACGGAGAACGCTCGTGAGCACGCCGCTCAACCCGCCGAACAGGGTGTCGAGGAGCACGTCTCCCGTCGTCACGAGCCACCCTTCGATGTCGAACTCCTCGCCGGTGAGTTCGACGACGCGCGCTTCGATCGCTGCCACGTCGATATCGCTCTCACCAGTCGCGATCGCGGTGAGGTCCTCGATAAACACGAACGAGATGTACACGAGCGGGAGGATCACGGCGACCAGCGACCCGAGTATCAGCGTCACCGCGGAGGCCATCTCGACCGCTCGACCCGTTATCGGGCCGTGGCCCTCCGCTAACGGCTCGAGCCGCTCTGCGAGGAACTCGTGGAACGGAAAGAGGACGTATGCGAGGATGACCGCGGCGATGACGTATTCGATGAACGGGAAGACGATCAGAAGCGAGAGGACCGCGACCGCCGCGATCAACAGGAGGAGGAACGACTGACCGCGATTCATACCGGCCGATCGCCCCCGCCCGTGATAAAAGTAGACACTCCGACGACGTCGACTTCCGGGAGTTCAGGAGCCGGGTCGTCTCTCAACAGCCGGGATCCTCGCTCGAGTCCTGGCTTCGTCGCTCAAGTCTTGGCTTCGTCGCTCAAGTCCTGGTTTCGTCGTTCAGGCGCTGGCTTCGTCCTCGTCGAGCCCCGGCGCGGCTGCGGGGTCGACCTCCTCCGGCTCCGTCCCGTCCCCGCCGACGACGGTCTCGCCGTCATCCGTCTCGACGTACACGTCGTCGGCGAAGCCGGCGAGCGCGTTCTCGTACTCCGGTTCCGCGAGTCGGTCGGGGGTTTCCGGCGCGTTCGCGACGCCCTCGACCGGCAGGAACGCCCCGAGCGGGTCGTCGATCGTGATCCCGTGGTCCGTGAAGAACCCCTCGTACCGGCGGAAGTGCTCTTCCAACTCGTCGGCCGGGATCTCCATCATCTCGGTCCACCCGTGGTTGAAGAAGTCGAAGTTGGCCTGGATATGGGTGATCTCGCGGGCCTTCGCTTCCGGGAACCCGGCTTCGAGCGCGGCGACGTACGTGTCCATCGTCGCGTCGAAGAAGTCGTCGAGGTGCTCGCGCCGCTCCTCCCGGCGCGACTCGTCCGCCTTGTTGAGGAAGATGCTCGTGTGGAGGTCGACGAGTTTGTCGTTGGCGACGTCGCCGACGACCGGCGTCGTCAACGCCTTCTTCGCGGCCCAGTGACGGATGTTCTGCCGGATCTTCATACGACGAATTGGGCGTGAACGACCTTGAATCTGTGGCGTCACGCCGACGGAGCCGAGACGGAAGCGGCGCAGGTCGCCCACGTGGATGAATCGCCTTTTATACTCTCCATTCGCTATGAAAACGACTGTATAAGGGCCCCTAAACTCCGTCTATGCGGTTCTATCACGAACGGGGAGACGGATGACAACCCACTTTACCCCCGAATCCGAACGGCCGATCATGAGCGATTCGTACGTGATCATCGGTGACGGGATCGCGGGGGCGTCCGCGGCCGAGACCCTCCGCCAGGAAGCGCCGGACGCCGAGATCACGGTCATCACGGACGAGGGTGAGTCCCTCTACAACCGGATCCTGATCAAGGAGTACGCGAAGGGGAAGCTCCCTGAAGCACCGATCTCGATCCACGACGAGTCCTGGTACGACGACCACGACGTCGACCTCCGGCTCGACACCGTCGTCGTCGACATCGATGTCGAGAACGACGAGATCCGAACCCACGACGGGGAGACGTTCGGCTACGACAAGCTGTTGTTAGCGATCGGCGGGACCCCCCAACAGCTCCCCGTCGAGAACGCGGACGCCGACGGGATCCACCACTTCTGGACGTTCCAGGACGCCCGGAAGATCAAAGAGAGCGTCGAGGGCGCGGACCGGGGCGTCATCGTCGGCGCGGGGCTGCTCGGCATCGACTTCGCGGCGATCTGCGGCGAACAGGACGTCGAAGCGAAATACCTGATGCGCGGGGACTCTTGGTGGCGCTACGCCCTCTCGAACGAGGGCGCAGAGATCATGCACGAGGCGATGCGCGAGCGGGGTGTCGAACCCGTCTTCGACTCCGGCGTTGACCATTTCGAGGTCAACGAGGACGGCCACGTCGAGGCCGCTGTCGATCCGAACGGCGAGCGCTACGAGTGTGATTTCGCGGGTGTCGCGATCGGGCTCGACCTGAACACCGAGATCGTCGAGGGGACGCCGATCGAAGTGGACGACGGGATCGTCGTCGACGAGTACATGCGGACGAACGTCGAAAACGTGTTCGCAGCCGGCGACATCACGCGGTTTTACGACGTCATCCTTGGCGAACAGGCGCAAAACGGCGCGTGGGGGTCGGCAAAAGAGCAGGGAACGATCGCCGCACGCAACATGATCGACTACGAGAGCGAGCGGTTCGAGTGGGTGTCGTCGTACTCGATCACTCACTTCGACTTCCCGTTCCTCTCTTTCGGGCACCCGACCCTCGGCGACGACTCCGTCGAGGCGACGACCGGGGACGGCGAGTGGCGGCGGGTCGCGCTGAAGGACGGGCGGGTCGTGGGCGGCGTGTTGATCGGTGACCTCTCCCCGCAGTCCGCGTTCAAACGGCTGATGCGCGAGGGGCGCGACGTGCGGGGACAGACGGAGCTGTTGATGGAGCCCGGGTTCGAGGTCGACGACCTCGCGGCAACGACCGAGCAGTGACAGCCCGGGAGTGACGACAGAGTGGTAGCACGGGACAGCTTGGGCGCGCCGACCGCGAGCTTTTCATCGCTCGGCCGCGTCGTTGTCTAACATATGGCACATAAGACCCCGGACGACGTCTCGGCTCCGACGGAGGACGGGTTGTTCGGACCCGGTGATCTCGATCGACGACGATGGAGTCGTCGCCTACGCGAGCCCGGCAGTCGAGACGACGCTGGGATACGCTCCCGAGGAGCTCGTCGGACGCCCGATCGGGCAGCTGCTCCCCGACGACGACGGGCCGCGAGTCCGGTCGCTCCGTGGCCGCCTCGAGGAGGTGTCGTGTCTCACGCATCTCGACGACCTCGTGTTCCCCATAACCCGGGCGGACGGTAGCCGGATGCGCTTTTCTGTCCGATTCCACGAACACCGGATCGACGGGGCCGTCGTGTACACCGGCGTGTTCCGTGACGGCGTGGTCGACGGCGAGCCACGAGCCCTCGAAACGTTCCGGAACCTCGTCGAACACGCCGGACACGCGATATACGTCACGGATACGGACGGGACGATCGAGTACGTCAATCCGGCGTTCTCGGAACACACCGGCTACGATGCCGAGGAGGCGATCGGGCGGACGCCGGCGATACTCAACTCCGGCGAGATGCCCGAGGCCTACTTTTCCTCGCTGTGGGAGACGATAAGCGACGGGGAAGTGTGGGAAGAGGAGATCATCGACCGCCGGAAGAACGGCGAGCAGTACCACGCTCACCAGACTATCGCTCCAGTGCTCGACGACGAGGGCGAAGTCTCCCGATACGTCGCGATCCAGACGGACGTGACGGAACGCAAAGCCACCGAGGGTCGGCTCAAGCAGTATCGCGACATCGTCGAGCAGCTCGACGACCCGATCCTCCTCCAGAACCTCGACGGGGAGTTCGAACTACTCAACGAGGCGGTGAGCGAGTTCGCGGGGATCCCCCGGGAAGACCTGTACGGAACCGACGAGTTCGCGTTCATGGGCCCGGAGACCGCGGCGTTCATCGAGGCGCGGCGACAGGAGGTGCTAGAGACGGAGGACCCCGTGGCGTACGAGACGTCGCCGACGTTCGAGCGGAGCGGCCGGGAGGCGACGTTCAGCACTCGGCGATACCCCTACTACGACGCGGACGGGGAGTTCGTCGGAACGTTCGCGATCTGCCGTGACGTTTCCGAAATGAAGGCTCGGGAGACCGAGCTGGAACAGTTCGAGCGTGCCGTCGACGGCGCGACCGACCTCATCGCCGCAGTCGATCGTGACGGGCGGTTCCTGTTCGCGAACCGTCGGTACCGGTCGTATCACGGGATCGATGCGGAGGACGTGAATGGGCTCTCGCTCGCCGAAGTGATCGACGAAGAACAGTTCCCGGAGGTGAAGCGGAACGTGAATCGGGCACTACGTGGTCGGTCCGTCGAGT
Source organism: Halorubrum tibetense (assembly GCF_042661865.1). Classification (GTDB taxonomy): domain Archaea; phylum Halobacteriota; class Halobacteria; order Halobacteriales; family Haloferacaceae; genus Halorubrum; species Halorubrum tibetense. The sequence continues at coordinate 5,640 of NZ_JBHSWW010000144.1, forward strand.
ACCGGACGACACGGACGCACCCCGAACGCGGGACGCGTACGTTCGACGTGCGATACTACCCGCTCGACGCGGGCAACGACGAGGGTGTCGGCGGTGTCGTCGGCGTTCTCAGGGACGTGACGGATAGCGAGAACCGGGCCCGACAGCTCCGGGTCGTGGACCGCGTGCTCCAGCACAACCTGCGAAACGCGCTGACGGTGATCCGGGGTCGAGCTGAGCAGATCGCCGAATCGGGCGGACGGGCCGAAGTGGAATCCGACGGTGACGGCTCGGACCACGCGACGGGATCGACTGCGCCCGAGTCGGCCGCGGACGCGATCGTCTCCCGGGCGAACGAGCTGTTGACGACGAGTGAGAAGGCCCATCACATCACCGAGGTGCTGAGCGACCCGCCGGATACGGGTCCCGTCGAGATCGTCACCATGGCCGAACGACTCGCGGAGGCCATGGGGTCGGAGTTCCCCGCGGCGCGGGTATCGACCGCGCTCCCCGACGAGGAAGTGGTCGTGTCCGCGACCGACTGGATCGACCGGGCCATCGCGGAATTGATCCGGAACGCAGTGATCCACCACGATGGCGACGAACCGGCCGTGGAAGTCGCCGTCGCGGTTCACGACGGGTCCGTGGAGGTCCGGATCACGGACGACGGGCCCGGACTTACCGGGATGGACCGTGACGTGTTGGAGACCGGACAGGCCGTCGACGCGCTGTATCACGGGAGCGGACTGGGGCTGTGGATGGTGTACTGGGTGCTCCAGCAGTCCGGGGGGTCGGCGACTGTACGGGACGCTGAGCCCCGCGGAAGCGTCGTCAGCGTGACGCTGCCGCGGCGGGACGGCGGCGAACCGTGAGGCGCCCCGGTCACGGTAGGGGGTGGTCCCGCATGTGTTTCGGATGTCGCTGCCGCAACGTTTATGATCGATCGTGTTGTTTGGTATCATATGCCACTCCGAGAACAGGGCCGACGGATGCGACTTCGGCGTACCGGCACCGTCCCGTCCGACGCGCGAGTCCGGCATTACGACGAGCTCGGCGAGGACGCGCAAGCGGCGATCATCGAGCTGGCGGGACGACCCTGGACGGCCCCGGAGCCGGGCGGTCTCGACGACGGGGACGTCGTGAAGTTCACCGACTACTACGTGGTCCGAGCCCGCTGAGTCGCCCGGTGCCGCTTCGGACGAAACGAAGTTGTTTTCGCCCGTCGCGTGGAACCGTCGTGTATGGATAGCGGTGGATCAAGCGACATGACGCTGGCGTTCGAGCTGGACGCGTTGAAGACGCTCGCCGACCCCAACGCCGTGTTCAACAGCGCCCGGCAGTGGACCGAGTACGTCGGCGTCGTCAGCGAGAAGCCCACGTACGTCGTCACCAACTTCACCCGAAAACACCGCGTGCGGCAGGACTTCTTCTCGGGGCCACGCGGCGTCGAGGAGAGCTTGGAAAACATCCGGGGGCAGTTCGACACCGATCGGCACGTCTTCGTCGGCATCGATAAGGAGGACGAGACGGTCGCGGAGGCGACGGGCTGGGAGTTCCTCCACGTCGAGGACGCTGCGGAGGCCGCGGGATGGACGCTTACTACGCCCGATCAGGCGGACGAACCTGCCGAATCGAGTCGGGACGATTGGCCGTAGGAGGAACGGTCGGCCGTAGGTCCGACCGGCCGTAGGTCCGAACGACCGGCGGTGGAAAACGCCTCCTGTTTTGTTGAACGCGGCCGAACGGGGGTTCATGAGCGACCACGATCACGACGAGGGCGACGATCACGGCCACACTACCGAAAGCGACGACGAGCACCACGACGATCACGGCCACCACCATCACGACGCCGGGACGGTCACCGCCGCGGTCGTGACGGTCTCCACCTCCCGGTCGCTGGAGGACGACGTCTCTGGCGATCGGGTCGTGGAGCTGTTCGAGTCGGTCGGCCACGACGTCGTGGTCCGCGAGCTCGTCGACGACGACTTTGACGGGGTGCAAGGGACCGTCGACCGGCTCGCCCGTCGCGAGGACACGGACGTCATCGTCACGACCGGCGGAACGGGGGTGACACCCGACGACGTCACACCGGAGGCAGTCCGCCCGCTCTTCGAGAAGCGGCTTCCCGGGTTCGGCGAGCTGTTCCGACGCCTCTCCTACGACGAGGTCGGCACGCGAACGGTGGGGTCGCGGGCGACCGGCGGGATCGCGGACGGGACGGTCGTCTGTTGTCTCCCGGGGTCGGAGAACGCGGTTCGACTCGGCGTCGAGGAGCTGATCCTCCCCGAAGTCGGCCACCTCGTCGGATTGGCGTCGCGCGACGCGACGTGATCGACGTCGGAAGCGGGCACTCACAGCGCGATCGGCCGATCAACCGGCTGTCGGCCGGTCACCGAGTCGGCGATCCAGGAGCGGCTCCCGACTCGACCGACGAGAGGAAGTTCCGGATCACGTCGTGGCCGACGGCAGTGAGAACGCTCTCCGGGTGGAACTGAACGGCCTCGATCGGGTGTTCACGGTGCCGAACCCCCATGACGACGGACTCGCCGTCGTGGTCCGTCGTCGCGGTCACGTCGAGGACGTCCGGCACCTCGGTCGCGACGAGCGAATGGTACCGTCCCGCTCGGAACCCCTGCTCGAGCCCCGTGAACACCCCCTCCCCGTCGTGGTCGACCGGAAACGCCTTGCCGTGGATCGGCTCCGGTGCGTGGCCGACGGTCCCACCGTACTCGTGGACCGCCGCCTCCAGCCCCAGACAGACCCCGAGCGTCGGGACCGTCGGCGAGAGCTCCCGCAGGACCGGTGCGGTCACCCCGACGTCCCGCCGGTTCTTCGGGTGTCCCGGCCCGGGACTGATGATCACCGCGTCCGGGGATTCGGCCTCGATAGTCTCCAGCGACACGGTGTTCTTGTGGACGGCGATGTCGATCGGTTCCCCCGCGAGGCCGTCGCTATCGGTTCCTATCCCGCCGTTCTCGCCGTCGAGCGACAACTCGGAGACGTACTCGACGAGGTTGTACGTGAACGAGTCGAAGTTATCGACGATCACGACCTTCATCGGCCGACACCACCGATCTCTGCTCCGTCCGACGCCGACTCCCTGATCCGGTCGACGGCAGCGAGGACGCCCTCCATCTTCTGTTCGGTCTCCTCGTACTCCGCAGTTGGGTCCGAGTCGGCGACGAGGCCCGCACCCGCCCGAACCGTCAGCTCGTCCTCGGCTCGGTCGCCGACACCTTCGCGGATCGTGGCTGTTCGGATGACGATGGCGAAGTCCGCGTCGCCGGTCCACGAGTAGTAGCCGACGCCGCCGCCGTACGCCTCCCGCGGCGTCGTCTCCAGGTCGTCGATGATCTCCATCGCGCGCACTTTCGGCGCGCCGGTGAGCGTTCCGGCGGGAAACGCCGCCCGCGTCGCGTCGAAGGGGTCGGCGTCCGCCGCCAGCGTGCCGGTCACGGTGGACTCGATGTGCTGGACGTGGCTGTACTTCAACACGTTCATGAACTCCTCGACGCGGACCGTCCCCGGAGCGGACACTCGCCTAACGTCGTTGCGCGCGAGGTCGACGAGCATCGTGTGCTCGGCACGCTCCTTCCCGTCCGCGAGCATCTCGCCGGCCAACCGGCGGTCCTCGACGGGGCTCGTCCCGCGGGGACAGGTGCCCGCGATCGGGTTCGAGACGACCCGGTCGTCCTTCACCGAGACCAGCGTCTCCGGGCTCGCCCCCACGATGCTCCGGTCGTCGTGTTTTAACACGTACATGTACGGCGAGGGGTTGACGTCGCGGAGCGCCGCGTACAGTCCGAGCGGATCGACGTCCCCGCGGAGCCGGCGGCTCCGTGAGATCACGCCCTGATAGATGTCGCCGTCGAGGACGTGCCGTTTGGCCGTCCGTACCGCGTCCTCGTAGGCCGCCTGCGGGTCGGCCGTCTCCTCACGTACCCGGATCCCGTCGGGGTCCGGCGGGTCGGCGTCGGCGAGCGCGCTGGCAACCCGCTCGGCCTCGGCCGCGAGCTCGTCGTACACCGCCCCAGGATCGTCGTCCTCGCCGATCACGGGCGTGAAGACGAGTTCGACGCTCCCGTCCACCTCGTCGAAGACGACCGTCCGCGTCGTCAACAGGAACTCGGCATCGGGGAACTCGGTCTCGGGTCGGTCGATTCCCACCTCCGCCAACCAGAGGTCGTACACCGCCTCGTACGCGAGGAAGCCGACGAACCCGCCGGAGAGGATCTGTCGGTCCGTCTCGGGGAACCCACGGCGCGTCACGTCCGGGAACGCCGTGCGGATCCGGTCGACGACGTCCCCGTTTCCGCTCCCGTCGACTCCCGCTATCAGGTCGGCCGCTGGCCCGAGCCGTGTCACGTCCGTCCGATCCGGATGGACCGAGACGACCGCCTCAGGGTCGTACCCGACGAACGAGTACCGGGCGTGTTTGTCCGCCTTCCCGCCGGCGGTGAACGCGCCGTCCGGGTCGCTCGAGGCCACCTTCTGTCCCGATTCGAGGAGGAACCCGTAGTCGCTCCCCCCGACGAGCGTCGCGTAGGCGGTCAGCGGCGTCGTCTCCGGGTCGAGCGCCGCGGCAGCACGGACGACGACGGGTCTATCGGCGTCCGTGGCGAGCTCGACGAACGACTGGCGCGAGCGGTCGAGCCGGGTCACGCGAACCCCACCTCGGTTCCCGCGTTGGCGACGAACCGGGCGACCGCGTTGTG
>NZ_JBHSWW010000145.1:0-6096 GCF_042661865.1 Halorubrum tibetense
CGTGCCCGCCTCGCTGCTCCCGGCGGATCGACGCGAGGCCGGCCGAACCGTCTCCGTCGCCGGCCGCGAGTGCGTGATCGAGTCCGTCGACGGCGAGACCGCACACCTCGATTACAACCACCCGCTCGCGGGCGTCACGTTGGAGTACGAGGTGACGGTCGAGACGCTGGTGACCGGCGACGACCGGGTCGACGGGCTCCTCGCGCTCCACGGACTCGACGCGGAAGCGACCGCCACCGACGATCAACTCGCCGTCTCCGTCGTCGCAACTGATCCGTCACCGGAACGCGATCGACGGCTCCGGGCGTTCGTCCGGGACGCGAAACGCCTGCTCCCGTTCGATACGGTGTCGCTGACCGAAACGTACTCGTCCTGAACGCCCTCGGGACCGGGCTGCGAGACGCCCGTCCCGGAGCGTTCGAGTCCGCCGTTATCACTGTGGAGCCAGTCCGATACTGAATTCTTGGCCGGAGACGACGGCCGGTTCGGCTTTGGCCCGAGCGCATCCGATACTCCCGATCACTGTTCCAGTGGTTCGGAACTCCCGTTCAGCGTCCGACTCGTACCGGTTCGAAGAGTTTTAATATATGAGCAACTGTTCATCTATTATGGAGCAACAGACGACCGAAACCGAGCGGGCGGACGAGCACCGTGACACGATGGACATCGACCCCGAACTGAGCAACGAAAGCAGGCGACAGCGCGACGGAACCGGAAACATCGGCGCGTTCGGGAAACGAACCGGTTCGTCCGATCTCCGGTTTTTCGAGGGTATTCTCCCCGTAATCGACGGTGACGTGTTGAGTGATCATTCAATCGAAGAACAGTTCTCGACGGCACTCGACAACCTCGAATCCGCGCTCGCCGACAACCGGAGCCTCACGTTCGGGGACGTGATGAAACTGGAGATCCAGCTCACCGATCCGAGCGCCGCGGAGGCGGTCGATCACGTGTACGCGTCGCGGTTCGACGACGTCGAGCTCCCCCCGCGAACCGTCGTCGGCGTCTGCTCGCTCCCCGGTGGTGCGGACGTCCAGCTCGACGTGATCGCCGCCGAAGAGTAGCCGTCCTCAGGATCTCCGTTTCACCGAACTAATGAACCATACCTCGTATCCGACTGCTGCGTATCGCTCCTCGTCGAACCGCACGAGTATCAGGGAGGTGATGGCATCGTGAGCGACACCAGCCACGAACACGGTCCGGACTGTGGCTGTCCGGACTGTGGCGATCCGCGGTCGATGGACTTCCTCGACAAGTACCTGACCGTTTGGATCTTCCTCGCGATGGGGATCGGCGTCGGACTCGGCTACGTCGCTCCCGGGGTCGTCGACCCGATCCAGGAGTACCACCTCGTGGAGATCGGCCTGATCGCGATGATGTACCCGCCTCTCGCGAAGGTGAACTATCGCCAGCTCCCGCGGGTGTTCTCCCAATGGCGCGTGCTCTCCCTGAGCCTGATCCAGAACTGGCTCATCGGCCCGACCGTCATGTTCGCGCTCGCGGTGATCTTCTTCAGCGGGATCGTCCCCGCCTTCCCCGCGCGGCCCGAGTACTTCCTCGGGTTGATCTTCATCGGTATGGCCCGGTGTATCGCGATGGTCCTCGTCTGGAACGACCTCGCGGACGGCTCCAGCGAGTACGCTGCCGGATTGGTCGCGTTCAACAGCGTCTTCCAGATCCTTACGTACGGCGTCTATATCTGGTTTTTCGCGCTGTTCCTGCCGCCGATCCTCGGACTCGACGCGATGGTCGCCGGGATCGGTGCGTTCGACATCACCGTCCAGCAGGTGTTCTGGGCGATCGCGGTCTTCCTCGGGATCCCGTTCGCCGGCGGCGTCGTGACTCGCCTTGGCGGCGTCCGCTCGAAAGGCGAAGAGTGGTACGAAGAGCAGTTCGTGCCGAAGATCAGCCCCCTCACGCTACTCGCGCTGCTGTTCACCGTCATCGTGATGTTCGCCACGCAGGGCGACAACATCATCTCCCAGCCGTTCGACGTGGTGTGGCTCGCCGTCCCGCTCACGATCTACTTCGTCGTGATGTTCCTCGTGAGCTTCGGGATGGGGCGCGGGATCGGCGCGGACTACTCGACGACGACCGCGATCGGCTTCACCGCCGCGAGCAACAACTTCGAGCTCGCGATCGCTGTCGCCGTTGCGGTGTTCGGCGTCGGCTCCGGCGTCGCGTTCGCGACCGTCATCGGTCCGCTGATCGAGGTGCCGGTCCTGCTCGCGCTGGTCCACGTCGCGATCTACTTCCAGGATCGGTTCGACTGGACGGGCTACGAGACCGGACAGCTCGAGAGCACGAGGCCAACCGATGGTTCGGCGTCGTCATCCGTGGACGACGATTGAGGGCCAGCAAGCGTGTCGGGTTCGGCCTCGTCGGTGTCGACACTGACCCGGACCGACCCAGACCGACCCGAACCGCGACGCGGTCCGACGCCACCTATCCCGTCGCCGTCTCGTTGCCCGCCGCTCGCTCGTCGTCGGGTTCGACGATGATCGTCTCCTGGCCGGGCTCGACCGGGATCCGCTCGATGACTTCCCCGTTGTCGTCCGTCACGAGCACGTAGTAAATCGCGTCGACGTCGTCGGTCTCGTCGCCGTCCTCCCCGTCGATCGGACCCAGGTCCTCCTCGGTCACCGTCCCGCGGATGAACTCGCGGACCGCGTCATCGTCGCGGATCTCGACGGCACTACCCGTGTCGGCGTTGACGAACACGTTGCGGGTCACGTCGGTGAAGTCCGTCGGCGTCACCTTGAGGTGCCACCAGAGGTCGCCGTCGACGGTGACGGGGACGGGCTCGGTGATCACGAAGTTCTGCCCCCAGTTAGTCCGTGAGTCCGCCGACCGAGCGATCCCCATCGCGCGTTCCGGACCGGTGAGGGTGTCGTCGCCGGTGCCGAAGTAGGTGTACTCGCCGGTTTCGGCGTCGGCGAACCATACTTCGTCGAGCCCGCGAGTGTCCGCGCCGTACGGCTCCATCGCCGTAACGTATGACATGCGCTCCCCTTCGAGATCGATGACGAACGGCTGCGTGTTGTCGGCGTCCGCGGGGAGGCGAGCGACCTCGACTTCGTCCTCGTGTGCGCCGACGACGGGCAGCTGGTTGACGATCCCGTTACGGTACCCCATCGCGTCCATCTCGGCGCGCGTGAGCGTCGTGGGGTAGAGCCGCTGGCCGTCCAACACCTCGTTGTCGGCCGCTTCGGCGGGCGTGAGGTGTTCGATCGTCCCATCCGGGTGAATCAACGCCCCGCCATCCCACGTCGGCGTCGTGTGCGGTAGCGGCGTCAGGTGCCACTCGTGGACCGTCTTGGGGTAGTACATGTACGGCCGCCCCTCGTGGCTGAACTCGACCGCGTCGTCGTCGTACCGCGCGAAGTAGTCGGTCGTCTTGAGGTTCCAGTCCGCGGATCGCTGGAACAGCATCCCCTCGCCGTAGGTGAAATCCTCCTCGTATGCCCGGATCTGTCGGTCGTCCATCCGGGTCATATCCGTGACGAGCACGCCACGCTGGTTCTCGAGCAGCTGGTTCCGGAACCCGTCGGGTTGGATCGCGTACGACCAAGCGAGCGAGCCGTCCTCCGTGCGGGCGATGTCGCTCGTTCCGAGTCGGTGTTGTCGGTAGGAGACGGAGCCGCGGGTCGTCACGTCCGCGACCATGCGGGGCACCACGCGCGGGTTGTCAGGGTTCGCCTCTGGGAACTCGTCGAGCTCCGTCGCGTCCGCCACGGTCGACTGTGCCAGCGTCCGCTGTTCGAGCGCCCCCGCGGGAACGCCGACGAGGAACGCGACGACGACGAGCACCCCGAGGACGCCGACGAACAGCCGGAGTTTCCGGCCGGCCGCCCCGTCCATGCCGAGGAGGAGGCCGATCGGGTTGTCGGAGTCCTCCAGCCCGTCCATTCGACGCCGCGCGCGCGACGCGCCGCCACCCCCGTCGCCGAGGACCCCTGGCGGTAGGAGCCACAACACTACGGCCGCGAGCGCCGCACCGCCGCCGAACACCGCCGCACCCGGCGAGTAGAGCACGCTGTACACGAGTCCGTGCCACAGCGGTCGAGTGAGATAGCCGATCCCGACGACGATCGCGAGAACGAGCCCGCGCGTGAGCAGGTGCGTCAGCAGCGAGCCACCGCCGAGCCCGCCGCGTCGTCCGCCGTCGTCGTGACCGTCGTTCCCGTCACTGCCGTCGCTTCCGGAGGGCCTGCCGTTCGCCATTGCCCGGAGTTATCTCTCACGGGTGATAAGTGCGCGGACGGCGTCACTCCCCTCGGCCGACCAGCCACTGGAAGCCGCCGGCGATGCCGGCAGCGGTCATCCCGTTCCGAACGACTCCGGGCGCGGCGTCCCACGTCACGGGCTCGCCGACGAGGACGCCACCGGCGACGAGGCTCACGACGGTCGGGACGAACGCGAGGGCGGGGACGCCGACGACCGCGGGGAGCCCGCGGTCGGTGTCCGGCTCCGGTTCGTCGATATCGGGGACTGCGTCTGGATCGGCGGTGAACGACGGGCGGGGCGTGGACATCGTGGTGTTGCGGGCGGACGTGCGATAGGGGGAGGGGCGTGGATATCCGGACCAGCGCGAGTTTCGGAGGGTGATCGGAGTCGACGCGACGGGCGTCGTCGGTCGCGGGCGCTTACTCGACGTAGTCGATGTCTTCCATCTCGGCGGCCGCGGGGGCGTCCTCGCCGTCACCCTGCCGGCCGTAGATCTGCGGCGACTCGACGCCGGTGACGACGATCATCGTCCGCATCTCGCCTTCGAGCTCCTCGTCGACGGAGGTGCCCCAGATGATCCGCGCGTCGGGGTCGATCCGGTCGTAGATCTCCTCGACGACGCCCTCGGCCTCTTCGATGGACATGTCCGTGCCGCCGGTGACGTTGACCAGCGCGGAGTTCGCGCCGGAGATGTCCACGTCGAGCAGCGGCGAGCGGAGCGCGCTCTTCACGGAGTCCTGCGCCTTCGACTCGGAGTCGGACTCCCCGAGGCCGATCATCGCGACGCCGCCCTTCTCCATTACGGTGCGAACGTCGGCGAAGTCGAGGTTGACGAGGCCGGGTTTGGTGATCAGCTCCGTGATCCCCTTCACCGAACGCATCAGCACTTCGTCGGACACTTTGAACGCCTGACGGACGGGGAGCTTGCCGACGGCGTCGAGGAGGCGGTCGTTGGGGACGACGATGACGGTGTCGCTCACGTCGCGGAGACGTTCGAGACCCGCTTCGGCGTTGGTGCGTCGGACCTCGCCCTCCGCGGTGAAGGGGGTCGTGACGATGGCGATGGTCAAGGCCCCGGATTCGCGGGCGGCCTTCGCGACGACGGGCGCGGAGCCGGTACCGGTGCCGCCGCCGAGCCCGGCGGTGACGAACACCATGTCGGAGCCGTCGATGGCGTCTTGGATCTCCTCTTGGGACTCGATCGCGGCCTCCTCGCCGACCTGCGGGAGCGAGCCCGCGCCGCGGCCCTGGGTCTTCTGCTGGCCCATCAGGATCTTCGTGTCCGCCTCGATGTTGACGAGGTGCTGGACGTCGGTGTTGGCCGCGACGAGCTTCGCGCCCTTGATACCCTCCTCGGTCATCCGATTGACCGTGTTACCGCCCGCACCGCCACAGCCGACGACGGTGATGTTCGTCTGGAGGTCTTGGAGGACGTCCTGTAGCTCGTCGTCGGTCATCGTTCCGGTCTGTGGTGGCGCCCCGGCGTGGCCGTCGTCCGCGGGGTCGCCGAGCTCCCCGGCTCCCTCGTCCGGGGCCTCCTCGGCTTCGTCGATGGCGTCCTCAACGATAGAGTCCATTATATGGTCCAGTTGCGACCCGGACGTATTTATTTTTGCCCGATCGTCTGACGCGGGTCGGACGAGAATCAGGGAGCGAGACGCCCGATAGTTCGGGATCCGAACTGCTACTCGGACGGGCCGATCGGGAAGCGTTCTCGAGTCTCGCGTGAGACCTGGACCGGGCGCACTGTCTTGCCATCGACCTCGACCGCCTCGCCGTTCGCCAGCCGGCCGAACGCCGGCCCCTCCGGAACCCCGCGTTTGGCGGCCAGCCCCGGGTCGAACGCGGTCTCGCGTGCGATCACCGCCG
>NZ_JBHSWW010000146.1:0-6095 GCF_042661865.1 Halorubrum tibetense
GTCGGCGCGTACGGGACGCTCAACGCCGTCGCCCTCGGCTTCTTCGTCGCGTTCTACGTCGAGGTCGTCGTCGCCGCGACCCTCGGCAACGCGACCGGCCGGGCGTGGCGACGGCGCGGACTCGTCGACGGCGAGCGATACGGCTAGTCGGTATCGACGAACGTCACTGACAGAGACGAACCGCCCGAAAAACGCGCCGAACGTGCCGGCGGCTACACGCGGCGCTCGTCCAGTTCCGCGTCGTCGAGCGAGCGGTTGTGGACCGCCTCGCCCGAGTCGCCATCGAAGACGTGGATCGCGTTCTCGGGCAGGCCGACCCGGACGCGTGTTCCCGACTCGATCCGGCGGAGGCCGTCGACGGTCGCGATCAGCTCCGGTCCGTCGTCGAGCGCGACGTGGACGACGTTCTCGTCGCCCATCGGCTCCACGACGCTGACGGTCGCGTCGAACACGTGATCGACTGCGGTGTCACCGAGGGGACCGGTCGTACCCGTCCCGTCCCCGACGGCAGTCCCTCCGTGTTCGCTGCTGCCGTCATCGGTCGGTCGGACGACGAGGTCCTCGGGGCGGACCCCGAGCGTCGCCTCCGCGCTCCCGGCGACCGCCCCGGCGACGTCCGCGCCGAGCGGGTAGCGGAACTGCACCGTCTCCACTTCCCGATCGTCCGCCACGTTCCCCTCGGTTCCGAGCCCGAGGTCAGCGGTCCGCGTCCCGTCGACCGGCACGTCGAACTCGGCGACGAGCGTACCGTCGTCGACGCCGCAGTCGACGAAGTTCATCGACGGCTCACCGACGAAGCTCGCCACGAAACGGTTCGCTGGGCGGTGATACGCCTCGAGCGGCGTCGCAACCTGCTGGAGCTCGCCGGCGTCGAGGATCGCGATCCGGTCGCCCATCGTCATCGCCTCCGTCTGGTCGTGGGTGACGTAGACGGTAGTGGTGTCCAGATCCGCCTGCAGCTGTTGGAGCTCCGTCCGCATCTGTGACCGGAGTTTCGCGTCGAGGTTACTGAGGGGTTCGTCCATCAGGAACGCCTTCGGTTCGCGGACGATGGCGCGGCCGAGCGCGACGCGCTGCTGTTGCCCGCCCGACAGCGCGCCGGGCTTCCGGTCGAGCAGCTCCGTGATGTCGAGCATCGCCGCGGTCTCCTCGACGCGAGCGTTCCGCTCGTCTGCGGGCATGTCGGTCGACTCCTCTAAGCCGAACCGCATGTTCTCCCGGACGGTCATGTGCGGGTAGAGCGCGTACGACTGGAACACCATCGCGATGTCCCGCTCCGCGGGCGCTTGCTCGTTGATCCGCTGGCCGTCGAGTCTGATCTCGCCGCTCGTGATCGATTCGAGCCCCGCGATCATTCGGAGGGTCGTCGACTTCCCACAGCCGGAGGGGCCGACGAGGACGAGGAACTCCCCGTCAGCGATGTCGACGTTCACGTCGTCCACGGCGAGGACGGAACCGTCCCCCTCGCCGAACCGCTTCGTCACCGAGTCGAGTTCAAGTCGTGCCATTATGTGTCACCTGCGACGCCTTTCGCGAACTGTTCTCCGAAGAGGACGTAGACGATGAGCGTCGGCAGCGCCGCGATGAACGCCCCCGCCATCTGGAGGTTGTACTCCTGAACGAACGACCCCTGTAGCTGGTTCAACGCCACGGTCACCACCTGGTTCGACGGATCGCTCACGAGGACGATCGCGAACAGGAGGTCGTTCCACACCTGCGTGAACTGGTAGATGAGCGTCACGGCGAAGATCGGCACCGAGAGCGGCAACACGATCCGGCGATAGATCGTCATCGCGGACGCGCCGTCCAGCCGTGCGGCCTCCAGCATCTCGTCGTCCAGCGTCGCGTAGTACGCCCGGAACAGTACGGTACAGATCGGGATCCCGTAGGCGGTGTGGGTGATGCTCAGGTTGATCAGTCCCTGGTAGTCGTCGACGAACGCGAGCGGGATCCGCGCGCCGAGATCGACGAACGACCAGAACTGCGTGAGCGGCACCAGCACGGCCTGATACGGAATGAACACGCCAGCGACGAACAGTGTCAGCACGCCGATCTGGCCGCGCCAGTTCAGGTTCGTCAGCCCGTAGGCGGCGATCGATCCGAAGAACGCCGAGAGCACCGTCGCCGGGATCGCCATCATGGCGCTGTTGGTGAGTCCGGTGGAGAGCCGCTGGAACGCGACTTGCCACGCGTCGAGCGTGAACTCTCCGGCCGGCGGCGGCGCAAACGGCGTCGTCGCCCGGAACCCGTCCGTGGTTTTGAACGCCGTCATTAGCCCGGATTCGAGCGGCGCGAGGTAGAACGCGACCATGCCGAGCAGCACGGCGTACAGCGCGACCCGGGAGCGGTCGATCCGGTCGACCCGGTCGAAGAGCGATACCTCCGCGTCGCGGTCGGGCGTCTCCTTGACCCCGGTGTCGCCGCTCATAGCTCACCCCGCCGGTACTGCAGGTAGAGGTACGGTCCGATCACCGACAGCGCCATCACGAACAGCACCATCGCGACCGCGGAGCCGTACGCCCACTGGAGTCGGTCGAAGGCGACTCGATACATCATCACCGCGAGGATGTCCGCCGAGCTGCCCGGGTTGACGCCGAACAGCACGAACAGGAAGTCGAACGCCTTGAGCGCGAACACCATCAACACCACCGCCGCCGACATCGTCGACGCACGGAGCTGCGGGATGATGACGCGCCGGTAGAGCCGCACCGCCGAGGCTCCGTCGATCCGCGCCGCCTCGTACTGGGCGGTCGGGATCGCGCGCAACCCCGCGAGGTAGACGACCATGCAGTAGCCGGAGAACTGCCACATCAACGCGAAGATTATCGCGGCGAGTTTGAACCGTGGGTCGGCCAGCCATGCCTGTGTGAGGAAGCCGAGTTCGACCGTCGTCCAGAAGACGACGGTGTCGATCACGCCGACGACTCCCCGAATGCTCTCGTTGATGAGCCCGACACGTGGATTGTACATCCACGACCAGAAGATCGCCGTAACGACGAACGAGAGGCTCATCGGTAGCAGGTAGATCGTCCGGAACGTGTTCTCGAAGCGGATCTCTCGATCCACGAGGATCGCGAGCACGAGCCCGAGCACGAGCGAGAGGACGGTGAACACGACGAGCAACACGATCGTGTTCCGGAACGCCGCGATGAAGGACGCGTCAGTCAACAGTGTCGTGTACGCCTCCGTCGTCAACGAGGAGTAGTCGGGCTGTCTGAGTCCCTCCCAGCCCGTCAACGAGATAACGAAGTTCCAGCCGATCGCGCCGTACACGAACAACAACACGAGGAACCCGGGCGGTCCCCAGAACGGGATCGACTCGAGGAACTGGCTGCGCCGTAGCCGCGTCGCGAGCGGGACGCTGTCGGTCTCGGCGGCCGTCCCGCCGTCGGTCCGAACCGCGGGTGCGTCGCCGGTCCCTTCGGATTCGTCGGGCCCGGTCGAGTCGCCCCCGGCGGTTTCACCCCCGTCCCGTCCCCGTGAACGCGACCGGAGTACTCGGTCGAACAGCACGCGTAGCCGATCGAGCATCACGCGTTAGAACGCGTCTCGGAGCGCCGCGTACGCGGTGTCGACGTCGAGGTTGTCGTTGAAGTTGGCGAACGCCTCCTCCATCTCGGACTGCACCGCCGGCGCGACCGCCGTTCCGTGGGCGATGGTCGGCGGCTGGGTGTTCGAGTTATCGAAGTCGTCGATCTGTCGGCTGAGGAACGGACCGAACGCGTCGTCCGGGACGTCCGTGCGCGGCGGGATCGATCCTTTGGTCGGGTTGAACCGCTCCTGGGCGTCGACAGTACCCGCGTAGTTCAGGAACTGCTCCGTGGCCTCCGGAGACGGGTTGTTGGTCGGGAAGACGAACGAGTCGATGACGGAGTGGTAGACGCCGTCGGTCCCGGGGAACGGCACCATATCCCAATCCTCGCCGAACTCGAAGTCGCCGGCGGCCTCGTACTGGCCCGCGGCCCAGTCGCCCTGGTGGAGGAACGCCGCGTTCCCCTCGATCAGCTCGTCGTTGCCCTGGTCCCACGAGATAGAGCCGGCGTCCTCGGGATAGTGGTCCGCGTACTCCGCGAGCAGCCCCAGCGCCTCACGGACCTCGTCTTCGAGTGATTCGACGTTCCCGTCGACGAAGGAGAGGTAGTCGTCAGTTCCCTGCTGGCCGAGGAAGACGGCCTCGAACAACTGGAGTGTCGACCACGGCGACTGCGTCTGATGGGCCATCGGTACCGCGTCCGTGTTCTCGGCGACCGCTTCCAACGCGTCGACGAGCCCCTGCGGGTCGTCGATGTCTGTCGCGTCGACATCGGCGGAGTCGAGGACCTCGACGTTGTAAAAGAGGTTGTTCAGCCGGTGGATGTTGATCGGGACCGCGACGAGGTCGCCGTCGGGCCGCGACAGGTCGACGATGTCGTCGAGGTACGCCTCGCGCATCTCGTCGTCCCACACCGACTCGCCGATATCTTCCAGCAGGTCGGCGTCCGTGTACGGCGTCAGCGCCTGTCCCGGCCAGATCTGGAACGTGCTCGGCGGGTTGCCGTCGAGCACGCGGTTCTGGATCACGGTGTCGATCGCGGATCCAGCGCCGCCTGGGGCGGGGTTATCGACGATCTCGACGTCGGGGTGTTGCTCGCGGAAGCCGTCGAGGAGCGCGTTGTACGCGTCCTCCTCGCCGCCGGCAGTCCACCAGTGGACGATCTCCAGGTCGCCTTCATCGGCTTCGCCGCCATCGCCGGTGCCGTCACCGGTACCGTCACCGGTCCCGTCGTCGTCCCCGACTTCCGGATCGTCGGAGCAGCCCGCGACCGCGACGGTGGCGACAGCTCCGGCACCGGCAATGTAGCGCCGGCGAGTTACACGACTCTCAGGGGTTTCACGTGGCGTATCAGACATTGTACACAGTATGATCGATCCTGAGCGTACTTAATCGTTGATGATATACCTGCGTATTTAGTATAATGATAGTAAATTAATTTGATGCAGTTGAAACGACGTTCGGTGAGGCGCAGTTCTATCGACCGACCGATTCTTGAGCGCGCGGCCCCGAACTGGGGATAATGGACGGACCGCTGTGGATCGACAGACACGCACCTGACCTGGAGGAGATCCGCCAGGACGACGCTCGCGAGCGGCTCTTTCGGGCGATCGACGAGCCGATGAACCTCGTCGTACAGGGACCGCCGGGCGTCGGCAAGACGGCGGCGACCCGGGCGTTAGCGCGAGAGTCTCACGCCGCGCCCGAGAGCGACCTGATCGAGATCAACGTCGCGGACTTCTTCGGCCGAACGAAAAAGGAGATCCGGACGGACCCCCGGTTCGAGGGGTTCCTCGCGGGGAAGAGCCGGATGGCCAAACGCGACATGATAAATCACGTGCTCACGGAGTCGGCCGCCTACGCGCCGATGTCCGGCGAGTACAAGACGGTGCTTCTGGACAACGCCGAGGCGATCCGCGAGGACTTCCAACAGGCGCTTCGGCGCGTGATGGAGAAGCACCACCGAACGACCCAGTTCGTGATCGCCACCCGTCAGCCCTCCAAACTGATCGCGCCCATCCAGTCGCGGTGTTTCCCGATCCGGCTGCGCGCCCCGACGACCGACGAGACGATGGACGTGTTGGAGACGATCTGCGACCGCGAGGACGTCGAGTACGACGCGGACGGGCTGGAGTTCGTTGCCAGCGCGGCCGGCGGCGACCTCCGGGAGGCGATCCTCTCCGCGCAGGCGACCGCGGTGGAGGGCGGAGAGATAACGATGACGACCGCTTACGAGACCCTCGGCGACGTCGGCGACGACGACACGATCCGCGAGGCGCTCGCCGCCGCCCGGGACGGTGACCTGAAGGACGCCCGAAAGACCCTCGACGACCTGCTCGACGAGGGCGGGTACGACGGCCCCGACCTGCTCCGCGAGACGCTCCGCGTCGCCCGGTCGGGCTCGGCGTACGGTGGTGACGAGCTCGCACGGCTCCACAAGCTCGCCGGCGAGGCCGACCTCGACCTGGTCGACGGCTCCGACGACCGGATCCACCTCACACACCTCCTCGCCGCGTGGGCCGCCGGTCGAACCGAGCTCCGCGCCGGCTTCCACGAGCCGGTG
>NZ_JBHSWW010000147.1:0-6036 GCF_042661865.1 Halorubrum tibetense
CCGCCGCGGCCGACCTCACCGTCCTCGTGGGTGAACCCGCGGAGCCGAATCGGTCGGTCGTCTCGGCGGCGGACCGCGTCGAGCGGGTCGACATCGAGACGACGGCGGAGGGTATCGACGGCGTCCTCGACGCCGTTCGAGCGGCCATCGGGGAGGACGCGAGCCGGGGCGACACGGACTTGAGTGACACACGGACGGAGTCGGGTGAGACCGCGGACCCGCCGTGATCACCCGCCGAGGAAGTCCCGGCGGACGTCCTCGTCGCCGAGCAACACCTCGCCGCGGTCGGTGTACCGGTTCTCACCGTTCACGAGGACGTAGCCGCGGTCACAGCGCCGCAGCGCCTCCTTGGCGTTCTGTTCGACCATGAGTATCGCCGTTCCGGCCTCGTTGATCCGGTCGATCCGGTCGAACATGTCGGCGACGAGGTCGGGCGCGAGCCCCGCCGACGGTTCGTCGAGCAGCAACAGGTCGGGATCGAGCATCAGCGCCCGTCCCATCGCCACCATCTGCCGCTGACCGCCGGAGAGCGTGCCGGCCTTCTGTGACTCACGCTCGCGCAGGATCGGGAACCGCTCGTACACCGCCTCGATCCGGTCTTCCGGCACGCTGTCGAGGATGTACGCCCCCATTTCGAGGTTCTCGCGCACGCTCAACCCGGGGAAGACGTTGTCGTTCTGGGGAACGAACCCGATCCCTTCCCGGATGATCGACTCCGGCGCGAGCCCGTGGATCGGCGTCCCCTCGAACTCGACCGACCCGTCCATGTACGTCGTGAGCCCGAACACCGTCTTCATCACGGTCGATTTACCCGCGCCGTTCGGCCCGACGATGGTGACGTACTCCTCTTCGGCGACGTCGAGGTCGACGTTCGAGAGGATCTGGAGGTCGCCGTAGCCCGCGTCGAGATCGCGGAGCCGGAGCATCGCGTCGCCGACAAGCGTGTGCTCGGTTCCGGCGCCGCCGACCGCGTTCGCATCGGTGTCGATGCGGGTATCGCTGGTCGTATCCGCGTCCGCCGTGGGCTGGTCCTCACCGGTCGTGTCCGCGTCCGCTGCGGCCTTGTCCTCGCCAGTCGTGTCCGCGTCCGCCGCGGACCGCTCCGTGTCACTCATACGTCCTCCCCCAGGTACGCATCGATGACGCGTTCGTTCCGTCTGACGTCCTCCGGGTCCCCTTCGGCCAGTACGCTTCCCTGATGCATGACGATGACGTGTTCACAGTTGTTCATGATGACGTCCATGTCGTGTTCCACGAGGAGGAACGTGTACCCCTCCTCGCGGAGCTGATGGATCCGTTCGAGCAGCTTCTCCTCCAGCGTCGGGTTCACCCCGGCGAGCGGTTCGTCCAGTAGCACCACCTCCGGATCCGTCATGAGCGCCCGGGCCATCTCCAGGAGTTTGCGCTGGCCGCCGGACAGGTTCCCCGCGTACTCCGTGGCGACGTGGTCGATCTCGAAGAACTCCAGCGTCTCCCACGCGCGCTCGCGTATCGCCTCTTCTTCCTCGATCACCGCCCCGCGAAGGCCGGGCGTCACGGACTGTATCGCCGACTCGCCGCGCTGGCCCTTCGGCGCGAGCATGAGGTTCTCGAGCACCGTCATCTCCTCTAACTCGCGGGCGATCTGGAACGTTCGGACCAACCCCTTTCGGGCGATCTGATACGGTTCCATCCCCGTGATCTCCTCGTTCCGGAAGTAGACGTGCCCTCCCGTCGGCTGATGGACGCCGGTGATGCAGTTGAACGTGGTTGATTTTCCGGCCCCGTTGGGCCCGATGAGCCCCGTCAACGACCCCTCCTCCACCTCGAAGGAGGCGCCGTCGACCGCGGTGATCCCGCCGAACCGCTTTACGAGTCCGTCGACGCGCAGGGGGAGCGACCGCGGCGTGCTCCGGGCGTCCGCCTCCGTCTGACTGTCGTCGGGATACGCCGTCTCGGCCGTCGCGTCGATCGCGTCCGGGGTGTCGTCCGCGTCGGAGGTATCGTCCGCATCGGGGATGTCCCGCGCGGTGTTCGCGTCGTGGGCGTCGGTCTCATCGCCCGTCCCGTTCGGCTCACTCATCGTCATCACCTCCCGTGGGGCGGTGAGCGGGATCGACCGCCGCTGCCGACTCCATCCGGTGGCCAAGCAGTCCGTCCGGCCTTCGGTGCATGATGAAGATCAACACTAACCCGAGGAAGACGAACTGGAGCGGCGCGATGTTGTCCGTCGCGAACGCGAGGAACGCGATCGGGTCGAGCGAGGCGACCGCGTCGGCGAACGACGGCGGGGTCGGCGCGTCGATAGTGCCCCGGATCGTCGACCCGACCCGGCGCGGCCCCTCGAACAGCACCGTCGCGAACACGATCCCGCCGAGCACCGCCCCGGTGTTCGAGCCCGCACCACCGATGATAACGGCGACGAAGACGTAGAACGTTAGAAGCGGCATGAACTGCGGGGTCGGCGAGACGTTCCCCTGACTGCCGAACCAGAGGATCCCGGCGAGCCCCATCAGCGCACAGCCGATGGCGAACGTCTTGATCTTGATCAGGTCGACGTTCTTGCCGAGCGAGTCGGCGACGAGCTCGTCCTCACGGATCGCCTTCAGCGTCCGTCCGAACGGCGACCGGCCCAGACGCTCCAAGAGGACGTAGAACCCGACGAGGAAGCCGCCGAGCACGAACACGTACGCCCAGCCGATGAGGATCGTGTGTGAGATCCCCACTCCGCCGTCGCCGAGGACGCCGAACACGGCCGAGCCGAGAGCCGTGGGGTCGCCGGCGCGACCGTCGACCAGGAACAGATCGCGGACGGGGTTGCTCGGCATCCCCATGCCGCGACCGCCGCCGGTTCCCACGCCGATCGACTCCCTGAGGAACGTGTCGAACGCGCTCGACTGGAGCGTCAGCCGGATGATCTCCGAGAACCCGAGCGTGACGATCGCGAGGTAGTCGGCGCGGAGCCGGAGCGCCGGTAGCGCAGCGATCAGCCCGACGATCGCCGCCATCGCCACCCCCGCGATGATCCCGATCGGGAGCGGGAGGCCGAACCCCGGCGGGCCGAACGCCGGTTCCGGGGACCGGACGACGATCCCCATAGTGTACACGCCGACGGCCATGAAGCCGGCGACGCCGATGTTGAACAGCCCCGCGTACCCCCACTGGAGGTTCAACGCGAGCGCGGTGAGCGCGTAGACGAAGCCGAGGAACGTGAGCGTCCGCAACAGCCCGGCGACGCTGTTCAACCCGTCCGTGATCGTGAGCAGCGTCGCGGCCGCGTACACGACCGCCAGCGTGATCAACACCAGTCCGAGGTCGCTTCGCTGGGCGGCGTCCATCACGACGCGATAGACGCCCTCGTCCTCGGACGCCATCTCGGCGTCCCCCTCGTCGCGACCGTCTTCGGGTTCGCTTCCCCCGTCGGTGCGTGGCCGGCGCGTCATGCCGTCGAAACACCTCCGAAGATCCCCTCCGGTTTGAACAGCAACACGAGGATCATAACGGCGAACGCGGCCGCCTCGTTGAAGTCGGAGGGGATCCAGATGGTCGAGGTCGTGAACACGATCCCGATGACGAGACCCCCGGCGATCGCGCCGTACACCGAGCCGATCCCGCCGAGGATCACGGCGGCGAAGATCAGGAGGAGGAGCAGCCAGCCGAAGTCGAACTGGATGGTTCCCCGCAACAGGACGTAGAGGTACCCGGACGCCCCGGCGAGCCCACCGCCGATGATCCAGGTCGCGGTCACGACGCGCTCGGCCGGGATCCCGGTGACGAGCGCGAGGTCCTTGTTGTCGGCCATCGCCCGCATCGCGGTGCCGAGTTTAGTGTGCTGTAACATGAAATGCATGGCGAGCATCAGCCCGACCGCGGCCACGACGAGCGTCAGCTGGTGGGCGTTGATGGAGAGCCCGAGCGTCGGGATCGCCAAGTTGGAAGCGTCGACGCTTGCGGTCACGCCCCGCCGACTCGACCCGTAGACGAACTGTATCAGGTATCGCACGACGAGCGCGGCCCCGATGGAGGCGATGAGCAGCGAGATCCCGCTCCGGTCGCGCATGGGCTTGTAGAACGCCCGGTCCAGCGCGAGCGCGACGAGCGCCGTGATGGCGAAGGCGGCCACGAGCCCGACGAGGATCGCGATCGGCGTCGAGAGGACGTGCGCGCCGATCTCACCGGGGGAGACGCTTCCGGCCCCGCGGACGGTCAGGAGCGCTCGTATCGGTGCCTCGCCGAACGCGGCGATCAGGAAGGCGACCCCCCAGCCGGTGAACGCGCCCGTGCTGACGAGGTCGCCGTGTGAGAAGTTCGCGAACGAGAGGATGCTGTACGTCATCGAGAGTCCGACTCCCGCGAGGCCGATCACCAGCCCGATCACGACCCCGTTCCACAGGTTCGAGCCGAGCCGGCCCGTGGAGACGGAGCCACCGAGCGGGCCGACGGTGATCCCGGCGAGCTTGGCCGCGAGGTCGACGAGCAGGAGGATCCCGAACAGCGCGACGAGGGCGAGCCCCGGCCGCGCTCGTATCGAATCCGTGAGAGTCCGTTCAGTCGTTGCCATGTGTACGTGTCACTTACCCGTCGTCGGGCATCGATGGGTAAATAACTCGCTGTTGTGACAACGCTCGATCCGGCGTTCCGGGCCCCCTACGTGTTCTTGAACCGACATCCTGGCTGACGTGTCAGTTCCGTTGGGAGTGTTCGGTCCCGCCTGACGTGTTCGACGACGATTCCGACCCCCGGTTTCGGGGCCGTCAGTCCCCGCCGGCAGCTCGGGCGTGTCGGCGGGCCGCCTCCGCCGACCGGCCCTCACGCAAGAGGGCCTCGACGAACAGCTCGCCGGCCTTGTAGGAGGACCGAACCATCGGCCCCGAGGCGCAGTAGAGGAAGTCGAACTCCGTCTCGGCCACCTCTCGCCACGTCTCGAAGACGTCGGGGTGGACGTACTCGAACACGTCGAGATGCGAGCGCGACGGCTGGAGGTACTGGCCGAACGTTACCACGTCGACGCCGACCTCGCGGAGGTCACCGAGCGTCCGGTGCACCTCGTGGTCGTACTCGCCGACGCCGAGCATGAGGCTCGTCTTCGTATGGATGTCGCTCTCGCGGTCCACCTGATCGAGCACCGCGAGCGACTGTTCGTACGTCGCCCGCCGGTCCCGAACGGGCCACTGGAGGCGCTCCACCGTCTCGACGTTGTGCGCGATCACGTCCGGTCCCGCGTCGACGATCCGGCGGACTGCCTCGGGGTCGCCCGCGAAGTCGGGGATCAGCGTCTCGACGAGGATCCCGGGGTCGCGTCGTTTGATCTCGCGGATCGTCTCGGCGAAATGTGCGGAGCCGCCGTCCGCGAGGTCGTCGCGGTCGACGGACGTGAGCACGACGTAGTCGAGACCGATCTCCGCGACCGCGTCGGCGACGTTGGCGGGTTCGTCGGTATCCAGCGGGTCCATCCCGCCAGTCTCGACGTCACAGAAGTTACAGCCGCGCGAGCAGCGGTCGCCCATGAGCATGAACGTCGCCGTGCCCGGGCCGTCGCGGCCGGACCAGCATTCGCCCATGTTCGGGCAGTTCGCCTCCTCACAGACGGTGTGGAGGTCGCGGTCGCGGAGCGTCTCCGTGATCTCGGTGAACCGGCTCCCGGACGGTGGGCGGGATTTCAGCCAGTCCGGTTTCCGACGGCCGCGTTGCATACGCTATCCTTGGCGGCCGCGCGCAAAAACGTGCGGGTCAGCGACCCGATCGTATCCGGCACCGGTACTGTTTTATTATGCCTGGACAATCCCGGAACGATACCTGATGTTGGACGTCTCACAGGAGGAGATCACCGACGGCCCGATCGGTCGGGTCCTCCTGTTGCTCGCGGCGCCGCTCGTCGCGCAGAACCTCGTCTACGTCGCCAACGCGCTGATCGACACGTTCTGGCTTGGACGGGTGAGCGAGGAGGCCGTCGCCGCGGTCGGGTTGAGCCTCCCGATCCAGTCGCTGCTCGGCGCGACCGTCGTCGTCGCCGCGGTCGGCACCCAGATCCTCGTCGCCCAGCGGGTCGGCGCGGAC
>NZ_JBHSWW010000148.1:0-5977 GCF_042661865.1 Halorubrum tibetense
GGAGCCACCGAGGAGTCGGCGGCGCGAGAGGGGGTCGACGGTGGGTCCGGTAGCGTCGCGGTCGGCGGTATCCGGGTCGGCGGCGTTGCGGTCGGCGGTATCCGGGTCGGCGGCGGTCAGATCGGCTTCGGAATCGGGGTCGGTCCCGTCGCGTGTCGTCATACGTCACGATCCACGGATCGATATATAACGGTATCCCTGACAGTTCGGTCGGGTGATACCTGGGTGGCGGCGGACGTTCGCCTGCGGGAGTGTAGCGATCCGGCCCCCGATCCGGGGCGACACGGAGGCTTCCTCGGCGGCTCACGGGCCAGATCGGGTTCTGTCCTATCCTCTTTGCTCGCGCGCTCGTGCGGGAGTTCGAGCGCGCGCGTGACATACACCGGTCCGCTGGGGCCGCGATCCGGGGGTGTCGTATTCGTGATACGCTGACATGCGTCAGACGCGTGAGATCGAGATCGGGCGTTTGAGGCCCGAACACGGGGTTGTGAGACGTTATCACGGCCCGAAACGCCACACAAAGTATTTATAACGCCCGCCATACGTTTCGGGTGTACCCCTACCCAAATGACTGCAGTACTGAGTACCGGTGGCCGAGTCCGGTCGCACCACGATGACTCCGTAGGCGGCGACGATGATCGGGCGCGACTCGAAGGCTATGGGAAAGCTGCTGTGGTCGATGCGATGCAGACCCAACACAACAAACAATGACAAACGACAATACAACACGGAAGAAGGCTAACGCGGTCTTCTTCAGCGTGATCATGGTTATTTCCATGGCTGCTATCGGTTTTGCTGCAGCACCCGCAGCAGCAGTCGGGAATGCCGATGAAATCACCTTCGAGGATCAGATCCTCGATGCAGACGGTAACGTAACCGTCGAGATCGACGAGAGTAGTGGCGAAATTGATGGGTCAGTCATCATCACGTTCGAGGATGACGGTCAAGACATCGTCGCTGGCGTGGAAAACGTTAGCGATGAAGGACAACAGACCGTTACTGTGGAAGACCCTAGCGCCTTCCCCGGTAACCACACCGCTCACCTCAGCTCAGATGATGCTGACGCTCAGGAGATCGGTGAAGCAGTTAAGAACACAGGAAGCATCGTAGATGATGATGAGGCGTACGTCTCCGGTGCGGATCGGCTATTCGCAGAGGATGATCTTGACGAGCAGCTCGTCTGGCAAGGCCAGAATGTTGACGTAACCGGTGTCGATGCAAACGCCGACATCCAGCTTCGCGAACGCATTGATGACGATACGACACGCCTTCGCGACGAGCTAACCGCCAACGATGACGGTGTTGTTAACTTTGACACCGACGATCGCAACGAGGGAGATTACTTCCTCCGTGGTCCCGGTGCCTCTGGCGATGGCCAGTTGTTCGAAATCGCTGTCCAGGACCTTGATGCCGACTTCGACGCAGATGAGGTCGACAATCAAGCTGACTCGGTAACGGAAGTCGAGTTTGACTCCGTCCGTGGCAGCTATGCGCTCGACATCAGTGCTGACGGTGACCTCGACGAGAGTGAACTGGAGGACATCTTCGCTGACATCCCGATCGCAAGTGCCGACGATGACGTGATCACGACCGAGCGTATCTCTGACGGTACGTTCGACGCTGACTTCGACGGCATTGACGAAGGCGACTACGAATTCGAGTTCGACGTCGTTGACACGACGGCCTCGGACAGCGACTCGATCACCGTCGTCGAAGGTGTTGACGGTGAGGTTGAGTTCGAAGATGCGACCATCGACGTTGAGCAGGGTGGCATTGCGGAGATTCAGCTTAACGCGATCGGTGGCGCTGAGGAAGCTCAGCTCGTCATCGGTGACGAGGACGAGATCGGCTACGAAGGACTCGCCAACGTCACGTTCGACGAGGACGAAGACGAGATCACGCTGCTGTTCAACACGTATGCAGCGGGCTCCGACGACGTTAGCGAATTCGGAGAAGTCCTGACCGTCGACGGCGACGGTGATGTTGACTTCACCGACTTCCCGACCGAAAACCTCCTCGACGAGGGTGACTACCAGCTCTCCGTTGCTGCTGGCTCCGGTGAGGACGCTGACGAGATCATCGACAACCCCGATGAGCTCGGTTCGCTCTTCATCGAACCGCGCAGCACCAACGCATGGAACACTTGGATCACCCCAAGCGATGCTGAGATCGAAGACCTCGACGACGTTGCAGACGCACTCGATGACGAGAGCCTGACGCAGAACGATGTCGTCGCACACGACGATGTTCTCGTCCACCAGATCGACGCAACCGGTCTGGAGGGTATCTTCCAGTCCGCTGACGACGAGGACGATGTTCAGGCACTCCTCAACCTGCTGACGGACGACTTCACTCACAACGAAGGCGACGCGGCGTTCGACCTCCGCATCCGTGAGACGCGCGCAAGCGCTGGTCCGAACACCGAGCGTCTGCGTGTCGATGTTGGGGATAGCCAGCCCGATGTGCTCGTTGACGATGACTCCGTGTTCATCGTGACACCGACTGAGGACATCGTGTTCGATGATGACGACTTCGAACCGCGCATCGACGAGCTCTCTGACGCGACTGACGATGACTTCGAGTTCGAGGTGCGCTTCCGCAATGAGGATCAGCGCCTCCTCGAAATCGAGGACGAAGAAACTGATATCGCGGATGTCCGCGAGCAGCTTGAGGCAACCTTCGACGTTGAAGAAGCCGCCTTCGACTTCGACGCGGATCCGTTCGAAGTGACTGCGTCTGACGACGTGGTCTTCTCGGGCGACACGAACGCTGCACCCGGTTCAGAATTCAACGTGCGTGTCCAGTCCGCATCTGGTGTCACACCACGGTTCAACCTGAACCAGGACGGTTCGGTCGCTACTGACCAGACCTGGGAGTCCGATGAGTTCGACCTGACTGAGACGAGTGTCGACGACGAGTTCACGCTCCAGCTCCGCAACACGATCGCTGATGAGCGCCCGACCGCGGACGGCATCGTCGTTGACGCCGAGGAGCCCGAACCTGCGTTCTTCGAGGTCTCGGACCTTGACCCGATGGACGTGACGGTTGAGCAGGGCGACCTGATCGACGTCACGGCAACCATCACGAACACCGGCGACGAGGACGGCGACCAGACGGTCGAGTTCCGCGTCGACGGTGACGCAGTCGCTGAGGAGGACGTTGGTCTCGATGCTGGTGACGACACCACCGTCGAGTTCACCGACATCCCGACTGACGGCCTCGAAGGCGACTACGAGCACGGCGTCTTCACCGACGACGACAGCCAGACGGCAACGCTGACTGTCACCGTCGATGACGACGACGACGCTGACGATGACGACGACGCTGCGGACGACGACGACGCTGCTGACGACGATGACGCAGCGGACGACGATGACGCAGCGGACGACGACGACGCAGCGGACGATGACGACGACGCAGTGGACGACGACGACGATGACGACGACGCGGAAGACGACACGCCCGGCTTCGGCGCTGTCGTCGCCCTCGTCGCCCTCATCGCCGCCGCGCTCCTCGCGACCCGTCGTCGCGACTAAGTCGGCAACGACTCACGTCGTTCCATAACCATCGGCCCTCGCGGGCCGACCCATTGCGGCTTTCTTTATTGCGCGCTCGACCGCCGAGCGACAGCGCTCTCACCCCCGCCGAGCGTCGAGCATCCGAGCATCGGCGGACGCCCGGCCGGCGTGATCGACGCGGGAGGGGCACGCGCTCGCGAGTACGGATCGGGTCCCCCCGACGCGCTGGTTTCGGCGCGCGGAAACGTCACGTGACGTAACTGATTTATAAGCGTGTCAAGCAGATACGAGTATCCCGCGGCGCGCGACGGCTGTTCGGTCGCGCGGTTCCTCGCCGTCGTCGACGTGCGAGTACTGCGCCCAGCGACGGCTCCGTCGCTCGCGGTGTTCACCCCATGCAACGCGAGCACTCACATCGATCCGCCCGGTTCGCACTCGTCCTGACGCTCGCGATCGTCTTAATCGCGAGTGGATCGGTGGTGGTTGCTGGACAGGTCTACAACGCCGGAGATACGGAGAATATCGGCATTAGTCCCGACGAGACACAGACTATCTCTGGGATCACAATGAGTGAACAGGATGAACCAGTCCTGATCCATATTGGCGAATTAGTTGAAGCCGGGGCTGAGCTTAGTGCTGATCCTTCGTCCTACTATGCTTCGGGAAGGGAGTCAGCCCCAGCTGATGAGGTTCGAATCGTTGACCCCAACTCGGCTGATGCAACCCTCGTTGTCGAACCATCTGCATTTGGGTTCATCGATGTCGATGTCGTTTTAACTAATGTTGATACTACTGGCGTTGGACTAGATCGCGGGTCTGAGCAGTCTATAAACGAAATCATCGAGTATCAGATGCGTCAACCGGATCAGGACTCAAGCGTTACACGAAGTGATTTTACTATCACTTCTGAAGCTAATATCGATATCCAGTCGTATGACGACCAAACAGGTGAAGTCAGTTTAAATAACGTATCTCTTGAGTCCACTCACACTGACTACACCGTTGTTTGGAAAGTTAACAACGAGGGAGAACTGTCTGAATTCCTTGGGAAAGACCAGGGACAGGAGGGTAACTTTACGATTCCAATTAGGAGAGTCGATAATTCGACGACAATTGCTGCAACAGTCCAACCTAGCCCAGACGAGTCAAGTCCTATCTATGCCGTGGATGAGTCAACCCTCACAGTTCCAATAGAGCTCCAGTTGGAACGGTCTCCGATCCATTACGTTACAACTGATGAAGAAACCGACCCTAGAAACGAGAGCGTCATTGAAATAGTATTTAATACGAAAATCGAAGGAGATGGCAATTTGAGTGTTGAGCTGTCCGATTCACTCACTCAGACGGTTAATCTTGGTACTGATTCTGAGTTATATTCCACGCACGGCAGTACCATTCGACTGTATCCTTCTGAATTCGAAAACTCATCTGGGACGAAAACCTTCCCGAATATAAGAGGTGTGACTCTTGAGGATATAAAGCCAATAAAAGAGGGATACAGAATAGAGTCTGAAACTCACGATATACAGTATTTAAGTAAAATCGTCTCGGACGGCGATGAGGCTCAAATTGTTCGCGGTGAAACGGTAGGACTTGAGGTTAGTGGACAAGGTCCTTCTAAAATCGAATTAGCAAACGATACAGAAACTATCACGATTGTCTCTGAGTTAGACAGTAACATTGTTCCGTATGACTCGCTCCAGATTGACTCTGGTAATTACTCTGTGGAGAGCGACTCATTCTCGGAGCAAACGCAGCTGAAGGTTATTGATCCAGATTTGAACGTCGTGACTGAAAATACAGAAATCTGGGTTAACGATGATATTGAGGCAACAGTCGCTTCCAACACCCCTCACCGGGAACTCAATATCGAATTGACTGACATAGATAGTTTACCTGTAGATCAAAAGCAAATCATCACTGACCGTTCCGGCTCTGCAAAGTTTGACTTTGATCCGCAAGATCCTGGGAAATTCTATCTTACTGCTACTGACTCAGTTACTGGGGTTTCCGTATCTGATTCGATCCGAATCATTGAACCTGAGGAACCAGAACTGAGTATCGGCCAGAAGGCACATTTTCTCGGGGACATTCTTCGGCTAACGTTGGTTCCTAGTCCGGATAGCAACACCACCGTCCTCACTATCACGGATCCGGACGGCAAGCACGTCGCAACCGCGGATCTGACCGCGCCGGACGGCGACCCGGTTGATGTCGAACTGAACACGTACGTCGCGGGGGACCCCGAGTACGACGCCGACTTCCTCACGGTCGAGGGGGCCACGATCGACGCGCTGTCGACCACCGAGCGCGACGGCCCGCTCCCCGCCGGCGAGTACACGCTCACGGCCCGCGCGGCCCCTAACGGCCCGGCCCACGCGGTCACTACGACGCTCGAACCGCGCTCGACGGACGACCTGACCGTCTACACGAACGCGACCGCGGAGCTTGACCCTGCC
>NZ_JBHSWW010000149.1:0-5941 GCF_042661865.1 Halorubrum tibetense
TTGGAAGAGACGCTCGAAACGATCGCCGACGCCGCCGGCACCGAGGTGACGGCCGTCCCCGCCAGCGAGGACGCGCTCGCCGCCGGGGACCTCGCGCCCGACGACTTCGTGTTGTACCGCGAGTACCCGCACCTGCTCGACACCTGTGCGCTCGCCGACCTCGGCTGGGAGTCGACCCCCGTCGACGAGGCGATGGCGCGAACCGTCGCCGAACACAGGGAGTCCGACCGCGACGGGAGCGAGTGGGACCCCGGACGCGACGCCGAGGAGCGCGTGCTCGGCGTGAAGGACACCTTATAAATCCCCGATCGAATGTAACCCTCCGATCGATTTTAATTCCCTCGACCGAATTCGAGGCCGTGGATCCGGGTTCGGGTCCTGCGGATCCCGGTCTCAGGTTTATATAGTATATTCATATACATATATGCGTGCTCGGTGCGGTCGGCGCGTGCCTACGAGCGCCCTGATAGGGCGCGAGTCGCACGCGCGAGGGATGCAGCGGTCGCTTATAAGCGACCGCTGCGAGGCTGGGGAGGCATGAGGTTCGGTTGCGGGACGGTCCCCGAGCGACCGGAACGACGCGTCGGACGCGACCCGTTCCACAGCGGCAGGTTCCAGCTGACAGCGAACCCGCTCGATCGTATATAAGTGGCCGGCGCTGTTGAGACGCCGAAACGGAGGGCGGGTTCACACGTCGTGTTGTGTAGGGAGACGAGTACGACACGTGGTGAGCAGTGGATTCCGATCAGTGCCCGTGAGTCACTGATCCGCTCCAGTAACTGGGCGGGAGATCCTGCCAATGAGCGCCGGTCAAGTGTGTTTTCGCCGCTGTAAAACGTGATACCCGATCAGCCCAGCCACGAACGCGACACCCAGATCGAACAGCAGGCCAACTACCCCGACAGTGATCACGAAGACGTACTCATCAGTCTGATCGAGACTCGTTCGGCCCAGCTGAACCGCGATTACGACGAGGATCACCCCCAGCATGGCGAGCGGATAGGCAGCGACGAGGCCGACACCGAGCACCGCCGCAGTCACGTAGCCCACCCCGAGAATGACGTTTGCCCCGGCCGTCCGAGCACCGAAGGCATACTTTCCAGCGACCCCGCCGCTTCCATGACACATCGGGAACGCGCCGAACGGAATCGCTGACAGATTCATCACACCCATACTCGTCGAGAGTTCGTCAGCGGAGATGTCGCGCTTGAAGTAATCCGAGAGCAACACCGACGTTGCTAGCGCCGCGTTTCCCAGCGTCATTGCCAGTTGCGCAACGGCGGCCTCCGCCGTGGCGAACGTCAGGTCCGTCCAGCCAAAGAGTAACATGCCGTCGGTCGTCGGAAGTCTCGGTGATGGGAGGCCGGTCCGGAACGTCGCGATCCCGCCCCCGATCAAGAGGACCACCACCGGGCTCAGATTCCAATAGCCGAGTCCAATCACCCCGAGTGCGATCAGCGCGGCGAGTACCGCCAGCCGGGGGTCGGCGAACCCGAGCTGAACCCCTGTTTCCAGTAACACCAACGCGACACCGAGTTGGACCCCGCGAACAACTGGCGAACCGATCGCGTCACCCAGACGCTCGAGAGCTCCAGTATAGCCAGCGACGAGCAGTATCAGTCCAAGCAGAAGGCCAGCGACGAGTAGTTCCCCGGTGGAAATCGCTCCAGCGATAATGAGTGCCGCCAACGCCTTCATTGGCTCGACCGAGATCGGCACACCGTAGTAGAGTCCCCAGATGATCTGACAGATTCCGAACCAAATGAGCATCACAGCTAGCGAGAGTTCGGTCAACGCTGCTATCGCCACGATGAGTGGAAGAACCGTAACTGAATCCCCTATCGCGCCGGTCACCTCGTTCCAGCCAATGGTGAGGACCGTTCCGCTTCGGGATTCGACTGAGATCCCCACAGTACTCGTTTATACCCAAGATTGAAAAGTCGTATGAGTGCCTAGATTCACTTTGAATACGTGCGATGCGAGACTACTATCGGTTACACCATCAGTGATAGTCTCGCCGATCTCGGCGGCGGTACGCGCTTAGAACCGATCCGCTGGATGCCGGCCTCGGGACCTGGCCCCCGCGCTCACGCTCAGTACGCCGCGTCCCACCGCGACGGTTTCCGGCGGTTCTCGCAGCTCAGACACTCGACGGCGTCCATCGTGTCGATCGCGACATCGGCGCTCTCGCAGTTGCCACAGAAGTAGCCGTACCGGTCTTCGTGGCTCTCGTCGGCGTATGCGGCGTAGAACGGGGCGTCAGACCCGCGCTCGCTCTCGTCGTAGGCGACGTAGACGGTGTCGCCGTCGCCCGTCTCGTAGATCGCCTCGCGGACGCTCCCGGTCTGCCCGATCCGCTTGCGGTAGAGCCGCTCCTCGAAGGACTCCTCGCCGATGTCGACGACGCGCTCGCCGGAGCGGTCGTACCCCTCGCGCTCGTAGAAGGCGGTTCCGGCCTCGTTGTCGACGAGCACTTTCCCCTCGATGCTGTCGACGTCGCGCTCGCGGAGCTCGGCCTCGACGCGTTCGAGCAGGGCGGAGCCGATCCCCGAGTCGCGGTGGTCGGGATGGACGTGGAGCCAGTCGATCTCGCCGACCCGCTCGCGGCGGTCCACCACGTAGCTCTCCGCGAACGCGACGACCCCGCCGTCGACGACCGCCACCGGACAGACGGTGTCCGGATCGGCGATGTCGTCGCCGACATCGGCCGCGCCGTACCAGTTCTCGACGGCCCCCGCCAACACGCCCTCGTCGACGGCGTGGCCGTATGAGGCGGTCAGCGACGCCAGTGCTACATCGCGGATCGATTCGACGTCGTCAGCGGTCGCGGCTCGCAAGTCCATGTATCGACGTTCCCGCCCGAGTACAAAAAGTTCCGCGCCGGGGTCGAGGCCGGGACCGGGACGCGGACTGCCGGAGGCGTTAGGAGATGGAGTACGCCGCGGCAGCCATCAACAAGAGGGCCAGCGCAAGTGCGAGGCTCATCAGGTAAGTGAGCGAGCGGTTCTCCCACCGGAGGTGCTGGAAGTACGCGACGATGAGGACGGACTTGATCGCTGCGGCGACCATCGTCCCGGCGAACGCTTGCCCGTAGGTGAAGAACTGGTCGAACTCGAAGAAGATGAACTTCGAGGCCGCCAGCACCAACAGGGCGACGTAGATCGCCGTGTACAGTTTGAGGTGGTCGGACGCCATCGTTGAGTGGGAGTTGGTTCGGGCACTTATAGAAGTATCCATCCGGATGAGGAGACGTATCTACCCGGACGAGCGGCGTATCGGACGCGACGAACGAGGGTGGAGAGCAGCACAGCGCGCGCCGCCAGCGTCGCCGTGGTGCCCGGACGAAACGCCTATCCGCGCGGCCCGCCGACCGGCGACCGGTCACGGCTGCGTCCGCGACCGGGGAATACACCGTGGATCCGCTCGAACCCGACGACGACCTGCTCGAGTCGCTGTACGTCATCAACAAGGTCGCCAAACGACTCGCCGACGAGGCGAGCGACGCGTACGACCGCGGAGACGTCACGCGGAGCAACGTCAGTTCGGCTCGGAAGGACGCGCTGTATCGGACGAAAACGACCGTCCTCAACCGGATCGTCGCTCACGATCCCTCCCTCGTTGAGGGCGAGTACCACGCGATCAACGGGGACGTCTGGCTGCTGCTCAGGGTGAACGGCTGGGCGTTCCACCAGCCCCCGTACGCGTTCGGGAGCGAGCTGACGGACCGGATCGAACTGGTCAACGATCCCGACGAGCCGCTAGACGTTCCCTACGTCCGGGAGTCCGCTGTTGAGCGGTCGGGCCGGTCGTTGGAGACTGCCCTCGTCGGCCTCGCGGACCGGGGCGTCGACGCTAACGACCACCTGGCACGGCCGACGATAAGCGGCGAGCGCGACCAGCTCGTCGACGTGCGCTGGTCCTGTCTCCGGTGATCCGGGGATCGATGAGGGGTAGCGACTCGCAGCGGTCCCTCCGGTTCCGTCGATTCCCTCACTCCGCCGCGGGCGTGGCCGAGTAGAGGTCCGGTAGACCCGCCTCGATCTCCTCGCGTCGGCCCTCCAGCCACTCGGGCAACACGAGCGACTCGCCCAGGGTGGCGCGGGGTTCGTCGACGTCGTAGCCGGGCTCCGCCGTGGCGAACTCGAAGAGGACGCCGCCGCGGGTCCGGGCGTACACGGAGCGGAACCACTTGCGGTCGATGACCTGGCTCGGCCGGAGCCCGTGCTCCTGTACCAGCTCGCGCCACGCGTCTTGCTCCTCGTCGGTCACGCGGTAGGCGACGTGATGGACGGTGCCCGCGCCGGGGCTGCCAGCTGGCGTCGCCGGATCGGTCACCACGTCGACGACGAACCCGATATCGCCGTGGGTCTCGAAACGCCGTCGATGGCTGGCCTCGTCCCGCTCGGTCTCCGTGTACCCCATCGCTTCCAGCAGCTCCACGGTCGCGTCGGCGTCCGACAGCGAGAGCTCGATCGCGAAGAACCCGCGGATCGCGTGGGTTTCGGGGACGGGGCCGGCCGGAGGATCGCCAGCTGGAGCGTCCGCCCGGGCCACGAGCTCGAGCGGGAGGCCGTCAGGGTCCTCGAACGCGACGACGGTGTCGCCGAAGCGGTCGATCGTCTCGACATCGAGTCCCTGTTCGCCGAGGCGATCAGTCCAGTAATCGACCGAATCCTCTGGGATCGTGAACGAAACCGCCGAGGCCTGTCCCGCGCCGACGCGGCCGGATCGGGCACCGACGTAGGGGAAGAAGGTCATGCTGGTGCCGGGGCTGCCGGCATCGTCGGCGTAAAACAGGTGATACACGCCGACGTCGTCCTGGTTCACGCTCCGTTTGACGAGTCGAAGCCCGAGCGTTTCTGTGTAGAACGCGTGGTTCGCGGTCGGGTCGCTCGCAATGGCGGTCACGTGGTGGAGCCCGGGCGTTTCGAGTGAGTCGGTCATACCACCGACTACGCGCCGCGGGTACTTGTACACGCACGAACAGGAACCGAACCGGCTGACGCCGGTGTTACCGGGTCGAGGCCGCTTCGTGTCCGAGGAACGACTGCCGGGTCGAGCGGCCGGTGTTCCTCAGTCGACGACCTCGATCGCGCCGAGCATCCCGTTGGCGACGTGGGGCGTACACTCGTACAGCTGGATCCCGTCGTCGTCGAAGGATTGCTCGAACACCTCGTCGGCGTCGTCGACCTCGTCGCCGCTGTCGAAGTCGGAGCTGGACTCCTCGACTGACCGGACGTTGTGCGCGCCGCCCTCGCCGGTCCACTCCCAGCGGACGGTCGTCCCCGAGTCGATACGGATCGCCGGCGGGTCGAACGCGAACCCGATGTCGCCGCCGCCGACCGCGACGACGACCTCGTCCTCACCGGTGTGGTCCTCGATGGTACCGTCGTACAGCTGCGCGTCGGCGAGGTACTCGTCGATGGCGTCCGGCACGTCCGCCGCGCCGTCGTCTCCGTTGTCGTCGGTCGCGCCGTCGTCCCCGTCGTCCGGGTCCTCCGGCTCCTCTTCGTCGGCACACCCCGCGAGCGCGCCGAGAGTCAGTGCCGCGCCGGTGCCGGCGACGTACCGCCGTCTGGAGAGTCTTTGTGACATCACACTACCGTACGGTTCGAAGACATACAAACCCCGTGATTCCGGAACGGAACCATCGCAAAAATCCGTGAAGAACACACTACCGAAGCGAAGTAAAATACGTGTTGTAGTATCTCATAAAGAGTTAAAACGATCCCGTTCGACCGTGAAATACGGGACGCGAGTCCATCACACACATGCCTGACAGACACGACAGCGGTCACGATCCGAACGGGAGCGGGTACGACCTCCGCCGACGGTCCGTGTTGGGCGGGATCGCCGGGATGGGGCTCCTCGGCGCGGCGCTCGGTCCGGGAAGGGGAGCGGGCGCGGCTGGAGGGGGTGCGGGCGATGGGAGGCCGGTCGG
>NZ_JBHSWW010000150.1:0-5930 GCF_042661865.1 Halorubrum tibetense
GCCGGCGACGGTGAACGCCGTCGCGATCGGATACCCCGCGAACACGCCGATGGCAACGAGCACCGCCGCTGTGAGCAGCGCGACGATCGCCGCCCCGGCCGTGAGCGTGACACCTCCGATCAGCTCCGTCCCGACCGCTTCCGTGACGTTCGCGCCCTGTAACACCGCACCGAGGAACCCGAGCACGCCGACGACGAGCCCGGCTCGCATCACCGAGATGGCGTTGGCACCGACCGCCGGCGCGAACGGGGTCGAACCGGACGATCCCGCGCCGATCGACCACGCCATGAACAGGCTGGCAACGCCGGCAACGAGGAACGTCAGGGTCGTAACGACGACCATCGTTACTCCTGGCCGTCCTCGTACCCCTCGCGGAGCCCCATCAGAGTCCGGCGCACGAGGAGGAATCCGAAGAAGAACAGGCCGAGTAGAACCGTTAAAACGAGGATCGGGAGCAGATCGACCGAGGTCATACTCCGAGATCCGTCGGCATCGAGTTAGGCGTTTCGACAGCGTTCACGCGCGGGAGTATCCCGATCCGACCGCCATACTCGTGCGTGACTAAAACGGACGTTTGTGCCTCGAACACCTATAATACGTCTCCGGCACGAGTGGTCGTTGCGACCCCCGCTTCGGCCCGCCACCGACGCCGCACGCCGGGACCCACACCCGTTCGGGCGGTCTCACCGGATCGCGTTCGCGGATCGACATCCCGTCGACCCCCCGCTTTCGGTCGCTTCGCATCCGACCTCCACTCCTTCCTCACCCCTTCACTCGGCCGGATCGGGGGTCGCCCTCGCGTTCTCGTCTCGAACCGACGAGGACGGACACGCGTCGCTCCGGTTCGAGCATCGGGGGTGCACTCGCTACGGCTCGATACGGAACGTCTCGAAGACGTCGCCGTCGGGGGAGACTAACCGCCCGTCGAGTCCCCCGTCGTTCGGATCGAGTTCGGCGTGTGCGGGCCGGTTTCCGCGCGGCTGTGCGTGGCTTCCGGGGTTCAGTATCGGCAGGCCGGTCGAGTCGTCGAAGCGTGGCCGGTGGCTGTGACCGCAGATCACGGCGTCCGCATCCCGCCCTCGACCGAGCATGACGAGGCCGGTGTCGCCGCTGCGGTGACGGTGTGTCACCGCGAACCGAACGCCCGCGTACTCGACGGTGCGGATCTCGGGGAGTCGCTCGCGGATCGCAGCCCCGTCGTTGTTGCCGAACACCGCACGGAGCCGGTTCGTGGCCGACTCGAACGCGTTGAGGACGGGTTCCCGATAGAAATCCCCCGCATGGACGACCGTCTCCGCCTCGTGGACCGCCTCGCGAGTCCGTCCACGAAGCCGGTGATCGTCGGTGCTGTGTGTGTCGGAGACGACGACGAGCATACCGTCGGGTCGCGTCCGTCGGGAGTTAAAGACGCGGGTCGGCGATCGCCGCCTGGAACCCGGCGGAGCTACCGGACCGTCAGCAGCCGCCGGAGGATATCGCCGTACGCCGGGCGAGTGATGAACACGCCGACCAGCACGCCGAGGACGGTGAAGATGGCGAACCCGGAGAGATCACCCAGGGAAAGCACCATCAACGGTGACATCGCGATGATCGTCGTCGCGGCGGCCGCGCCGATCACCCAGAACGCCCGTCTGAACCGTGAGTCGAACACCTTCCGGGAGTTGACGTCGCCCTCGCTCATCACCTCGTCGGCGATGATCACGAGGTCGTCGACCCCGGTCCCGACCACGGCGATGAACCCGGCGATCACCGCGAGCTCCAGCGGATAGCCGATGAGCGCCGCGAAGCCGAGCAGCGCGTACACCTCCGCCAGCGCGGTGAGGATCATCGGGAGGGCGACCTTCGGCTCGCGGTACCGCAGGAACACCATTCCCGCCACAGCGAAGATGGCGAACACGCCGGTGATCATCGAGTAGAGCCGGAAGTTCTCACCCTGTGCGGCCGAGATGGTCGAGGAGGTCCCCTGCCCGGCGATGTCGAGCTCGGCGGGGAGCGCACCGGCGCGTAGGTTGATCGAGATCTCTTGGGCGTCGGCGTAGGACGTGGTCGTCAGCCGGAAGTTGCCGGTGTCGGCCCACGATCCGGAGACCATGCTCTCCGCGAGGTCATCCCGCATGCCGAACGCGTTGACGACCTCGCCGTCGACGACGAGCAGCAGACAGGAGTCGACCGACTCGCCGACCGGCTCCTGCATGTACGTACACGTCGCGCCACCGGCGTTGGTCGCTACCCCGCGGTCGACGACGGCGTCCTGGAAGCGGTGCGCGGGCGACCGCTCGCCCTCGGCGGCCTCGTTGATCACGGAGACGGAGACGTACGCGCCGTCACTCTCCTCGCTTCGACTCGCGGTCCCGATGTTGATGAAGTCGTCCTGGATCAGCACTTCCTCTTCTATCGCGAGGCCGTCCTCCGCCTCCTCGTCGGGATAGCCGATGTCGATCTGGACGGTCCCGCGCTCCTCTAACAGATCGATCACGTACTGGCGGTCCTCGCCGGGCACCTCGATGAGGATGAAGTACTCGCCAGTGATCGACTGGACCTGTTGGACGCTCCCCCCCTGAAGCCCGAACTCGTTGACCTTGTTCTGGATGACCTCCTCGGCGGCGTTGCGGGTCTGTTCCGTGACGCCGCTGCGGATCCCGCCGTACGCGTAGCCGGAGGCGTCCATCGCGGCGCGGAACTGTTCCTCGGAGACGTCGCTGTCGGTCACCTCGACCTCGCCGCCGTCCTCGGTCTGTCGCTCGGCCGTCACGTCGCGTGTGGATACCCCCTCCAACTCCGCGGCGACATCGCTCGCGACTTGGACCGTGTTCTCGCCGGCGAACTCGACGTTCGTCGCGGTGTAGCCGATCAACGGCGCGCGGATCCGGGTTCCACCGGCGAGATCCAGCCCGTACTGGAGGTTCGTGATCCCCTGTCGGGCGTCCGCGCCGTCCTCGCCCGGTGCGGTGTCCGGACCGAACGCCGGCACGAACAGCGCGACGGACGCGCCGATCACGACGACCACGAGCAGCAGTATTCGCCAGTTGTCCTTGATCGGTTGAAGCATCAGCGTTTCACCCCCTGGAACTTGTACCAGCGAAGTAACGTCACGTTCATCAGATACGTGTTCATCATGTCCGCCGCGAGCCCGATCGCGAGGATGATCCCGATGTCACGCAGGAGGTCGATCCCGAACAGCGTCGCGACGATCGCCATGACGATCATGGCGGCCATCGAGGTGACGGTCATCGTCACCCCGGTCCGCATCGCCCGACTGACGGACTCGTAGAAGTCGCCCGTCCGACGCAACACGGAGTTGTTCAACAGGATGTCCGAGTCGACGCTGTATCCGATGATCATGAGGAGGGCCGCCACCGTCCCGAGCGTCATCTCGATCCCCAGCAGGTTCATCGCGGCGATGGGGATCACGATGTCCGAGAACGCGGAGGCGACGACCGCGACGGACGGGATGAACGTCCGGAACAGCGCGAACACGAGCACGCTCATCCCGAGGAACGCGAGTCCGACACCGAAGATCGCGGTCTGAGCGGTGTCGGCGGCGAAGCTCGCCGACACCTGGTCGATGGCGTCGAGCGTCAGTCCGGCGTCGTTCGCTTGATCCTCCAACTCACCCGCGAATCCCTCCGGGTCGTCCTCCGACGCCTGGAACGTCACCACGACCACGTCATCGGCCGGGATCGACCGGACGGAATCCGGTTCCTGTTCGAACGCCGCGTCGATCCGTTCGCCGAGATCTCCCTCGCCGTCGTCGGCGATCCGTAGCTCCACGCCGCCGGTGAACTCCAGCCCGAGATTCGCCGGCGCGCCGGTGACGAAGTACCACCCGCCGATGATCAGAAGCGCCAGGGCGAGCACCGCCAACGGAACCAACACGAGCTGCCGGTTGGAGTAGTCGGTGTAGTCGACCTCCGGTACCTCGATCGCTCCCATGACACGGGTTCGTTATTCGGTCCGAATAAGCCTTTGTATATCCGGGACTGAAAGAAATCGATGCACTCGGACCCCTCCCGGGAGTTATGCGATCTCGGAGGACCGACGGCCTGTCGCGCCGAAATCGGTTTTGCCGGCAGCCGCGTAAGGGCCCGTATGAGTGAACCGATGGCCGACAGCGTCGTGCTCTCGTACCCGGACGGGCTCAGCGGATGGGGCCGCGATCAAATAGACACCGACCGCTACCGGGGGTACTTCCGTCGCGTGCTCGGAACCGTCTCTGTCGGGGACGTCCGCGAGGAGTTCGTCGACGTCGGGTGCTGCGGCGACAGCCCCGACGTCCCGTTTCGGGTCGTAGCGATAACCGTCGACGGCGAACCAGCCGAGACGGCGGTCGTAGCGGCAGGGACGGAGGTGGCGTACGAGACCCACGACGGCGAGGTCGACGGCGGGTGGTGTGTCCAGAGCGCGGCGGGGCCGAACGCATGAAACACGCCTCCGACAGACGATCCGTCACTGACTCACGCCTCGTCACGGAAGGTACCGGACGCTGAGTACGCGGGGCTCCGACCGGATCTCGACCCGGTTCACGCCGAGCCGAGCCGCCCGTGACAACGTCCCCTCACGGTCCTCCAACACGTCATCGACCGCGTCCTCCGTCCCGCCCTCCGGCGGACACAGCACGTGTATCTCGCCGACCCCGGCCCGAGGCTCTCGCGCCAGCTCCCCGGGTTGCAGGTCCGCGGCGAGCTCGCGCTCCTGAACGGTCGGCGGCTCGTCACTCCGGTCGATCGACAGCGAGCGCCGTTCGTCGACCTCGATCACCTGATACGTCACCTCCAGCGGCGGGTCGGGCGCGACCGTCGCCTCGACCGCGTCGTCGACGGCGAGTCCGGGGTTCGACCCCAGCGTGTGTACCTGTCCGTCATGAACGTCCTTGAGAACGGCCGAGTCGGACTCGACGTGAGTCACGAGGAACGTGCTCTCCTTCTCGTTGGTCATCGATGGACGCTACGGTGTCGAGTCATTTCCCGGTTTCGAGGCGGAACAAGGGCCCGACATCGTCGCTGTCGGGTCAGTCGCTCTCGTTGGCTTCTCCGTTGTTGCCGGGGTGGTCACCGGCTCGTTCGTCGTCCGACGCTCCGGGAGCCTCCCCGTCCTCTCCGGCGTCCCCAGCGTCCCGAAGCCGGAAGTGCGTCAGGAACACGAGTCCGGCCCCGGCGATCGGGGGGGCGAAGCCAGCGCGCGGTGGAAGCGCGTACAGCGCGGAAACGACGACGGAGTCCGTCGGGTCACGCAGGTCCGCAGGTGCGGAGATCACCATCCCGAGGTACAGCGAGACGAGGAAAACGAACCCGGCGGCCGCGAGCCACCGGTCGTAGCCGGCGGCGACGCGATCGTCACGGCGATGTCGTCGCGCGACGAACAGCAAGGGGGCGAGAAGCGGCGCGACGGCGGCGAACCCGGCGATCACGTACAACGAGCGCGAAAAGAGGAACGTCCCGCTTTGTACCTCCGCGGTTTCGCCCATCCAGACCACGAGCCCGAGGGTGACGACGAGCGTTATGAACGCCGCCGCGACCGCTCCGACGACGCCGTACACCCGCATCGCCCACGAGTCGGTGTTCCGGATCGCGTAGGGGATCGCGCCGAACACCCCACGGTAGCTGTCGGTCATCACCCCCGATACGACCGATGGCGGATTAAACCCCTCGTCGTGAGGGCGAACACGACCACCGGTCACTTATGTATCTCGACGGTGGAGCGACGGGCGTGGGTTTGTACGACACGTACCTCGCCGTTCGCCACCGGCTACACGACGGCGACCCCCCGGCGCACGTGGCGATCGTCATCACCGAGCGGGACCTGCTG
The DNA here is from genome assembly GCF_042661865.1 of Halorubrum tibetense. Classification (GTDB taxonomy): domain Archaea; phylum Halobacteriota; class Halobacteria; order Halobacteriales; family Haloferacaceae; genus Halorubrum; species Halorubrum tibetense. The sequence goes on from NZ_JBHSWW010000150.1 coordinate 5,806, forward strand.
GCCGACGGCGCGTTCGACACGTTGCGGTCGGCGCTCACGTGGGCGTTCGGGTACGGCGCGGACCGCGTGACCGTCTCGGTGTCTGTGCTCGACGAGGCGGTCGTCCCGTCGCTGATCCGCGAGCT
>NZ_JBHSWW010000151.1:0-5923 GCF_042661865.1 Halorubrum tibetense
TGGGAGCCGCCTCCGGACGGCGGCGAGCGTTCGCGAGGGGGCCGTGGCGGTCGGGCGAGGGAATCGTTGCGCGATCGACGCGAGTCGGTCCCGGACGGTTTCGAAACGGACGGTGGGGGGGTGGAGCGGGAGGGCGAGCCCGTCGAGTCGGGCGCGCGTCCACCGACCGATCCGCCCGAGGTCGTCCCAGCCGGAGCCCTGCACGAACACTACCAGGCCGGCGAGACAGACGTACGAGAACGCGCCGATGCGGACGGTGAGCGCCATCGAGAGGTGCGCGACTGCGAACGCCGCGACGAACAGATACCGCGCCCGTCCCCGAAAAACGAGGAGGAGCCACGCGAGACACAGCATCCCCACCCAGACGAGCCCGGAGAGCTGGAGGAGCTCGGGAACCCGCCGCAGCGTGTCGCCGAACAGGAACGTTATCTCGTCGATGCCGAGGACGAGCACCGCCGCCTCCCCGGACCGCCACAGCTCCGAGGTCGTCTTGTGGTACCCGTTGACGACGTACATCACGACCACCTGGCCAAGCAGGAGGGCGGTCGCGACGCCAGCGGTCGACTCGCGGCGGGGGCGGTCGGACGCGACCGCGTCCACCGACCAGCGCTCCCCAAGCGGGAGGAGGACCGCGATCGCGAGCAGCGTGGCGAACAGTACGTCGGCGAAGCTCAACACGAACGGGTTGCGCACGTCGAGCGAGACGACGAGGACGAACGCGACGACCGTCATCGGCCGGGTGTAGTAGCCGACCGCCAGGGCGAGACCGACGAGCGCGGTGAGCGCGAACAGGCCGGCCACCCCCGCCGGCGAGGTGACGAACGCGTACACCGAGTAGGCAGCGGCGGGTTCGGCGGCGACCGCTAGCTCCACCGGGACCACTCCTTGATCCGTGTAGAACCGCGTCAGGTTCCGCGATCGGAGGAGGAGGTCGGCGACGATCAGGAGTCCGAGCGCGATCCGAAACACCGCGAGCGATCGGGTATCGATCCGAACCCGCTCGCGCGTCCCGGCGGCGACCCGGCGGACGATCGCGGCGAGAACCCGCCGGAGATCGCTCGACCGTTTCGGGATCCCCATCGATATCGTCCCGTCGTGACCCGGTAGTCATAGGTGTTGTGTCCGGCGGGACCGATGGGGCGGATCGGGCAGGTGGGGCGGGCGATAGTGCCAGGGTAGATGACGGGAGTGCGATAGGCGGAAGCGGGCGTGTTCAACGCCGACCTCGGTTGTCACCGGGAGCCGGATCGTCACTGGGAGCCGGATCGTCACTGGGAGCCGGATCGTCACTGGGAGCCGGATCGTCACTGGGAGCCGGATCGTCACTGGGAGCCGAGTCGTTGGCAGAACCGGGAGCCCGTTCCCGTCGCTCCTCCCGCCCCCGGATCGTGACTGCGACGGCGGCGACGACGGCGAAGAACCCGAGGAGGAACCCGGCCGGCTGGACGACGAGCCGCTGGAGGACTGTCGTCGCCGGCTCGCGGTCGACCGCTCGGGTCCAGAACTCGTAGTGTCGGTCACCGTCAGTGACGACGAGGATCCCGTCGCCGGTCGTCGGCTCCGCCGGGTACGGGAGGGAGTCGACCCGGTCGTCGGGGTCCTCGACGGTGAACCCGCCTTCGGGGGCGTCGCGGGCGCGGTCGAACGCCTCCCGGGCGTCGGGCTCCAAGTCGGCGCGGTCGACCACCTCGGCGTCGGCGGCGATCGCCCCCCGGTCGATCGGCTGGACCGCGTGGGAGTAGCCGGTCGTCGTGTCGTCGAACGCCACCGGGAGGTAGAGCGGGTTCGCCATCAACACCCCGCCGACGACGAGGAGCCCGACCACGAGGGGGAACCGGCGCATATCGGGGGTTCGACCACCACCGGCAAGAGGCTTTCCGCCGCGGGTCGGGGACGATCACGACCGGAGCCGGTGACGATCTCACCGACTAGAAGCCAGGACCGCCACACGGATTCACCGCGTGCCCGCTGGCGCTCGGAACGCATATGCGACGGGAAGCCGGGATCCGATCCATGGCCGCGGAGCTCGACACCCCAGTGTTGGACAACCACATGCACCTCGACCCGCGTCACGGTCGCGGGATGGACGCCGTCGAGGAGTTCGTTCGACTCGGCGGCACGCACCTGCTCGTCGTCAACAAACCCTCCTGGCACCTCGGCGTTGAGGCTGACGACCCCGCCGACTTCCGGGCGGTGTTCGAGGAGACGCTCGGGGCGGTCACCGACGCGACCGAGCTGCTCCCGGGCCGTGCCTGGCCCGTGCTCGGCGTCCATCCCGGCCTGATCAGTCGGCTCGTCGACGAGCGAGGGTTCGACCCCGACGCGGCCCGGGAGCTGATGGCCGGCGGGATCGAGGTCGCAAGCGAGTACGTCGCCGATGGCCGCGCGCTCGCGTTGAAATCGGGTCGCCCCCATTACGACGTGACCGAGGCGGTGTGGGAGGCGTCGAACGCGGTGACTCGGACCGCCTTCGAGCGCGCGGCCGAAGTCGGCTGTGCGGTCCAGCTACACACCGAGGCGAGCGAGGACCTGACCGATCTCGCGGCGCTCGCGGAGTCGGTCGGCCTCGACCGCGGTCGCGTCGTGAAACACTACGCGGCCGGGCGGCTGGAGGGTCCGGTCCCGAGCGTGATGAGCGAGAAGGACCGCCTCGAACGCGCCGCCGACACGGGAGCGCCGTTCCTGATGGAGACGGACTTCGTCGACGACCCGGAGAAGCCGGGGATGGTGCTCGGCCCGAAAACCGTTCCCCGACGGGTCCGCTGGCTGCTGGAGGAGGGGTACGACGACGCCGTCCGCCGAGCGCACGTAGAGACGCCCGCGGCGGCCTACGGGATCGATACGGAGGCGACGCTGACGGAGTGATGCTGACGGCGTGGCGCTAACGGAGGCGACGCTGACGGAGTAACGAACCCCCCAAAGAGTCTTGCACTCGGCACGGGAGGCCGGAGACATGGAGCTACGCCGGATCGAAGACCGGAGCGACGTCCGCGGAGTGATCCGGGCACACGGCCGCGCCTGGCGCGCGGCGTACGACGGGATCCTCCCGCCGGACGTACTGGAGCGCCAGCCGATCGATCCGGACCCGGAGACCGTCGACGGGTGGGAGGCCGGGCTCCGCGAGAACCGCGAGGGCGTCCGCATCGCGGTCGACGACGGGAGGGTGTGCGGGTTCGTCGACCTCCGCTGGGGGGACGCGGAGACGAAGCCGTTCGTCGGCGAGGGCGAGGCAGACCTGAAAGCGATCTACGTCGACCCCGACCGGTGGGGGGAGGGGATCGGGACCAGCCTACTGGAGCGTGGACTAACGCTCCTCCCCGACGCCGTCGACGTCGTCCGGTTGGAGGCGTTCGCCGACAACGACGTGGGCGCGCGGTTCTACGAACGGCGCGGGTTCGAGGCGACGGGACGCGGGAGCCACGAGGTCGTCGGCGAGTCGTACCCGACGACGATCTACTCGCGAGCGGTCGACCGGTAGACCGGTCGGTTAGCGGGCGTAACCGACACCCGATCCACCGCGAGCGTAGAAAAGGAACGACTCAGGCGTCGCCGTCGGACTGGAACGGCTCGCCGACCGCTCGACGCGGGAGCAGGCTCAACAGTTCCGTCCGCAGCTCCTCGACCGAGGCCAGCCGCGTCGCGGTCGAATCGCCGACCGTCTCGCCGAGGTTCACCTCGCCGTCGGCCAGCTGTATCGTCACGTCGCCACAGTCGTGTTCGACTTCGGCGGGGGTGATGGGGTACTCCAGCGTGGAGAGGACGGTGTCGACCCGGTTCAGCTCGACTTTGCGTGTCATACCGACTCAACGCGTCCCGAGTGTATGAAGCTGCGCACGAACCGATGCGCACGAACGAGGCGTCCGAGGGGATCCGCATAGGCGTCCGAACGAATGCGCTCGAACGTCGGGACGGGCGGACCCAGGCGTCGGGACGGAGTCCCGGGACGTTTATACGCGGCGGCGGTCGACGGCCGACATCGAATGGCGGAGCCGATCCTCAAGTGGGCCGGCGGCAAACGGCAGCTGCTCGACGCGCTGTACGCCCGGTTCCCCGAGTCGTACGACCGGTACCACGAACCGTTCGTCGGCGGCGGCGCGCTCTTCTTCGATCTGGAGCCCGACGCCGCCACGATCAACGACGCGAACCCGCGGCTCGTCTCGCTGTACGAGACGGTTCGCGACGATCCGGAGGGACTCATCGACCGGTTGGAGCGGTTCGACGACCCCGACGCCGACCCCGACCCGTCGCTCCCGTACGCCGAGACGACCCAACGCGGCCGCGACGTTGACGCCTACTACTACCAGCAGCGCGCGCGGTTCAACGACCGTCCGTACACCGGGTCGTTCGATCCGCTAGAAGAGGCCGCCCTGTTCGTCTACCTCAATCGGACCTGCTACAACGGGCTCTACCGCGAGAACGCCGACGGAGGGTTCAACGTCCCGATCGGCCGGTACGCGAACCCGGACTGGGTGCACCGCGACCGGATCCGCCGCGCGAGCGAGGCGCTCGCCGACGTCGAGATCCGCAACGGCGATTTCGCGTACGTGCTCGACGCGGCCGACCCCGGCGACCTCGTCTACTTCGACCCCCCGTACGAGCCGTTGAGCCCGACCGCGGACTTCACGGAGTACAGCGCCGAGGGGTTCGATCGGGACGACCAGCGGCGGCTGCTCGACGCCGCGACGACGCTGGTCGACCGCGGCGTCCACGTCGTCCTGAGCAACAGCGGCGTGATGTACGAACCGTACACCGAGGCGGGGCTCGACGTCGACACGGTGGACGCGGTCCGCGCGATCAACAGCGACGCCGACAACCGCGACGCCGTCGACGAGGTGATCGCGACGAGCGTCCCGGCGTCCGAGCGGCGCGGCGACGACCAGCGCTCCCTGTCGACGTTCACCGAAGAGTGATCGCTAGGTGGGGCTCACGGAGGAGTGATCGCTAGGTGGGGCTCACGGAGGAGTGATCGCGGGGCGAGGGCCTGACCGTGATCGCCACGGCGGGTTCCGTCGGGCTTTTTGAGCTCCCCCGCCGTCGGACCTTCCATGACCGCACACGATATCGATCTCGTCCTCGCCCCGGTCGACGGGAGCGAGGCCTCCCACGAGGCGGTCGAGTACGCGATCGCGATCGCGGGCGAGTACGACGCGCGAGTCCATGCCCTCTACGTCCTCGACGAGGACGTCGTTCGTTCGCTGGAGTCCGGCGAGCTCGACGAGGCGGACGTCGCCGACGACACGCAGTCGTTCACCGATTCGGTCGCGCGCCGAGCGGAGGCGGCCGGGGTCGCCCACAGCAACTCCATCGCGTACGGGTTCTCGACGAAAGTGAAAACGGTCCACCCGGGGAGCGTCGTGCTCGACACGGCCGAAGAGATCGCGGCCGACTTCATCGTCGTCCCCCGCGAACCGATCACGGGCGAACCCGGCGCGGTGCTCGAGAAGGCCGCGGAGTACGTCCTCCTGTACGCGAGCCAGCCCGTGCTTTCGGTGTGAGCTCGCGGGTAGCCGGGCGGGCGGCGGATCGAAGGGATCGAACGGATCGAAGGGATCGAACGGGTAGGGCACTGTCGCCCGCCGCGACCCGAAACGCTTTCACGCCGAGCGGCCCGTCGATTCGGTGATGCTCGACGGCCTCCCGTTGGTTCCCGACGGAACGGCGATCCCTCCGCTGCCGTACCTCGTCGCGGTGCTCCTCGCGGCAGTGAGTGTCGCCGTTGCGGTCCGCCGGCAGCGACCCCGCGTCACCGGCCGACACGTCCTCGCACTCGTGCCCTGGATCGCGCTCGGCGCGGGATTTCACGTGCTGTACGTCGTCGACGCCCTCCCGCCTTTTGTCGCCCCGCTCGGCGGATCGCCGACCGTGTATCTCGTCGTCGGGACGCTCGCCGCCGCGGTGTGGGTCGTCGCCGACGCCGCCGCGT
>NZ_JBHSWW010000152.1:0-5866 GCF_042661865.1 Halorubrum tibetense
GCGCCGCTCCGCGTGCCGTTCAACGTCGCCTGCGACCGGGTCTCCAGGTAGGGGGTTTCGACCGCGAGCGCGTCCAGCGCGGCGGGCTCTCGCGCGATCAACCCGCCTGCGGGAACGACCCCACGGCCGCACTTGTGCGGGTCGATCGTCAGCGTGTCGACGGGGGCGTCCGCGAACGACCAGTCGTGGTCGGTGAACGGCAGAAGGAACCCGCCCCACGCGGCGTCGACGTGGAGGAACGCCCCCGCGTCGTGGGCGATCCGCCCCAGCTCGGGGATCGGGTCCACCCGGCCGTACTCCGTCGTGCCCGCGACGCCGACCACGAGCGCGGTCGCGTCGTCGACGGCGGCCGCGACCGCGTTGATGTCCGCTCGGTACTCGTCGTCGACCGGGACGGTCCGAAGCTCGACGTCGAGCACCTCGGCGGCCTTGTGGACGGAGAAGTGGGCGCTCTCGGGCGCGACGACGTTGGCGTCGGCGGCGGGGTGACGGTTTCGCGCCGACCGGACCGCCTGGAGGTTCGCCTCGGTGCCACCTCCCGTGACGTATCCGGACGCCTCGGTCGGCGTCGGGTGGTCCGTCACCGTCGCGAGCAGCTCGACGGCGCGTTCCTCGAGGGCCGCGACCGTGTCGTACGTCGCGGGATCGCCGGGGTTCGTCGCGAGGAAGCGTTCGGCGGCCTCGCGGGCGGCCGGATGCGGCTCCGTACACATCGAGGAGAGCACCCGGTCGAACGACTGCGGCTCGGGCGACTGCATTCGCCTCCCATTCGCCGCGGCGACCGTTTACCGGTTCCGCTCCGCCGCGAGGAGGCCTCCGCTCCGTCTCAGCGCACCGAGTCGAGGAGGAGTCGCTGTTCGACCCGCTTGACCTCGTGTTGGACGTCGCGGACGGCGTCGATGTTCGCCGAGATGGAGGAGACTCCCTCCTCGACGAGGAACTCCACCATCTCGGGTTTCGAGCCCGCCTGTCCGCAGATGCTGGTGTCGACGCCGCGCTCGCGACACCGCTCGACCGTGTCGCCGATCAGCTGTAACACGGCCGGGTGGAGCTCGTCGAAGCGGTCGGCCACGTGGCCGTTGTTGCGGTCGACCGCCAGCGTGTACTGGGTGAGGTCGTTGGTGCCGAAGGAGGCGAAGTCGATGCCGGCGTCGGCGAGGTCGTCTATCAGTAGCGCGCTCGCGGGCGTCTCGACCATCACGCCCCACGTGTGTTTTTCGGGATCGATGCCGGCCTCCCGGAGGTGTCGTTTCACCCCCTCGACGTCCGCGGCGTCGTTCACGAGCGGGAACATCACCTCGACGTTGTCGTACCCCATCTCGATCAGCCGCCCGAACGCCGCGAGCTCCTGTTTGAACGGCTCCGGCTTGTCGAGGCTCCGACGGACGCCGCGCCACCCGAGCATCGGGTTGGGCTCGACCGGCTCGCCCTCGCCGCCCTCCAGCTCGCGGAACTCGTCCGTCGGCGCGTCGATGGTCCGCACCCGAACCGGCCGCGGATAGAACTCGTCGGCGACCGCGCGGATCCCGTCTATCAGCTCGTCTTGGTACGCTCGCGCGCCGTGGTCCGCGATGTACCGCTCCGGCGTCTTCCCGAGCGAGAGCACCATGTGTTCGATCCGCAACAGGCCGACCCCGTCGGCCCCGGTCGCGGCCGCCCGCTCGGCCGCTTCCGGGATCGAGACGTTCACCTTCACCTCCGTCGCGGTCATCGGTTTCACCGGCGTCTCCGGCCGCGCCGCCTCCACCGGTTCGAACTCCTCGGCGGGCTCCGCCTCCTCGTCCGCCCCGGCCCGCACCGTTCCCTTGTCGCCGTCGATGGTGACGCGGCCGCCGTCGCGCAACACTCGGGTCCCGTTGCCCGTCCCGACGACGGCGGGCACGCCGAGCTCCCGGGAGATGATCGCCGCGTGGCTCGTCATTCCGCCCTCGTCGGTGACGATCCCGGCGGCGCGTTTCATCGCCGGCACCATGTCCGGCATCGTCATCTCCGTGACGAGCACGTCGCCTTCGCCGACCTGATCGAGGTGGTCGAGCTTGTCGACGATCCGCACCGCACCCGACACGATCCCCGGACTCGCGCCGAGGCCGTCGACGAGAACGTCGCCGCCGTCTGCGTCCCCGGTTCGGTTCGTTCTCTCGGTGTCGGTTTCCCCGCCGTCGCCGGTGGCCTGGTCTCCGTTCCCGGGAGTGTCGGTGTCGGCGTCGACGGCGACCGGTCCGCCGTTACCCCCGGTCGCCGCGGCGTCCGCGTCCTCGCGGATCGTCGTGATCGGGCGGGACTGGAGCATGTATATCTCCTCCTCGAAGATCGCCCACTCGACGTCCTGTGGCGTCCCGTAGTGCGACTCGACCGTCTCGCCGAGCGACACCAGCTCCTCGATCTCCGCGTCCGAGAGCACGCGGGCGCTTCGCCGGTCGTCCTCGACGTCGAGCTGGACGGTCTCACCGGTGTCCGGGTCTTTCACCATCTCGACTTTCTTCTCGGCGACCGTGACGCTCTCGACGGAGCGGCTCTCGCGGTCGTACACGTAGTTGTCCGGCGAGACGGTCCCGGACACCACGGCCTCCCCGAGCCCCCAGGCGGCCTCGACGGTCACTTGTGGGTCGCCGGTCGAGGGGTGGCTCGTGAACAGCACGCCCGATTTCTCGGCGTCGACCATCCGCTGGACGACGACCGCGATGTCGACCTCCTCGTGGGGGAACCCGCGCTGCTGGCGGTAGTAGATCGCTCGCTGGGTGAAAAGCGAGGCCCAGCACTCCTTCACCCGCCGGAGCAGGTCCGCCTCCCGGACGTTGAGGAACGTCTCCTGCTGGCCAGCGAACGAGGAGTCCGGTAGGTCCTCGGCGGTCGCCGACGACCGAACGGCGACGAACGCCTCGTCGTCCTCGGTGCCCATCGAACGGTAGCTCGTCAGGATCTCCTCACGGACCGATTCGGGGAACGGCGTCTCGATGATCAGTTCGTGAGCCGTCGCCTCGGCCTCGCGAAGCGCGCCCGAGTCCTCCGGGTCGACATCGACGGCACCGAACAGCGCCTCGTCGATCTCGGCCTCCTCGATGAACGAGCGGTACGTCTCCGCCGTGACGACGAATCCGGGCGGGACCGGCAGTCCCGCACCGATGAGTTCACCCAACGACGCTCCCTTACCGCCGACGATCCCGACGTCGCCGGCATCGACTTCCTCGAGCCAGAGTACTCCCATTCGTTACTCGGGGGTACCGCGAGGCGTCCAATGAATCTTCCGACGAACACGGCCTCGAATAAATATTACTCGGGTGTGAGTTAGGGATGGGAACCACGAGGCGTTGCTGACCCTCCGGTGCGCCGATCCGCTCTCCTCTCGTCGGTTCGTTCCTCTTTTCGGTTCGTGCCGGGATCCGTCCGTTTCGCCGTTCCCGGATCGGGTCCCGAGTTTCAACCCGCTGAAACGACTCTTTACCGTGGTTTCCGTGGGACAGGAACGATCGTAAACGCCGAATTACCATGAGTGTGTCTCCCTTGGGGATCGACACCCTCTGTCGGTGGAGGCGACATAATCGATGACACACAATACGACTCGTATCTTTGCGACCATTTTCGCGGCCGTGATGGTCGTATCCATGCTCGCGCCGACCGCCGGCGCGGCGGCAGCCATGGGTGCGACATCCGGCGACGCGATCGATGTCGATACCTCCGACATTCAGACGGATGCACAGTTCGACGTAGACGAGAACACTGACACCCCCGACACCGATAGATCGGGCGAACTACGCGCTCATCACGAGTCCGACGACACCGATGTCCACCCGGCTCTCCGTGACGCGACGGGTGACACTGTCGTCTTGGTCTCGGTCGAGCGCGAGCTCGGCTCGGTCGCGGGCCTGAGCGCGGCCGACGCCAACGTAACCAAGGCGCTCATGGAAGACACCGCGGCGACGCAGGCTCCGGTGATCGAGGCGCTCGAAGCGTTCGACGCCGAAGTCCGAAGCGAGTACTGGGCCGGTAACGTCGTTTCCGCCGAGGTCGACCTCGACCGCGTCGACGTCGAGGAGATCGCGGCGATCGACGGCGTCGCCCGCGTCTCGCCGAACCTCGAGTACGAGCGGCCCGCCCCGCAGATGGACGCCGCCGAACCCGACCTCGACGGCGATTTCACCTTCGGACTTGAACAGATCAACGTCCCCGAGTTCGACGAGGAGTTCGACGGGATGGGTGACGGCGCAAGCGTCGTCATCGGCGACGACGGGATCAGCAACCCCGAGGAAGGCCATCCTGACCTCGAGTTCGCCGAGGAAGTGAACGTCGTCAACGGCGAGATCAACGAGGGGCTCGGTTCGCCGGGCGCCCACGGTGAGCACGTCGCCGGCACCGCGACCGGTGCGGCCGAGCCAGTCGGCGACGTCCCGCGGTTCGGCGTCGCACCCAACGCCGATCTGCTGAAGGCGAACGTCTTCGAGGGCGGCGCGTTCACCGAGGACATCATCGCCTCGATGGAGTGGGCCGCCGAGGAAGACGCGGACGTGGCGAGTTACAGTCTCGGGTTCGCCCCCGAGGGCGACGGCTCCACGTTCGCGCCCGCATACGTCGACACGATCGAAGACGTAAACGCGGCGGGCACGGCCGCAGTCGTCTCGGCCGGTAACGAGGGCGCTGGCGACATCGGCGGTCCGGTGACCGCTCCCGCGACCAACTTCGATTCCGTCGCGGTCGGCGCGTCCACCGAAGCCGGCGACATCGCCACGTTCTCCAGCGGTGCCGTGATCGACGACGGCAGCGTCGAGTTCGTCGGCGGCGGCGACTCGCTGCCCGAGACGTTCCCGCGACAGTACGTTCAACCCGACGTGAGCGCGCCGGGTGCGGACGTACTCAGCGCTGGGCCGCTCGGCGGCGATATCGGTGACCCTGCGGCGACGTACTCCTACGCGAGCGGCACCTCGATGGCCGCCCCGCACTACGCGGGAGCCGTCGCGCTGCTCCAGTCCGTGACCGACGAACAGCTCGAACCCGAAGCGATCGAGAACGCGCTCGCGGAGACCGCGGAGAAACCCGAGAACGACTTCGCCGAGCTCAACAGCCGCGATATTCGGTACGGAACCGGTATCATCGACGTGCACGCGGCCGCCCAGGCACTAACCGGCGACGAGGTCCAGACGATCGAGGGCACCGTCACCGACGCCGAAACGGGCGAGCCGCTCGTCGGTGCGACCGTCGAGAGCGCCGAGGGTGCGCTCACTTCGACCGACGACGACGGCGAGTACACCCTGACGGTGACGAGCGACCCGGCCGAGATCACGGCTGACGAGTTCGGCTTCGCCGCCCAGACCGTCGAGGTCAGCGGCGGCGAGGAGACCGACTTCGCGCTCGAACCCGCAACCAGCGTGGAGCTGGTACAGGACCAGCCACAGTTCGTCACGCCCGGTGACGAGTTCGAGATCGTCGTCGACGTCCGCAACGTCGAGACGTTGACGCTCGAGATCACCGAGGAGTCGACGACTGACCCCGAAGACGTGACCGTCTCGCTCGACGGCGACGAGCTGCCGTTCGGCGAGCCGATCGACCTCGGTGGACTCAATGCCGACGGCGTCACGCTCGACGTCGCGGTCGACGAGGACGCCGAGCTCGACACCGAGTTCGCGATCGAACACACGTTCGGTGACGAGGACGACGACCCGCCCGCCGAGGACGCGGTCGGCTTCGGTGACGGCGAGTTCCTCTTCGCACCGGGTCAGACCGACACGGTAACGATGAACACCTCGGCTGACGACGTGGCCGGCTACGAGGTCTTCGTCGACTTCGAGGACGCCACGCTCACCGCCGGCCAGCTCGGCGACGTGAACAACGACGGCGAGATCAACGCGTTCGACGCGATCCTGATCCAGCAGTA
>NZ_JBHSWW010000153.1:0-5747 GCF_042661865.1 Halorubrum tibetense
GCTCGACGCGCCGAGCGCCCCGAGCCCCGCGATCCCACCGACGACGATCGCGCCGGCGGTCCCCAGCAGCGACCGCCTGCTCGTCCCCATCGATCCCTCACGACCGCGCGTGTGTCCCGTCATTCCGACGCGAACTGGGCGCGGTATCGGATATAAGCCGTCGCGACCACGGAGGGCGGGTGGTCGCGAGCGACGCGCCGGTCCGCGGTCAGCCCTTGATGTTACAGACGGGGAACGTCCGGGCGACCCGGTCGCCGATCCCGAGCTCGTCGCTGACGCGGATCACCTCGTCGACGTCCTTGTAGACGCCCGGAGCCTCCTCGGCGATCGTCGCGCCCGACTGCGCTTTCACGTAGATCGACTGCTCGCTCGCCAGGTCGTCTTGGACGTCGCCGCCCCAGAACTCCTGTTTCGCCTGTGTCCGACTCATCAGTCGGCCGGCCCCGTGAGCGGTCGACCCGAACGAAACGCGCATGGACTCCGACCCACCTCGGAGAACGTACGACCCGGCACCCATGCTCCCGGGAATGATCACCGGCTGTCCCACGTCGCGGTACACGGCCGGCACGTCCTCGTGTCCGGCCGGGAACGCCCGCGTCGCGCCTTTCCGGTGGACGTACAGCTCGCGTTCCGCCCGGTCGACGACCTCGTCGCCGGTGGCGGGAAGCCCGTCCTCGCCGACGCCGACCTCGTGCGTCTCCTTTTTGCCGATGTTGTGTGCGACGTCGTACAACAGCTCCATCTCCAGGTCGTCGATCGGGTCGGCGTCGAACACCTCGCCGAACGTCTCGCGGACCTGATGGGTGATCAGCTGGCGGTTCACCCACGCGAAGTTGATACACGCGCTCATCGCGCCGTAGTACTCCTCGGCTAGCTCGGAGCCGGCGGGGGCGGCCGCGAGCTCCTTGTCCGGCAGGTCGGCGAGCAGGTCGCCGTGTTCCGTCTCGATCCGTCGGAGATAGTCGTTGCAGGTCTGATGGCCGAGCCCGCGACTGCCACAGTGGATCAGGACGACGATTTCCCCCTCGTGTAGACCGTACGCGTCCGCAACGTCGTCGCGGAACACGTCGGTGACGCGCTGTACTTCGAGGAAGTGGTTCCCCGAGCCGAGCGACCCCATCTGGTTGCGTCCGCGGTCCATCGCCTTCTGTGAGACGTACTCCGGGCGTGCGTCCGGCCGTCGCCCTTCGTCTTCACAGTGTGCGAGGTCGCTCTCGATCCCGTACCCTTCCTCGACGGCCCACTCGACGCCACGTTCGAGCGCACCCTCGATCGCGTCGGCGTCGCCGTCGATCACGCCGCCCCCGCCGAGCCCGGACGGGATCGCCTCGAAGAGGGCGTCGACGAGCGCCTCCTCGCGGCCTCGCACGTCGTCGTAGGTGAGCGAGGTACGGACCATCCGCACGCCGCAGTTGATGTCGTAGCCGATCGCGCCGGGCGAGATGCAGCCGGTGTGGGCGTCGATCGCGCCGACCCCGCCGACCGGGAACCCGTACCCCTGATGGCCGTCCGGCATACAGATCGCCGGTTCGACGATCCCCGGGAGGTGCGTCGCGTTCCGCAGCTGCTGGAGGGTGGCGTCCTCGCCGATCTCTTCGAGGAGCGACTCGCTGGCCAACACCCGTGCGGGGACGTTCATCTCCCCCTCGCGGGGGATCTCCCAGACGTGTTCTCGCACCTTCTCCAACCGGATCCCATCGAACTCGCGCGTGGTCATAGCCGAGGATTCGACGCGACGGGGGAAGGGCGTTACGTCGGGCGGCCGCGCGCCTATCGGTCGGCTGGATCGACGGGAACCCACCCGATCGCCCCGTCCGCGAGGGTGAACGCGGCGAACACGCGACCCAACACGACGCCGTAGATCAGGTGGGCGACCGCGATACCGACGCCGAACTCGAGGCCCGCCGTCACGCCCGGCAGCGGAAGCGTGGGGACCGGTAGCGACGTGGCTCCCGCGAGCGCGAGTGACAGGGGTAACAGCAGACCACCCGTGATCACGCCGAGCAGCGCGGAGTGGAGGACGCCAAGGGAGAGGCAGCCGCCGACGTCGTTTCGGAGGTCATCGAAGAACGGTCTGTCGAACATCGCGACGAACAACACCCCGAACGCCGTACTGTTGAACAGGTGAACCGCCCAGCCGGCGAGGACCGTCTCGACGCCGATGAGCGCGCCGATCGTCGGCATCAGCCCGAGGAGCCCGTGTAACACGACCCCCATCGTGACGCCGGCGACCGCGCCGCCGACAGCGCCCGCTCGCCACGCGGCCTGACTGGTTTGTGACATATGACAACACACGCCACACAACGGCATAACGCTTTCGACCGAAATGCGCTTGAACAACGGTTTCGGACCTATTTACCGGTCGAATTACGTAGGAATCGACTACCCGTCTGCCTGTCGGCCGGGCCGCTCACACGTCGAAGACGACGTACGCGTACCAGCCGTCGTCCCTCGGTTTGAGGGTCATCTCGGAGTAGGTGACGGCCTTGACCTCCCGCGCGTCGACGCGGTCGAGCGGTACGCCGCGCGCGGTCGCTTCGACGGTCCACGCCGCGCTCGGGCCCGAGTCCTTCGGCGACAGCACTTGGCAGTCGTGGTCGGCGGGGAGCACCTCCCGCACGTCACGCTCGTAGATCAGGTGATCGAGGTAGTCGAACAGCAGCCCCTCCCGACTCTCCGCGCGGACTTCGACCCGGAACCGATCGCCCCCTGTCCCCGGAACCGAGTCGCAGCTCGCGGCGGTGAGCCCGTCCGCGACCGCCGCGAACGTCGCGGAGAGGGTCGGGCCGGTCGCCTCAACGGCGATGTCGGCGGTGTGATCGCGGAGTTCGTACGTCACGATCCGCCGTTTCGGCTCCGATCGGTTTCCGTGTTGTCATCGCCGTCGCCCCCCGGATCGAACCCGGTGCCGAGCGGCTGCCCTCCGTTTCCTGCCCCTTCGTCGCTTTCGGTCTCCGTCCCGTTTTCGGGCCCCGAACCGGCCGATCCCGGTTCCGCTCCGTCTGACCCCTGTTCCGCCTCGTTCCCCACCCTCGGCGGATCGAACCGCTCGTCGACCTGTCCGGTGACGGAGAGCTGTCGCAGCTTTTCCCGAGAGAGGCCCTCCGCACCGTCGACCGCTTCTTCGAGGGCGACGCCGCTCGTCACCAGCGCGCGGATCCCCTGTTCGACCGTGAGATCGACGTCGACGATCCGGTCTTCCGGGACGAAGACGACGTGGCCACCCATCACCGGGTTCGGTGCCATCGGCATAAACAACGTCCGCATGGACTCCTCCCCGCTCGGCGCGGTCACCGCGTCCGGCGTTTCGCTCGTCACGAACGCCACCGTGTACACGCCCTCCGTCGGGAACTCGACGAGGACGACCTCCCGGAAGTTCGCTTCGTCTGACTCCAACATCACGTCGCTCATCTGTCTGAACCCCTCGTACACCGACCCGATCCCGGGGACCGCTTCGATAACGTAATCGACGTAGTCGACGGCGCGTTCGCCGTACCGTGTCGAATCCACCGCGGCTCCGATAAAGACGATCGCCGTGACGAACACGACCGGCGTCGCGAGCTCGATGAGCAGCTCGCGCTCGATCCGTCCGACGACCGGAACGACGACTTGGGGCGACACCGTCGCGAGCACGGAGGAGAACCAGTCGAGGTAGTCGTACACTGCGTTGAACGCGATCGCAAGGACGAATACCGTGATGACGAACGGAACGACCACCGCGACCCCGGTGAGGAACGCCCGCCGGAGCCATTGCCGGTTCGTCGTCGACTCGCTGGGCATTACCCCGATCCATGTACGACGACGACAAAAACTATCGTGGTTGTGTCACAGCGTCACCGCTGTCGTATCGGTGCTCGCGGTCGAAGGCCTCGCATCGTCGCGGACCGGCCGTCGCGTCGGCGTAGCACGACCGTCGCATCGTCGCGGACCGGCCGTCGCGTCGGCGTAGGACCCCTCGCATCGCCGTCGTCCCGGTGGAGTTATATCCCGCTGGCGTGTTATCCAGTCCCAGTGAGCGTCAACGTGGAGCAGCGGACCGATCCGCCGGGCGAGTCCGAACACGTCATCGAGGCGTGGGAGCTCAAAGAGCGGATCCGTCGTATCGACGGCGTCCTTCGCCAGCGACGGAGCTTCTTCGTCGACGCCTATCGGCGCTCGACGACGTATCTCCTGTTCGAGGACGACCGCCTCATCGCGTTCGCGTCCGTCCGCCGCGACGGCTACGTGCTCTTTCTCGCCGTCGACCCCGAGTATCGCGGGCAGGGGCTGGGCGAGCGGCTGGTCGCCGAGGTGGCCCAGGAACACCGGTCCGTCTCCTGTCACGCCCGGACGACGAACGAGTCGGCGCTCGGCTTCTACGAGCACGTCGGCTTCGAAGTCGAACGACGGATCGACAACTACTACGAGGACGGGGGGGACGCCTACTACCTCACGCTGGGCCGGGAGAGCCTGCGGGAGCGACTCTCCGATTTCGTCCGACGGTAGGGCGTTCCGGCGATGCCGGCCGGCGGTCACGGAATCCGATCGAACGGTCGTCGTGACTCGCGATCGGACGGTCGTCGAGAACCCCGGAACCGACAGCCATTAGCGCCCGCCGTGAGGAGACGCGGGCATGAGCGAGCCAACGATCTCGACGCTCGTCGAGCGCGTCCGTGACGGTGACGTCCGCCTCCACGAGCTCGAAGAGCACGTCGATCCCGACGCCGCGGCGACCGTCCGGCGGCGAGTCGTCGCCGAGCAGTCCGGGGCCGACGTCGACGCGTTCGGGGAGTACGCGTTCGACGCGGCCGACGCCGACCCGAACATCGACAACATGATCGGCGGCGTTCAGGTACCGGTCGGCGTCGCCGGCCCCGTCACGGTCGACGGTGGGTCGCTGTCGGGGTCGCGGTACCTCCCGATGGCCACGACTGAAGGGGCGCTCGTCGCGTCCGTCAACCGCGGTTGCTCGGTCATCGACGCGGCCGGCGGCGCGACTGCGCGCGTCACGAAAAGCGGAATGACCCGTGCGCCCGTCTTCAGGGTCGCCGACGTCGCCGAGGCCGAAGCGCTCGCCTCGTGGGTGCGGGACAACGTCCCCACGTTGCGGACGGCCGCGGAGTCGACGACCAGCCACGGCGAGCTCCGCGAAGTCACGCCGTACGTCGTCGGCAACAACGTCTACCTCCGGTTCGCCTTCGACACGAAGGACGCGATGGGGATGAACATGGTCACCATCGCCACCCGCGAGGCCTGTGACGTGATCGAGGCGGAGACGGACGCCTCGCTCGTCGCGCTCTCGGGTAACCTCTGTTCCGACAAGAAGCCCGCCGCGGTCAACGCGGTCGAGGGGCGCGGCCGGTCGGTCGCTGCCGATGTGGAGATCCCCCGCGAGGTCGTCGAAGACCGGCTTCACACGACGCCCGAGGCGGTCGCCGAGATCAACACGCGAAAGAACCACGTCGGCTCCGCGAAGGCGGGGTCGCTCGGCTTCAACGCACACGTCGCCAACACGGTCGCGGCCATGTTCCTCGCGACGGGCCAGGACGAGGCACAGGTCGTCGAGGGTGCGAACGCGATCACGACCGCCGAACTGACGCCCGAGGGCGGCCTCTACGTCTCGGTGTCGCTCGCGAGCCTGGAGGTCGGAACGGTCGGCGGCGGGACGAAGCTGCCGACGCAGGCCGCCGGCCTCGACGTACTTGGCGTCCGCGGCGGCGGCGATCCTCCCGGAAGCAACGGCGACGCGCTCGCCGAAGCGATCGCGG
>NZ_JBHSWW010000154.1:0-5747 GCF_042661865.1 Halorubrum tibetense
TCGCCCCCGCCCTCGCCGAGCTGCTCGTCGCCGACGCGATCGCCGAGGAGAGAGCGTGCGCGGACTCGCCGCCCGACGGACGGCTCCGCAACCACTAAACGGCGCTCGCGCCTTCCTCCGATAATGGCCGATTGGACCGAACGCTACCGGCCGAGCACGCTCTCGGAGGTCCGCGGCAACGACAAGGCCCGCGACGCGTTCGCGGAGTGGGCCCGCACGTGGGACGACCATCGCGAGGCCGTCATCCTCTACGGAAGCCCGGGAGTCGGCAAGACGAGCGCGGCGCACGCGCTCGCGAGCGACATGGGCTGGGAGACGGTGGAGCTGAACGCGTCCGACCAGCGGACGGCCGACGTCATCGAGCGGTTCGCCGGACGTGCCGCCCGCAACGCCACCCTCGGCGGGAGCGCAGCGGGTGGCGGCGCAAGTGGCGGCGACACCGCCTCCAGACAGCTCGTCGTCCTAGACGAGGCGGACAACATCCACGGCAACTACGACCGCGGCGGCGCGTCGGCGATCACCCAGCTCGTCAAGGAGTCGGGTCAGCCGATCGTTCTCATCGCCAACGAGTTCTACGACATCTCCCGTGGGCTTCGAAACGCGTGTCAGGATATCGAGTTTCGCGACGTCTCCGCGCGCTCCATCGTCCCGGTGCTCCGGGATATCTGTCGCAAGGAGGGGATCGAGTTCGAGTCCGACGCGCTCCAGCGGATCGCCGAACGCAACCGCGGCGACCTCCGCGGCGCGATAAACGACCTGCAAGCGGCGTGTGAGGGGCGGTCGTCGATCGCGGTCGAGGACGTCGTCACCGCCGACCGCGACAAGGCGATGGGGATCTTCCCGTTCCTCGACGCGGTGCTCAAAGAGGAGTCGGCCGAGGAGGCGTTGCAGTCGGCGTACGCCGTCGACGAGACCCCCGACGACCTCACGAAGTGGATCGAGGACAACATGCTGGACGTGTACGACTCTGCGGAAGCGACCCGCGCGTACGACTTCCTCGCGAACGCCGACGTCTGGTTGGGTCGTGTCCGTGCCTCACAGAACTACACCTACTGGCGGTACGCGACCGACAACGCGGCCGCCGGGGTCGCGGCTGCTCGCGACGGGACGAAGGGTGGTTGGACCCGATACGGTCGCCCGCAGTTCTGGCCCTCCTCGGACGCGACGGCCGACGAGGTCGTGGGACGGATCGCGGCCGCGAGCGGCTGTAGCGTCGCGACCGCCAGACGCGAACTGCTTCCGTTCCTCTCGGCTATCACACACCACTGTAAACCGCGCGAGCTCACCGTCGCGATGGCCGCCGCCTACGACCTCGACGAGGCCGGCGTCGCGTTCGTCACGGGGTCCGGCGAGTCGACCAACAAGGTCGAGTCGATCGTCGAAGACGCCCAGGAACGCCGCGAGCAACGGCTGACCGACAACGCGGAGGGGGCGTTCTCTGGGGGGCGATCCGGCGGGATCGCCGGAACGGCAGCAGCGGACGAGACGGAAGCGGGCGATACCGCTAACGCGGGGTCCGAAGACCTCGCGAGCGAAACGCAGGACTCGACGAGCGACGCGAGCGCGAACGGGAGCGGGGAGAGCGAAACCGACGATGAGGACGACGGACAGTCGGGACTAACCGACTTCATGTGATCGGGGCGTCACTCCGCGGAGGAGCGTTCCGACCTCGCGGTCGCGGCGTCTCCCCCGGTGGGTGGCCCGGAGGTGTCGACGGTATCGACGTCAGTGATCTCGAACCGGGCACCGCCGGCGCGGCTCTCGGCTATCGAGATCGACCAGCCGTGGGCCTCGACGATCCGCTCGACGATGGCCAACCCGAACCCCGTACCGTCCTCGTCAGTCGTGTGTCCGGGCTCGAAGACGGTTTCGCGCTCTTCGGGCGGGATCCCCGGTCCGTCGTCGGCGACGTAGAACCCCTCGTCGGTCGCGCCGATGACGACGCGGACCCCGTGATCGCCTCCTTCCTCGTCCGTCGCAGGGTCGGAGCCGCCGAACGGATCCGTTTCGACCGTTCGGACGAGGTCGTCCTCGACCGCCTCGTGCGCGTCGGTCCTCGACCGGTTGCTCGTGGAACCGTGCTCGACGCTGTCACCGGACTGTGTCCGGTTGCTCGTGGAACCGTGTTCCACGCTGTCGTCGGGCTCTGCCCGACTGCTAGTCGAGCCGTGCTCGACACTGTCACCGGACTGCGTCCGGTTGCTCGTGGAACCGTGTTCCACGCTGTTCAGAAGCAGGTTCTCTAATGCCTGTCGGAGCCGGTCCCTGTCGCATTCGATCCGGGGGAGCGGTTCGCTGACAGCCAGTTCGGCGTCGGGGACGCCGACGGTTTTCCACGCGCGGCGAACGACGGGCCGGAGATCGGTCTCGGCCGTCGCCTCGACGGAACGTCCCTCCCGGGCGAGCGAGAGGAGGTCCGAGATGAGCGCGTCCATCCGATCGAGCGCGTCGTTGACGCGGTCGAGCCGCGTCTCGGCCGCTTGACCGTCGAACTCGCGGGCCAGCTCCAGGTTCCCGACCGCGACCGACAGCGGGTTCCGCAGGTCATGAGAGACGACACTCGCGAACTCGTCGAGCCGTTCACGCTGTTGTTCGAGCTGTCGTTGGCGCCGGACACGGTCGCACGCCGGAAAGAGATAGCCGACGAGGTCGCCGTCGACCGTCCGACCCCGTTCCTGGATCCAAGCGAAGTCGTCATCGGCGTCGACGCGATAGGCGACATCGACCGTTTCCGAACCCAGCCCCTCCCGGAGCCGGCCGCGGTCGTCCGGGTGGACCGCGTCGAGCCAGTCGGTGCGGGGAAGCTCCGAGACGGGGAGCTCGGAGTCGCCGGCGGATTCGATTCGGAGTCGAGTCGGATCGCCATCCGGTCGCCGATAGGCGACTCCCGGACGGGGATCCGTCTGCGGGGGCATTGCTCCCTCGTCGTGTCGGAGGCATAATAAGTCTTACTTGAACAACATTTCACCAGAGATCGGACCGGCACTGATCCTCGTGAATTCAACCGATTTCGGCGTGTAAGAACCGGGATCAGGATCGGAAACGTTGAAACTAGTTCCGAATTGTAATATATCAACAACGATTTCGCGTGTGGAGTGATGGGACCGAGCCGTCGACAGGGGTAGCGATCCGAGGCGCGGACGGCACGAGTGGTACGGGCGACCATGGACGGCACACGGGACGCGGACGGCACACGGGACGCGGACGGCACACGGAATACGGACGGCTCGAACGGGTGGGGATACAGCGGCGATGCCGGGTCGATCCGGGTCCGGTCAGGTCACGGGTTCATCGCTCCCGTTCCGCGCCGAGCCCCGGGATCGCCACCCGGTCCTCGACCCGGCCCATGAACTTCGAGGCGGTGAGGACTAATCCGAGATACGCGAGTCCCGTCACCGCGAATATCGTGGAGTAGCGGAACGTGTCGGAGGCTATCTGGAACGCGCGGTAGTACAGCTCGGGCACCGTGATGAACGCCGCCAGCGACGAGTACTTGATCAGGTAGACGAACTCGTTCGTCCACGAGGGGATCGCGTACCGGAGCCCCTGGGGCAACACGACGTAGTAGATCGTTTCCACCTTCGAGAGACCGATCGCCCGGCCCGCAGTGATCTGCCCCTCCTCGACGCTCTCTAGGGCCCCGCGGATGTACTCCGCCTGATAGGCGGCCCCGTTGAGCGTGAATCCGACGATCGCGACCCAGACGACGTCCCGGATGAATAGCCCGGAGAGGACGCCGGGGACGTACTGTCCGAGGTTCAGCCCGAAGTGGAGCACGAACAGCTGCGCGAGAAGCGGCGTCCCGCGCAACAGTTCGGTGTACGCCAACGAGGCGTACGCCGTGTATCGGCCGTACACCCGCGCGACCGACAGCGGCACCGCGATAAAGAACCCAACGAACAGGCTCACCGCCGTAATGACGACCGTCAGCCACATGCCGCGAGCGATCTCCGGCGAGATCCCCGTGACGAACGCGAGATCGCCGGCGTAGGCGGCGACGATCGGGACCGACGCGACGACGGCCTCGACGGTCCCGGGCGCGACGAACGGCTCGCCGACGGGAACGAGGACGCCCCCGAACCATCGGTTCAGCCAGCTCGCCAGCAGCCAGCCCCAGAAGACGACGCCGGCGGCTACCAGGAGGACCCGACCGACGGAGAGCTCCGTCTCGGACGCGCGCCGACGCAACCCTGCGGGTCTCGTCGCGCTCGCCATCAGTCGTGTCCCGCGATGCGTTCGAGGAACCGGCCGGTCCGGTCGTGTTCGGGACGTTCGAACAGCTGCTCGGGTGGCCCCCGCTCGACTACCCGACCGTTGTCGAGGAAGACGATCTCGTCGGCGACGGCGCGCGCGAAGCTCATCTCGTGGGTGACGACGAGCATCGTCATCCCGTCATCGACGAGGTCGTGCATCACCGACAACACCTCCCCGATCAGCTCGGGGTCGAGCGCGCTCGTCGGCTCGTCGAACAGCATGAGCTTCGGTCCCATCGCCAACGCCCGGGCGATCCCGACCCGCTGTTGTTGTCCGCCGGAGAGCTCCGCCGGATAGGAGTCGAACTGGTCGCCGAGCCCGACCCGCTCGAGCTCTTCGCGGGCCCGTTCCATCGCGTCCGACTTCGACAAGCCGAGCACGCGGCGCGGGCCGAGCGCGACGTTACCGACGGCGGTGAGGTGTGCGAACAGGTTGAACCCCTGAAACACCATCCCGACCTCGCGTCTGAGCTCGTTCACGTCCGTTCCCGGATCGAGCACGTCGACACCGTCGAGGCGGATCGACCCCTCCTGTGCCTCGGCGAGCCGGTTGACACAGCGGAGCATCGTGGACTTGCCGGAGCCCGACGGCCCGATGAGCACGGTGACGTCGCCCGCTCCCATCTCGAAAGAGACGTCGTGAAGCACCTGCTCGTCGCCGTACCACTTCGAAACGTCCTCGACGGCGAGGAACCCCTCGTCGGTCACGCCGACTCACCCTCGGGGATCGCGTAGTGGTCGCCGAGGCGGTCGAGCGCGCGGTTCGTCACGAACGTGAGCACGAAGTAGATGGCACTGATGAACACGATCACTTCAAGGACGGCGGTGGTCCGCTCGATAAACAGGTCGTACCCGCGGGTCAGGAGCTCCGCGAGTCCGATCGCGAACACGATACTGGTGTCTTTCAACACGATGGTGAACTCGTTTTGGAACCCCGGGATCGACCGTCTGAGCGCCTGCGGGACGACGACGTGCCTGACCGCCTCGAACCGGGAGAGGCCGATCGCCCGCCCCGCCTCCAGCTGGCCGTCGTCGACGCTCGCGAGCGTCGACCGGAAGATCTGCGACTGGTACGCGGCGCTCCGGAGCCCCAACCCGAGGATGCCGGAGGTTATCGCTCCCGACAGCGAGTACGGACCGAGGTTCACCTGCGGAACGCCGATCACGAAGTACATCACGACGAGGATGACGACGATGGGCGTCCCGCGTAACACGACGCCGACCCCCTCGACGAGTCGTTTGAGCGGGCCGTCGCCGTATACCTCGACCGCGCCGGCCGGGAAGCCGACGACGAAACCTAAGAGGATCGATGCGACCGTCAGCCCGACGGTGACGACCGCGCCCCCGAGCAGGTAGTCGGCGTTCCGGAACACGAACCGCCAGTCCTCGAGATCGCCGACGAACCCGATGAGGGAGTCGAGCGGTTGGAGCAGTGGCGGTGCGACCGCGCTTGGGGTCGCCGCCGCCGACGCGACGGCGGCGTCGCTGACGGCC
>NZ_JBHSWW010000155.1:0-5730 GCF_042661865.1 Halorubrum tibetense
CGGCCAGCTCGTCGTGCGCCCGAGCGGCCTCGTCCGTGATGTCGAGGTTCCCGACGCTTACGCCGTCGAACTCCTCGTCGAACTCCCTGACGGCGACGTCCCCTTCCTCGCGCACCCGTCCGATTATTCCTCGCACGTCCTCGCGGACCTCCTCGACGCCCGCGTCGCGCTCGAAGAAGGCGCGTCGCTCCGCGGGCGAGAGGTCGGCGACGGCTCGTACGTCCATACGCCCACTCGGCGGCGGACGGAAAAGGGCGTTCCGGCTCGTCCCGGGGGCCGTCCGCGATCGGATCGCTCCGGGCGCGGGTCACTCCAGCGGGCGGAGCCCCACGAGGTCGAGAAACGCGAGGACGACGAGCGCCGCGAGGAGCGCGGCGGCGGTGAAAAGCAGCGGTGCCGAGAGGACGACCGCGAGCTCGTACGGGGCGAGGAGACGGGTCGTTCCACGAACGACGAAAGAGGCGAACACGAGGCCGAACGCGAGGAGGGCCAGCTGAACGAATCGGGCTCTGTCCATCGATTCGGGTCGATCGGGTTGGCGGGGGAATCAGTCGGTTCGGATCGCCGTCGCGTCCGGTGGACTGTGCCCGTGACGACCGTGCTCGCTGTCGAACCCGTGGCTCATCTCGTAAAACACCGCTTCGGGGTCCTTCTTCCACTGCCACTTCCAGCGGGTGCGGACGAGCAGCGAGATCTTGCGGGTGAACGAGAGCGCCGGGGTGGTCGACACCGTGTCGTAGCCGAGATCGCGGATGAGCCGGTGGTGATCGGCGTACAACACCGCCGCCAGCAACACGGCGAGCTGGCAGTCCTCCGGGAGATACTTGATCCCTGCCACTCCCTCCTCGTAGAGCCCTTCGGTCCGGACGAGCTCCTCGCGGATCGCGGCGGCGACGTCGTCGTCGAACTCCAGCTGCAGGATCTGCTCCTCGCTCACCCCGTGTCGGCGAAGCGTCTCCAATGGCAGGTAGATGCGATCGCGCTCGACGACGTCCTCGCGGACGTCCCGCAGGAAGTTCGTCATCTGGAACGCTTCGCCGAGCTTTGTCGCATGGGGGAGCGCGGTCGCCTCGGTCTCGTCGTCGAGACCCATGATCGCCGTCATCATCCGGCCGACCGCGGAGGCCGAGCCGTCCATGTACGCCTCCAGGTCCGCGTACGCCTCGTAGCGATCGGTGTCGATGTCGCTCTCCATCGCGTCGACGAACGCGTGGATGTCCTCGTCGGGGATGTCGTGTTCGGCCCGGACCGACGCGAACGCGTCGAGTACGGGGTCGTCGGTTTCGGTCTCGCCGAGGGCGGCACGACGGAGCCGGTCGAGCTCGGCCCGTTGCTCGTCGGGCGGCGCGGTGTCTTCCGCGTCGACGACCTCGTCGGCGATCCGGAAGAACCCGTACAGCACGTACGTCGGATGGCGGATCCGCTCCGGAAGCAGTCGCGTGGCGACGTGGAACGTCTTGCCGGTACGCCGCTGGATCCGCTTGCTCCGGGCAACCTGTGTCTGCTCTACCATGGTGACCCCTGCATGTCGGTGGGGAGGATCGAGAGCGGGTCGCCCATCATAGGTGATATTTCGGACCGAAGGACTATAACAGTTCTCACATACTGAGTTTCTTCCACCGGCAACTGGGAGAGGAGATCGGTATGTGGCGGCGACTGCACCGGGGCGCGAGGGCGGCCGGATCGCCCGGCTCGGCGGTCTCGGAAGGCTACCGACGGTGGCGACCTCGGATGGGAGGGTGGCGGCCACGTTAGGGGGTGGCGCTGGCGCCTGAGCGCGCGAGCAGCACGGCCCCGGATCGAAACTCACCGATCAGTAGAACGTGTCGCTACAGTCGTACACCACCCCGTGAACCGGACACACGTACTTACAGTGTCGGTGGTTCATCGGGGTCCCACAGCGGGGGCATGGTCGCCCGCCGTGGGCTGTCTCTTCCGCGCCGTCGTCGCTCGGATCGCTCACGCTCACCGCGAGGGCGGCAGGGCGCTTAACCGCTTTCCTCGGCTTCCGGATCGGCGTCGGCCGCCGCCAGCGACTTGTACACGTCCTGAGCGACGGGCTCGGTTCCGAACGGCAGCTCCAACACGCCGCCCCACTCCTCGTCGGTCAGCGCCGCCACCGTGGGAGCGTCGAGGTCGACACGCCGGACCTCGTCGTCGGCGAGCGTCATCGACACGGCGAACCGCTCCGGCTCCGCGGTCGCGCCGGCGTCGGCGAGCCGATCACGGAAGTCGGCCCGCCCGTCGTCCGACAGCGACACGTACACGAGGTGTTCGTCGGAGTCGTCGCCGTCGCCCGCCGCCGCCTGGACGCGGTCGAGGTCCGACGCGTCGAAGAGGAACGGGGCGTCGTCGGTGTCGTCAGTTCCGTCGGTGTCGTCGGTGTCGTCGTCGGTTCCGTTCCCGTCAGCGGGGACGAGTCTCGCCTCGAACGGCGCGTCGGGGTCCACCGGAACGGACGCCGTGTCGCTGTCGGCGGTTCCGGAACCGCCGTCGTCGCCGTCACTATCATCCCCTGTACCGTCGTCGAGCGCCCCACCGTCCGCCACGGTCGCAGCCCCGACGAACCCGACGGAAGCGACGCCGCCGGCGACGCCGAGACCGGCCAGAATACCGCGTCGAGAGAGTTCCATACCCATCGGTCTCGGAAGACTCCACAAAAGGCTTACACGCCGATACTCGCCCGTGATAATCGCTTTGGACGGTTCACCGCGAATCGATCTGCCGATCACTCTACTGCGAGCCGATCTGCCGATCACTCCACCGCGAACGAGACGGTGTCCAAGTCCGTCGTCTCGCCGAACAGCCAGTCGGCGTGATCGACCGCGTACTCGCGGTGGTCCTCGGAGATGTAGCCGAGCGCGTCCGACACGACAACCGGACGGTAGTCCCGGAGGCCGGCGCTACCGGCGGTGTGGAGGACGCAGACGTTCGCGAGCGTCCCGCAGATCAGGAGGTCGTCGACCCCGCGAGCGTCGAGGTACCCCTCCAGTTCGGTCCGGTAAAAGGCGTCGTAGGTGTGTTTCTCGACGACGTGGTCGTCGGGACGAACGTCGAGATCATCGACGAGTTCGGCGTCCCACGACCCCTCGACGACGTGTTCACCCCAGCGGTCGAACTCGTCGTAGTAGTGGGTGTCGTCGAACTGCTCGGGCGGATGAACGTCACGGGTGTACACGACACGAGCGCCCGCGTCGTGCGCCCGAGCGACGAGGTCGGTCACGGGGTCGATCGCGGCCTCGCTCGGCTCGGCATAGAGGCTCCCGTCGGGGTGGCAGAACCCGTTTTGCATGTCAACGACGATCACCGCGGTGGTGTCCGGATCGTACGCCATGCCGCTCGGTTCGGGCGGCCCGAATAAAAGGTCGACTCCGACACACGAGGTCGACTCCGACACGCGACGACGAAATAAAAGGGTCCTACGACGGTGCTACGGCGTGGCGATTCGTGAACGGACAAACTACTTATCCGACCACTCGTAACTGGGGCTATGCGACGGGTTCTCACCCTCTCAGCGGTGGTCGCTGCGACCGTGCTCCTCGTGTTCGGCGCCGCCGGGGCCGCCGGGGCCGTAGCGGCGCCGGGGGACCTCACGACGCCGGAAGCAGGTAACGTCGTCAGCGACGTCGCGGTCGCGGAGACATCAGCGGAGTGTGAGTCCGCGGCCGACAACGAGCTGGTTGGGTGTTGGAACGGGTACCATTACAGCGACGATCTCGACATCGACCAGGGCGACGGCCTGACGGAGGCGGAGCTCGAATCACTCACGTTCCGGAAGATGGCCCGGATCGAGCACCTCCGTGAGCGGCCGTTCGAGAGCGAGGTCGACGTCGACACGCTCACGCGCGAGGAGTTCCAAGCGGACTGGGAGGGTGACGGCGAGGAGACGGACGCCGAAGCCGAGTTCAACCGATGGAACGACGGGGTGTGGAAGGCGCTGTTCGTCGTCGGCGAGGACGAGTCCTCCGCCGAGGCGATAGACTCCGTGTTCGGCGGCGCGGTCGCCGGCTTCTACTCGCCCGCCGAGGAACGGGTCGTGATCGTCACCGACGAGGACGAGGAGCTGCAGATCAGCGGATCGACGCTCGTTCACGAGCTCGCCCACGCGATGCAGGACCAGTACCACGACCTCGGCGACCAGCGATACACGGGTGCGACGCAAGACGCCGACCTCGCCGTCGACGGGATCGTCGAGGGGGAGGTCGTCTACCTCGAGGAGCGGTACGACGAGCGGTGTGACGGGAACTGGACGTGTCTCGGCGAGCCCGACTCCGACGGCGGTGGGGCCGGGGCGGGGGACCTGAACTTCGGGATCCTCCAGACCGTCCTCCAGCCGTACTCGGACGGACCGTTGTACGCGGCCGACCTGTTCGAGGCGGACGGCTGGGACGCCGTCAACGAGACGATGAACGACCCGCCGGAGACTACGTCCGAGGTGATCCACCGTGAACCCGACTACGAGACGGCCGAGATCGCGTTCGAGGACACGGCGACGAACGGGTGGGAAACGTATCCGAACCAGGGTGTCGACGGCGCGGAGACGGCCGGGGAGGCCTCGATGTTCGTGATGTTCTGGTACCAGGCGTTCGAGTACGGGGCCCCGACGCTCGCCGCCGATCGGGAGTCGGCGGTGAACGTCCACCTCGACGTCGACGAGGAGCTCCGGACGCGAACCGCCTACAACTACGCGCACGCCGCGACCGACGGGTGGGCCGGCGACGAGCTGTACCCGTACCGGAACGACGCGGACGACGGGGAGCGCGACGGCTACGTCTGGGTGACCGAGTGGCGGACAGAGGAAGACGCCGCGGAGTTCCACCAGACGTACCTCCGGATGGTCGAACACCACGGCGCGGAGCGGCTCGACGACGGCGTCCTCGACGTCGAGGACGGCGAGTTCCGCGGGGCGTACGGCGTCGAACACGAAGGGACGACGGTGACGATCGCACACGCCCCGACCGCCGACGACGTGTTCGACCTCCGACCCGGTCTCGACCCCACGGAGGCCGAAACCGACGACGGCGACGAGAACGGTGCCGACGACGGGACTGACGGGGACGACGAGACCGACGACGACATCACGACGCCCGGCGAGGCCGACGACGCGGCCGACGACGAGTCGTTCGACGGACAGGCACCAGGGCTCGGCGTCGTCACGGCGCTGGTCGCGTTTCTCGTCGCCGCGCTGCTCGCCCGGCGGGAGTGAAGTGACCGTGGCGGACTGAGTCGGCCGTACGGATCCGCCCGGTGGCGACACGGATGGCTTTTCGTGGTCCCCGGCCGAACCGTTCGGTATGACCGAGTTCGACATCGTCGACGCGGCCGCGATCCGGGACGGCCGGGCGACCGACGCGTACTTCGACCGGACGACCGCGGCGTTGGAGCGTGCCGGTCGGGACCCGCACGTCGTCGCCGAGGTGACCGCCGACCAGTTCCCCGACGGCGAGTTCGAGCTGTTCGCCGGGCTGAAAGACGCGGTCGCGCTGTTGGCGGACCGCGACGTCGACGTCCACGCGATCCCGGAGGGACGGCTGTTCGACGGCGGTCCGGTGATGCGTATCGAGGGGCCATACCTGTCGTTCGCTCGGCTGGAGACGTCGCTTCTGGGCTTCCTCTCGCACGCCTCCGCGATGGCCACCGCCGCGCTCGACTGCCGGGTGGCGGCCCCCGACTCGCAGCTGCTCTCGTTCGGGGCGCGGCACGTCCACCCGTCGATGACGGCCGCCGTCG
>NZ_JBHSWW010000156.1:0-5673 GCF_042661865.1 Halorubrum tibetense
AGGCGGGCGAGGGTCGGTTCGACGCCGCCCGTTCCATCGCGGAACGCCTCGGCGCACGGCCGATCCGTGGCGACGGCGCGGACCCGACCGTCGATCCACCCGAAGGGGTCGAGTTCGGGTTCTGGACCCCGGATATCGTCGGCGCGGGGGTACCGGTCGCGGACGTGGCGCTGGAGGTGTTCACGCCGGTCGCGGAGGGCGACACGGACGAAGCCAGCGACATCGACCCGGGACGCGACGACCTCCGCACTGCGACGTTCCGCGTCGACCGGCTGCCGGTCGAGCGCGACGGCGAGTTCCACTGGGTCGCCGCCGAGAACGTGCGCGTCGGGACCGCGGACCGACTGGGTGCGCTGTACCAGCTCGTATATCGCCGCCCCGCCGCGGAGGGGAGCGATGACGACGGGAAAGAAGGACAAGAGGACGGCGGCGACGCGTGGGGGACGGTCCGCGACCCCCTCGCGTACTCGGTGCCGTTCGGCGTCTTCGCGCCGGCTGAAGTGTACGACTGGGACCGACTGGACGCGACCCGCCCCGACCGAGAGCATTTCGCGTCGCTGGGGACGGACGCCGAGCCGATCCCGACGACGGTCGACGACGGCCTCCCCCGCGTCGATCCGGCGACGAGCATGCTTGAGATCCATCCGGGAACGTCGACGTCCGAGGGATCGCTCGGGGCGCTCGCGGACCGGTTGCGTCGGATCGGGCGGAAGCTCCGGGCCGGCGAGCCGCTCGACCCCCACGAGCGCAACTACGTCGGCTACGACGCGGTCCAGCTGATGCCGGTCGAACCGCTGACGCAAGCGTACGGACGGCAGTGGTACTGGCGACCCGGGGGGACGTACGAGGTGGACGAGTCCGATACCGGTGATGAGTTCGACGGCGCTGGCGAGTTCGACGGCGCTGGCGAGTTCGACGGCGCTGACGGATCCGATCTTGTGCACGACGATCCGTCTGCCCCGGTCGACCCGGTCTCGGTGTTCGACCGCGACCGCGACACGGAGCGCGTGACCGTCGGGATCACGCGCCCGGACCAGACGAACTGGGGCTACGACGTGGTCGTCAGCGGCTTCGGTGCCGCCAACCCGGCGCTGCTCGAAACGGGACGGCCGGACGAGCTGGTCGAGTTCATCGCCGCCTGCCACGCGATGCCCGACCCGATCCGTGTCGTCTTCGATATCGCACTCGGCCACGCCGAGGACGCGGCCGCAGAGCTCCTCCCCGAACCCTTCTTCGAGGGCCCGGGGATGTACGGACTCCATCTGAACTACCGACAGCCCGTCGTCCGGGCGATACTCCTCGAACTGCAACGCCGGAAGGCGAACTTCGGGGCGGACGGGATCCGGATCGACGGCGCACAGGACTTCACGTATCACGACGAGGAGACGGGCGAACAGGTCCATGACGACGCGTTCCTCGCCGAGATGGACCGCGTGGTCCACGAGGTCGGCGGAACCGCGTACCGTCCCTGGATGATCTACGAGGACGGCCGACCGTGGCCCCGAGAGGACTGGGAGCTGGCCTCGACGTATCGCACGCTGATCGACCAGCATCCGCACGCGTTCCAGTGGTCGCCGGTCACGTTCGCGCACAACAAGCCGGCGCTTCTCACCTTCTGGGCCACGAAGTGGTGGCGGATGCGAGAGGTCGGCGAGTTCGGCAGCCAGTGGATCACCGGCGTCGCGAATCACGACACGCTTCGGCGCGGATCCCAGGTGGAAGTAACCGACGACTGGGGCGGCGCGTTGATCAACCCGTACCTCGCCGACAGCCCGCCGGAGACGATCCGGGAGGCGTACGACAGCCCCGCGGCGCTCGTCTGGTTCCACGTCGCGATGCCGGGCGTACCGATGGACTTCCTTCACGCCAACTACCGTGCGCCGTGGGGGTTCGTCCGGGATACCGACCCCGTGTGGAACGTGAAGGTCGTCGCCGAGGAGGCCCCGTGGATCGACTGGCACGTCCCCGAGGGCGCGTTCGCCGACGCGGACGCGTTCCCGCGGTTGAAGTCGCTCGGGTTCGAGACACGGGCGGAGCTGAAGGAGTTCGTGACGACGCTCGCCGCGCTCGTCGACGCGACCGACTACGACGTTGACCTGATCGCGACGCTGCTCTCAGTCCAGGGGACGCCGATGGGCGGAAGCGAAGGTGACGCGGAACTCACCGCGAGCGACCTCCAGACGTTCTCGTTCGCGTGGAGCGCGGACGTGAGCGAGTATCTCGTACTCGACCGCTGGGCGGACGGCCAGGATGACACCCGAACCGCGTTCGACCGGGCCGTCCGCGAGTTCCGTCAGGAACGTCCGTGGCTCCGTGCCGACATCGATCCGGAGACGGGGGAGGCGTTCGGCTACCGACACCCGACCGAGGGGACGGTGCTGTACTACGCGGTCAGACGGTCGCCGGACGGCGAGGAGACGCTCCTCGTCGCTTGTAATGTCGAGGGGGTACCTGTCGACGTGAGCGTCGGGGGGCTGCTCGAGGACGCCGAGAGCGACGAGGGAGATATCCATAGGGGGTCCGACCACGGGTCGGAACGGTGGTCCGTCGCGCTCGCGCCGCCGGAAGCGGACGTCGATCCCGGGTCGGCGGCGACGGAAGCGACGCTCGCGACCGCCGACGCCGTGGTGTGGCGGCTGACCGACGCCGACGCGTCGTGACTGGCGCATCGTGACCGACGCATCGTGACCGGCGCGGGGATCCTGGGGACTCGGAAGTAGCGGGCGTCGCACATTCGGGTCTCCGGCCCGTCGAGACGTTCGCGGACGCAACGCTTGAGTCGATGGGGACTGAGGCGTAGCCATGACCTTCGATCGCTCCGACGGTGTGTTCTGTCACGTCACCTCGCTTCCGGGGCCACACGGAATCGGCGACCTCGGCGAGGGCGCGACCGCCTTCCTCTCGTTCCTTGGCGACGCCGAGGTCGACTACTGGCAGATCTGTCCGATCGGGCCGACGATCGGCGCGGCCGGGGAGTCGCCGTACCAGTCGCCGTCGGCGTTCGCCGGCAACCCGCTGTTGATCGACCTGAACGGCTTGGTCGAGGACGGCCTGCTCACGCGCGACGACATCGAACCG
The DNA here is from genome assembly GCF_042661865.1 of Halorubrum tibetense. Taxonomy (GTDB): domain Archaea; phylum Halobacteriota; class Halobacteria; order Halobacteriales; family Haloferacaceae; genus Halorubrum; species Halorubrum tibetense. Next base: position 3,079 of record NZ_JBHSWW010000156.1, read on the forward strand.
GTGCCCGAGCTCCCGACCGATCGTGTCGACTACGCGGGCGTCCGCGAGTACAAGCAGCCGCTGTTGCGGCGGGCGTTCGAGCGGTTCGAGGCGGGTGACGGGGAGCCGTCGCTGGCGGCCGCCGACCTCGACGCCTTCCGCGAGCGGGAGCCGTGGGTGACGGAGTACGCCCTGTTCCGCGCGATCTCGGCGGCACGGCCGGAGGACACGTGGGTCGAGTGGCCGGATCCGCTTCGAACGCGGGAGCCGGGCGCGCTCGACGCGGCCCGCGAGGAGCACGCGGAGACGGTCCGATACCACGAGTTCGTGCAGTGGACGTTCGACCGCCAGTGGGCCGCGCTCCGCGAGCGGGCGGCGACCGAGGGGGTCGAGCTCGTCGGCGACGTCCCGATCTACGTCGCGCTCGACTCCGCGGACGTGTGGGCGAACCCCGAGGCGTTCCGGCTCGACGAGGACAACCGGCCCACCGTGGTGGCCGGCGTCCCGCCGAACCCGGGCGACGACGGCCAGCGCTGGGGGAACCCGGTGTACGACTGGGACCGGCTCGCGGAGACGGGGTACGACTGGTGGACCCGCCGGTTCCGCCGACTGTTCGACCTCGCCGACGTCGCACGGCTCGATCACTTCCTCGGGTTCGTCCGGTACTGGGGGATCCCGGCTGAATCCGACGACCCCGCCGACGGCGAGTGGTACGACGGACCCGGACGGGAGCTGTTCGAGACGGTCGAACGCGAGTTCGGCGAGGCCCCGTTCATCGCGGAGGACCTCGGGTTCGACGACGCGCGGATGGACGACCTGATGACGGAGTTCGGGTTCCCCGGGATGCGCGTTCCGCAGTACGCGAACTGGTGTGAGGGCGGCAACGAGTACCAGCCGATGAACTACCCCGAAGGCGTCGTCGGCTACACCTCGACACACGACACGGACACGTGGGTCGGCTACTACGCGGACCTCCCCACGGAGCAACGCGACTGCCTCCACTACAACCTCGGCGTCGACGACGATCAACCGATCGAGTGGGGGATCATCGAGGACGTGTGGAGTTCCGAGGCCGTCCTCGCGATGACGACGACACAGGACCTACTGGGGCTCGGCAGCGACGCCCGGTTCAACGAGCCCGGCACGCTCGACGGCAACTGGGAGTGGCGCGTCGAACGGGACGCACTCTCAACCGAGCTAGCGGGTCGACTGCGGGAGCTCGGCGCGTTTCACGTCCGGTAGACGGCCGTGATCAGCGGTCCTCACGGCAGCAGCCCGTGTATCCAGCGTCGGATCCGCTCGAACGGTCCTGCGTCCGTGTCCGTGACCCGGTCGGCCGGGTCACCGAGCGTCCACCCGGCCTTTTCGGCGGCCTCCTCGATCGATCGGTACTCCCAGCCGGTGTCCGTCGCTAATCGACGGTCAGCGTCACTCGTGCCGACGAACACGTGTCGCGGGGTGTCCGTCGCCTCGCGGATCTCGCCGGTCGTCACCGTCTTGTCCCAGTCGCGGAGCGCGTAGTCGTTCTCGATCCCATGTCGGCGACAGAACCGATCCACCGCGTTCGCGTCGTTGGCGATGACGCCGACGTACCGGCTCCACTCTCGGGCGTCGGTGACAGCCGCAGCGGGGTCCGAGAGCGACCGGACGGCCCCGAGCGAGAACAGAAGCGTGAGCTCGCCGCCGGAGTCGGGGTCTGTAGTGACGACTGACATCCCTCGTACTCACGAGTGAGTCGTCGCAGTATATAACCCCGTGCGTCGGTTCAGTACGCGTTTCGGCCGAGGATCCAGTACAGCACGAGCCCGAGGAACGGCGCGAAGAACACGACGAGTGCCCAGAGGAACGCGGGGTGATCGCTCCGCTGTTTGGCATCGTTGTACGTCCAGACGATGATCGCCACGTAGACGACGAACATCAGGAGCCCGAAGAGGAAGGCGATCCCCGACGCCGCCGCCTGTAGCGGGAGGGTGGACAGCATACCCGGGCTGACTCGCCGGTCGGGCAAAGGTCTTGTGACCGCCGCGAGGGCGACCGGGGAAAGAAATAGTGGGGTTCGGTGGAACACCCGCGTATGGGACGGAGACTCCGAGCGGTGGAGGCAGTCGTCGAGCTCCTCTCCGGGCTGGCGTTGGTGGGGTTGACGCGGGTGACGGACGGCGGCGTCGACGTCGAGTACCTCGCCGTCGGCTTCGCCAGCGGGTTCCTCTACAGACACGCACAGACGAGCGTGATCGGTGGCGGGTTCCGGGCGTCGCCGTTGCGGAACGCGGCGCTCACAGCGGTGTGGACACCGATCTGTATCGCGATCGACCGGTCCGCGGGCGATCGCGGCGAGAGGCGGGCGTTCGCGGCCGGGGTCAACCTCGGCTCCGCCGCCTACTGGCTCGCTCGCCGCGAATGAAAGGGTTTCCCGGGAGGCGGCCGACGGGATCCGTATGCGACTTCCCGTCGACGCCGATCGGCTTCGGGCGGATATCGAGGCGAACGCCGCGTTCGGCCGCGTCGAGACCGACGATCCAGAGGCGCACGGCCGGACGAACCGCACCGGCACCGAGGCGAACCGCAAGGCCCGCGACCACCTCGTCGAACGCCTTCGGGACGCCGGCCTCGACG
>NZ_JBHSWW010000157.1:0-5653 GCF_042661865.1 Halorubrum tibetense
GTCGAGAGTGGCCTGATGGACGAGTGTGTCGCCGTCGACGGTCGCGGTCGCGGCCCCGCTCCCATCGTCGCCGTCGGCGGAGTCCGACTCCCAGATGACGGTCGCGTCGGGAGTCGGATCGTCGAGACCGACGAACGCGAACGTGGCGACGCCGACGCCCGCCGCGCCGCCGGCAAACAGGATGAGGGTCGCGAATAGCACGCGGCGGTCCATTGGGTTCGATTCGGCTCCCGACGCCATACGGCTGTCGGATGCGGATCGGTCGGTGCGGAGGTCACAGCGGTCGCCGCGGCTGTAGTAGCGCGGCGGTCGGGCGGTTGGGGTCGAACGCCCCGCGACTCGGGGCACGTTGCTCGTGGCTTCGGGACTTTCGGCTCCGGGACTTTCGGCTCCGTGGTTCGCGGCTCCGGCGGCTACTCGCCCGCGAGAAGGGTCCCGACGTGATCGGTTCGGTCGGGCCCGACGAGCTCGCGAAGGCTGTCGGGGTCGCGGTCGCCGTTGGCGTTCACGAGGTAGGCCGCGCCGTCGCGTTCGCCGTACGCCCCGTGGAAGTCGTAGACGAAGCCGTACACGTCCGCACCCGCCGCGTCGGGGTCCCCCGTGGCGAACGAGACCTGCTCGTGGACGTTGTACTCGACCAGCCGGTTCCGCAGCGTCGTATCCGCGTCGCCCTCGACGACCGCCGGATCCGTCGTCCCTTCCTCCACGATCGGAACGAGCTCCTCCACGTCGGCCCTGACGCCCGCCTCTGCGGGGTACTCACCCGTTTCAACCGCGTGTAACGCCGCGCCGACCGCGCCGCAACCGGTGTGGCCCACGACCGCGAGGACGTTCGTCTCGGTGTGTCCGAGCGGGTACGCGGCGCTGCCTTCGAGGACGCGCTCGCCGTCCTCGGTGACGTCGATCACGCGGTTACCGATGTTGCCGGCGGTAAAGAGGTAGCCCGGCCCGTCGACGGACCACATCCCCTCCTGAGAGACGCGGGAGTCGGAACAGCAGACGGAGACGACCGGTGGACGCTGAACGTCCCGCTTGTCAGCGAACGCGCCGCGGTCGAGGGCCGCGACGTGGGCGTCGTTGCGGTCGAGCAGCTCCGTGAGTCGATCACGAGTCATATCCGGTTTCCCCGTCGAAGGGGCAAAACCGGATCGCTTCGGGCAACCGGGGAACGACCGTCAGATGACGAGTCCGACCGCCTGATACAACAGGCCGAGGACGAACACGCCGATGAGCGCCGCCGTCGCGACCACGACCGCGGGCGCGAGCATCTCGTCTTTCTCGTCGAGGATGATGCTTTCCATGGAGGTGGGGTGGTCGGGACGGGATTTGAACGCTTCGCTCGGGGCTCACACGCGGCGGGAGGGGAAGCTTCATGTAGCTCTCGCCGGACTCTCGATCCGGATGAGTCACGGAGGGCGACCGACGGCCGACCCCCTGCGAGGTGCCGATGTCGAACCGTGACGCGGCCGACGCCGCCTCACCCGAGGCGAGCGGACAACCGACGGGAGAGGACCCACCTGCCTCCGGATCGGTCCCGGACGAGGCCCCCACGACCGAGGGGCCGATCACGACGGACGGACCACCGGCGACCGAGCCGGACGGACCACCGGCGACCGAGCCGGGCGACGGATCGAAACCGGACGACACACACGGGTCGTCCACACCGTCCGGCTCGGAGGCGGACCCTGGCAAACTCGTCGTCGTTTGCGGGCTCCCGGGCGTCGGTAAAACGACCGTTGCGAAGCGGATCGCCGACCACGTCGACGGCGAGATCCTCCGAACCGACGTGATCCGCAAGGAGCTCTTCCCCGACCCGACGTACGCCGACGAGGAGACCGAAGCGGTGTACGACACGCTGATACAGCGCGCCCGCGAGCGCGTCGTCGACGGCGACGCCGTCGTCCTCGACGCCACCTTCGCGGACGAGCGGTTTCGCCGCGACGTTCGAGGGATGGCCCGGGACGCGGCCGACACCTTCGATCTCGTGAAAGTCGAGTGCGACGAGACGGTCGTGAAACGACGGATCGAACAGCGTGACGGGATAAGTGACGCGGACTTCGATATCCACCTCCGGTTCAAGAAGCTGTTCGACGGGATCGACTCCGACCACCGCGTCGTCGACAACTCCGGCGGTGAGGCGGCGACGTTCGACCAGGTCGACGACGTGTTCGACTGAGCGACGGAAGCGGTCGGCAGGTGGCCGGCAAGCGGTCGGCAGGTGGCCGGCAAGCGGTCGGCATGGCGTCCCGGAGCCGGGTGATACCCGCCCGGTACGCGTCTCGTCGGCCCCGGTCAGCGTGAGAAAACGTCACACGACGAACGGTCACACGCGTCTCCAATCACTTATACGGCCGCCCGTTCTACCGACGGACGTGAGCGAAGAATCCGGGCGTCGGAACCTCCGAATGCCCTCAGATGACGAAGTGTTCGCCGTCGTGACCGAGCACCTCGGCGGTAACCACGTCCGCCTGCGCTGTGTGGACGGAGAGACGCGACTGGGCCGTATTCCGGGCCGTATGAAGTATCGTACGTGGATCAACGAGGGCGACGTCGTCCTCGCTGAGCCGTGGGACTGGCAGGACGAGAAGGCGAACGTCGAGTGGCGGTACACCGACGAGGACGCCGACCAGCTGCGCCGCGAAGGCCACATCCAGTAGCCGACCGATCGGGTACCGCGGAGCGAGCGCTTCTCCGACGACGGTTCCGATAGCGACCGCCACGGATCGGTCGGTACGGGACCGGCCCCTCCGATGACGCCGGTTATATACCCCGATCGGGCTTCGTTTTATTTTGAATCCACTTCTCGGCGATACCGTCGTTCGAGATCTCCATCTCTCGTGGTCCGATCGGCGTCTCCGCGATAGACCCGTCTCGGTTATATAGGTGATTTCGGGAGACCGGTCCGTTCCGACGCGTAGTGGTATTTACCTAGGCGTTCGGGCACGCTCCGTCTCAGCCGGGCGGTTCCCGTCTCTATTCCACACGCTCGCGCGCGGCGGCAACGAGCAGGGGGAGCATGACGGTCGCGTCACCGTAGACGGAGGCGTTCCGCGCGTCGCGCTCGAGTTTTCCCCACGAGCGCGCCTCCTCTAACGTGGCTCCGGAGAGCCCGCCGGTCGCTTCGGGGTCCATCGTCACCTGCACCGCGTAGTCGTAAGCGCGCGGGGTGACGAGCATCGTCTGGAGGGTGAAGTTCTTCGGGACGCCGCCGCCGACGAGGAGACACCCGGCGTCGTCGGCCGCAAACGCCAGGTCCGTGAGCTCCGTCATGTCCGCGAGCGCGTCGAGCGTGAAATCGGCCGTCTGCCCGTACATCCACGCCTGCAACCCCAACACGGAGTCCTGTACCGCCGGACAGTAGATCGGCACGTCGGCCTCGTAGGCGGCCGCGGCCACGCCGGCGTCCTCGGCGATCCCCTCGCGTTCGTTCACCTCGGCGTTCGCGCGACCGAGCGCCGTACAGAGCTCCGCGATCGAGACGGCTCCCTCCCCGTCCAGGTCGGGGAACACCTCCGCACGGAGGTGGCCCTCGAACTCGGCGAAATGCTCCTGGGGTAAGTAGACGTTGTAGATGCGGTCGACCTCCTCGTCGCGGAGCCCCTCGTCGTGTTCCCGTGGGCTCTTCTCCGGGTCGTGTGTCCGCCCGTGGTGGTGTTTCCCGCCGATCGCCTCGATGGTGTCGTGTGTGAGGTTCGCGCCGGTCGTGACGAGCGCGTCGACGTACCCGTCGCGAATCAGGTCCGAGACGACCCGCCGCATTCCTGCCGGGACCATCGCGCCCGCGAGCGAGAGGAAGACGGTACAGTCCTCGTTACCGAACATCTCCGCGAGCACGTCCCCCGCCTCGTGGACGTCGGCCGCGCCGATCCCCGCGTCGCCGTACGCCTCCACCAGCTCCCCGACGGTCATCCCCGCGCTCGTCCGCGTGTGACCGACCGGGTCCTCGGAGAACTCCTCGCGGCAGGGGTGGTGTCCCCCCTCGTCGTGGTCGTCGCTCATGCCCGTCACTGTGGCGCGGGCGCGTTTGAAACGACCGATCCGAGCGAGCCCGCGTTCAGCCGCCACTCACGGGCGGGAACAGCGCCAGCTCGTCGCCCGGTTCGAGCACCGTCGACAGGCCGTCCTGATGCTGGACGTTCCCACCGTTCCGCAGCAGGTTGATGTGGTCGGCGAGCTCGCCGTTATCGAGCACCCGCTCGCGGAGGTCAGGACGTGCCGCGAGCAGGGCATCGAGCGCGTCTCCCACGGTGTCACCGGGGTCGGCATCCACGTCGATCACCCGGTCGCCGGCGATCTCGGCGAGGTCCGCGAACAGCTTCCACTCCATACGGTCCCCTCCCGGGTGACGGGTAATCAGCGTTGTGTCCCGTCCGTGTCGGCCGACTCCGATCCCGCAGCGTCCGCGACCCGCGGTTCCTCGTCGGTGTGACGCGCCCCCGAGTCGGGTCCCTCGGAGTCACCGGCTCCCGAGTTCGGTCCGTCACCGCCGTCGGCGTCTACTCCCGGTTCCGGGGAGTGTTCCACTGCAGCCGCCTCGAACCGACGGATCGCGTCCGGCCGGCCGACGAGAAACACCGTGTCGCCGGAGGCGAACGTGTACGCTCGCGGCGGGATCGGCTGGACCGCTCCCCCGTCGGACCTGACGGCAGCGACCACGGTGGTCACGCCGCCGACGGCGGTTCCGACGAGGTCGCTTTCGGCTTTGACGGTCACGGTCGCCATCGTCTCGTCGGCGTTGCGCAACAGGGACGCGAACTCCCGGTCCGCCTGTGGCTCCGCCGGCAACGTAATCAGTCGATAACCGCCCTCAACGGAGAGTTCAGCGGCGTCACCGTCGTCGAGCGCGACCGTCGCGACGTCGTCGGCCACCCCGCGGAGCTCGCCGGTCGCGACGCGTTTCGGCTCTGGCTCGGTCCGCCATATCTGGACCATGTCGCCGGCGGTCGCGTTGTTCGCGGGGTCGGCCGAGAGCGCGACCGCAACGCGGCCGGGCGCGAGCGTCGGCCCGAGACCGGTCATCCGTGACCCGACCGCGAAGTACTCCACCGTGCCGTCGCCCGTGAGGTCCACGTCGACGTAACCGACCCCGAAGTCGGTTTTCACGCGCTCCACCAGCCGGTCGCGCAGCTCCTCGACCGTGAGCTTCCGGGGAAACACCAGCGTTTTCTCGGCCATCTCGGCCTTCTTTTCCAGGGACACCGGCTCGTAAGTGTCCATGTCCTCGATCTCGGCCGCCGCCGGGAGCGTCACCGGCGTTCGCCGGCCGAGCGTGCGGACGAACCGGCTCATCTCCCCCTCGATCCCTTTGACTCCTGAGAGCGCGAACACGTCGACTGCGAGTCGGTCGCCGCCGTACCGACCCAGCGGCGAGACGGCGGCGGCCAGCCCGAGCGCGACGACGTTGAACACGACGCCGTCGACCGTGAGCAGCTCGGGGTCCTCCGCGCCCGCGAGCGCGCCGAGCGACGTCGTGTTGAGATAGAGCGCGACGACGGAGACCCCGAGGATCATCGCGACACCGTCGGGGATCTCGGTGCGGAAGTACCACCGGTACGTGAGCGACCCCGCGCCGGCGATGAGCGTCGCGAGGGCCGCGAACGTCAGGAGAGTGATCGCGGCGGCTCGCGGCTGGGCGAACGTGACGCCGCCCGCG
>NZ_JBHSWW010000158.1:0-5617 GCF_042661865.1 Halorubrum tibetense
CGCGCCGGGTGCCGGCAAGTCGACGCTCGTCGGCACGCTCGCCGCGGCGTATCGCGAGCGAGGCGACACGGTCGGCGTCGTCGCCGTCGACCCCTCCTCGCCGTACACCGGCGGGGCGCTGCTCGGCGACCGGATCCGGATGGCCTCGAACGTCGGCGACATGGAGGTGTTCTTCCGGTCGATGAGCGCGCGCGGCCAGCTCGGCGGGCTCTCGATGGCGACTGCGGACGCGGTGAAGGCGCTCGACGCGTTCGGCAAGGACACGATCATCATCGAGACGGTCGGCGCGGGACAGAACGAGGTCGATATCGTCCGCACCGCCGACACGGTCGCGGTGCTCGTCCAGCCCGGCTCGGGCGACGACGTCCAGACGCTCAAGGCCGGTATCCTCGAGATCGGCGACGTGTTCGTCGTCAACAAAGCCGACATGGACGGGGCGGACCGAACCCTCGCGGAGCTGGAGGAGATGGTCCACCGCCGTGAGAGCCCGACGAAGGGGCTCGATACCGGCCACCACGGCTTCGATGTCCCCGACCACCCGGACGACGACGGCGTCGATGGAGACGGCAAGGGCGATGGAGACGGCGGGGGCGACCCGACGTGGACCCCCGACGTGCTCGGGACCGTGGCCACAACCGGGGACGGCGTCGAGTCGCTGATCGATGCGTTTGACGCGCACGCGCGATACCTCCGCGACTCGGGTGTGATCGACCGTACCAAGCGCGAGCGGTACGCCGAGGAGATCCGGACGCTCGTCCGCTCGGATATCGGCGCGCTCGCGACCGAGGAGATCGAACGACGAGGCGGGATCGACGCGCTCGCCGAGCGGGTGCGTCGCCGCGAGACCGACCCGTACACGGTCGCGGCGAGCGTCGTCGATCCGTTCGCGGCGTTCGTCGACGACGAGTCGGTCGCGAGCTCCGAGAGCGACGGCTCGGCGATGGACGACGACTGACTCGCGGCGTCGCTCATGACCGTGGTCGGTATCGGGATCCCGCGACCGCCGCCTCCGCCCGCGGATTATAAGTCGCCCGCGAACCAACAGGTTTCCATGAAGCTCAGGAACCTCGCCGGAACGGCCCTCCTCGGCGTCGGCGCGCTGGCCGCGGTGAACACCGGACTCCGCCACGACGACGCCCTCGAATCGCCGCTCGTCGGCGACGAGGGGACGTTCCGCTGGCGCGGGATGGACGTCGCGTACACGGAGGGCGGCGACCCGGACGACCCCGACCTGGTATTGCTCCACGGGATCAACGCCGCGGCTTCCTCCGGAGAGTGGCGCGAGGTGTTCGGTGATCTCACCGCCGACTACCACGTGATCGCGCCGGATTTCCCCGGGTACGGCCGGTCGGACCGCCCGCCGCTGCGTTACTCCGCGGCGCTGTACGAGGACTTCGTTCGGGACTTCCTCTCGACGTTCGACGAGCCGGCCGTCGTCGCCTCGTCGCTGTCGGCGTCGTACGCCGCCGCTGCCGACGACATCGAGTTCTCGGGGTTCGTCGCCGTCTGCCCGACGACCCGCGCGGGCCCGAGCCCGCCGAAGTCTCCCCTCCGAGAGCTGATCCGCGCTCCGCTCGTCGGCGAGGCCCTGTTCAACTTGATCGTCTCGAAACCGTCGATCCGGTATTTCAACGCCGACCACGGCTACGATGACCCCGCGAACCCGACCGACGAGTGGGTGGACTACGAGTGGCGGACGACCCACGTCGAGAACGCGCGGTTCGCGCCCGCGTCGTTCATCTCGGGGTACCTCAACAGCGAGCTCGACTTGGCGGCCGCGCTCGCCGACCTCGACGTGCCGCCGACCATCGTCTGGGGCCGCGAGGCGGCGGTGAGCCCGCTGACCGACGGTCGCGAGCTCGCGGACGCGTCGGGCGCGCGGCTCGTCGTCTTCGACCGCGCGAAGCTGCTCCCGCACGTCGAGCACCCGAACCGCTTCCTCGAAACCGTCCGCGAAAGCCTCGTCGCTGGCGCAACCGCGTGAGTGAAGCCGCGCAAGCGTGAGTGCGACCGCGCAAGCGTGAGTGCGTGAGTGCGGCCGCTCACGAGCGGGACTCCTCGCGAGCGCGTGTTCTTCCTGGGCGCGGCTCCTCGTGAGGGCGACCCCCTTGCCGTCTCGACGACCGCTCTCACCCTATCAGAACTGAACATCAGGCGCGAAGAGGTTTAGGGACCCTCGGCCGAGAGGGGGTATGACCGAGCGTTCCGTGCGAGTCCTCTGTGTCGACGACGAACCGGGGTTGGCCGAGCTGGTCGCGACGTTCCTCGAACGCGACGCCGACCTCGACTGTGAGACCGCGGTCGAAACCGACCCGGACGCCGCGCTGGCGCGGATCCGAGAGGAGCCGTTCGACTGCGTCGTCACGGATTACGACATGCCCGCGCGCACCGGCGTCGAGCTGCTGTCGGCGGCCCGTGAGACACACCCCGAGCTGCCGTTCCTGTTGTTCTCCGCCACCGGGCCGGACGAGCTCGCCGCCGAGATGGTCCGCGTCGGGGTGACCGATTACGTCCGGAAACGCGGCGGCTCGGACGCCTACACGACGCTGATCCGACGAGTCGACTACGCTATCGACGGGGAGGACGGGTCGTTCGACGGGCCGGACACCGCGGTTGGATCGGCGGACGCGTCCCACTCGCTCGCCGTCGACGACGTCGATGCACGGGTGTCGTTCGACGCGGTCTGTACCGTGAGTCCGGACGGAACGTTCGAGTACGTCGACGAGGCGTACGCGCGGGCGTACGGGTACGACCCCGAGACGCTCGTCGGCGAACCGTGGCAGCGACTCCACCCCGATGACGAGGTCGAACACATCCGCACGAACGTGTTGCCCGCCGTCATGGAGGGTGACCGCTGGACCGGACGCAGTACCGGCGTGCGCGCGGACGGGAACACGTTCCCCGAATCGAAGCTGGTGAGCACGACAAGCGACGGGCGGCTCCTCATCTCGGTGTCGGCGGTCGACGGAGGGTCGGACGGTGACGCCGACTCGGGTGGCTCGGCCGTTTCGGACGGCGACGGTAATTCGGGTGGCTCGGCCGTTTCGGACGCGACCCGCGCTGACGACTGATCCGCGAGGGAGCCACGAGACCGCACGAGCCCCTCCCACAAGAGCTGATCAGGGACCCATGAGCGGTCCGATCTCAGCGGTCCCGGCGCACGTACAGCGTCTTCCGACAGATCGCGTGGACCGTCCCCTCGTCGTCGACGATCCGGACGAGGTAGTCTCGGTCCGTCGACTCGCCCGGTCCGAGCGACTCACGGATCCCCGCGGTCTCCGCCTCGTCGAGCTCGAACTCGGCGTACAGCGTCTCGCGGCCGGGTTCGAGGAACTCGATGGCGGCCGCCTTGTCCCAGATCGTGAACCCGTCCCCGAGGATCCGCTGGAACATCGTCATGTAGACGGGGTCGACCGCGCCGTAGAGGCTCCCGCCGAACGTCGCCCCGACCCCGTTCTTCGTCCGCCAGTTGAACGGGACCCGGACACGGACGTACCGCCAGTCGGCGGCGATGTGGTCGACGCGTGCGCCGGTGCCGCGGTAGGCGGGAAGCAGGTTGAACCCGTACCGCCACAGCCGCGTGCGGAGGCTCTCGGCCGGCGGGTCGCCGGTTACGGGGGCGGGATCGGGGTCCCGGTCGAGGCCGGTTGGCGTGTCCGCGGCGACGCGGGCTCCCGGCGTGACGTCGTCCGTCGTCGGCTCGTCGTCCGTCACGTCACACCGGCGGGGGCCCGAGGGCAAACGCGTGTCGGAACGGGAAACAACCGACGCGGGGTTGCCGGCGACTCGCAGTTTCGTCCTCGTCCCGAACCCCGTGGCGTCTCGGGCCGAACGCGGTGCCGTCCTCGACTCGAACCCGCAGCTGCGTCCCGCCCCGAAACCCGTATGTCGACCCACCGGCAAGCCGGGGGTAATGGAGTGTGACAAGTGCGGGGCCGACGCGATCCATCACGCCGCCTACTCGGGGGCACATCTCTGTGGCGAGCACCTCTGTCGCTCGGTCGAGAAGCGCGTGAAACGGCGCGTCCGCGAGGACGGCCTGCTCGACCCGGACGCGACGCCCGAGAACCCCGACCGCTGGGTGATCGGCCTCTCGGGCGGGAAGGACAGCGTCGTGTTGACGCATATCCTCGACGACGTGTTCGGGCGGGACCCCCGCGTGGAGATGCTCGCGCTCACGATCCACGAGGGGATCGAGGGGTATCGCGACGAGAGCCTCGACGCCTGTCTCGAGCTCACGGCGGACCGGACGATCCGCCACGAGGTGGTCTCCTACGACGATGAGTTCGGCGTCCGCATGGACGACGTCGTCGAGAGCGACCCCGAGAACATGGCCCCGTGTGCGTACTGTGGGGTGTTCCGCCGGGACGTCTTAGAGCGGTACGCCGCCGAGTTCGACGCCGACAAACTCCTCACCGGTCACAACCTCGACGACGAGGCCCAGACCGCCCTGATGAACGTCCTCGAGGGCGACGTCCGCCAGGTGGCGAAACACTTCGACGCGTCGCTCGGGCCGTTCGACGAACGCGGCGAGACCGACGAGTTCGTTCCCCGGGCGAAGCCGCTGCGGGACGTCCCCGAGAAGGAGATCGCCCTGTACTGTCACGTCCGCGACCTCCCGGTCCACATGGCCGAGTGTCCCCACGCGTCGGAGGCGTATCGCGGCGAGATCCAGTCCGTAATCCACGAGCTGGAGGAGAACCACCCGGGCACCCGCCACTCGATCATGGCCGGCTACGAGGAGCTGTCCGGGATCGTCGCGGAGCGATATCGGGGAGGCGCTGTGGGGTCGGACGAAAGGGATCCCGCCAGATCGGACGTGGAGTCGGACGGGGACGGCGACTCGGACGCCAGCGCCGATGACGGTCGTCCGACCCTCCGAGAGTGTGAACGCTGCGGCTCGAAAACCAGCCGTGACGTCTGCCGGAAGTGCCGGCTCCTCGAATCGATCGAAGCGGCGTGAGCGGCGCGACGGGGGATCGACGAGCCGACACGGGGTCGACGGCGGGTCGACGATGGCTCGAGCGCCGATCGGTGTCGTTCACCCCGCTTTCGGCAGATCCGGTGAAAGAATTAACCCGTCGGACGCCGTTCTAACGTCAATGAGTGACACGGGCACGCTCCGGACGGACGCGCTCACGCCGCTACACTGGATCGGGATCGCGATGGCGGGCGTCTCCGCGCTCGTCCACCTGTATCTCGCGGTCATCATCCCCGGCTGGCTCGGGATCTCCTTCGCCGGAGCGACCGCGGGGTTCGTCGTCGGCATCGCTGCGGTGCTCGTCGACTTCCGGCGCCGCCTGACGTATCTGCTGGGGGTGCCGTTCACCGCCGGACAGGTCGTCCTCTGGTACGTGTTGAACGACCAGCCCGGGCTCGCGGAGCTCGGCACGGTCGACGTCGTCGACAAGGTGGCACAGGTCGTCCTGATCGGCGTGTTGGTCGCGCTGTACGCCCGAAACACGTGACGGCCGTGACGGGTGGTGACAGGGGGCCAGCGAACGAACGCGACGGTGTCGGTCCCGTCCGCCGGGTTCGCGGACGGGTCGTTGCGGCGCTGCAGTCACGAGTCGGGTCGCCGGCACGACGCGTCGCCCCGCTCGCTCCCCTCGCGGCC
>NZ_JBHSWW010000159.1:0-5610 GCF_042661865.1 Halorubrum tibetense
TCGAGCGTCCGCGCGCCGTCCACGTCGCCGACGTCGAGGACGGCGGGCTCGGGCGGGAGCTCGTCGAGCAGGTCGTCTATCAGTGCCGCGTCCGACCCGTCGGGGTCCCGACGGGACGCGTACGTCTCGGCCACCGCGTCCCACGCCCGACGGACCTCGTTTCGATCCATATCCGACGGACGGGAGCGAGCCGCTTCACTCCTTTGACGATCCGTCGAGATCGGGTTATGGGGCGCTGAAATGCTTGCTGGTGGAATTTTTAGACGCATCTAATTATTTTGTTTGTATCGTAACGTATATCCCTCGCTCCCGACTGAGTATTCGGTGATGACCGATCTCAGGGACGAGACTAGTCGGCGCGGATCGAGACGGAACGATCGATCGCCGTCGGGGCGGGCCGGATCGACCGGGTCGACCGGCTCGGCCAGCTCCGCCGAGTCGGGCGATCGAACGCTCTCCAGGCGCGCCGCGCTCGGCGGTATCGCGGGGGCGACGGTCGCCGTCGGGTCGACGCTCGGACTCGCCGGCTGTCTCGGCGAGGATCCACAGGGGAGTGGATCGGACGGGAACGCCGGCGAGGACGACGACCGGCCCACGGTGTTCGCCACGATGCCGGCGGTGTGGGACTTCGTCCGCCAGGTCGCCGGCGACAACATCGAGGCGATCGACCTCGTGCCGGTCGGCGAGCACGGCCACGACTGGAACCCCGAACCCGGGACGGTACAGGAACTCGACCGCGCGGACGGCTTCGTCTACCTCCGGGACTTCTCCAGCTGGCAGGACGACGCCGCCGAACAGCTCGCGGACGCCGATGTCGTCGTCGTTGAGGCCTCCGAGGGGATCGACTTCTTCGACAGTCCCGCAGAAGACAACGACGAACATTGGTGGATGGATCCGATCGAGTGTCAGACGGGCGTCGAGAACGTCGCCGACGGACTCGCGGAGATCGACCCCGACAACGCCGAGGAGTACGCCGAGAACGCCGCCGATTTCAACGAGGAACTACAGGAGCTCCACGAGGACTTCGAGGCTATCGTCGACCGCGCGGAGCTGAACGAGCTCGTCGTCGGCACCCACGACTCCTTCCAGTGGTGGAACCGACGCTACGGGCTCGACATCTACTCACCGGTCGGGACCTCGCCGGACGACGCCGCATCGCCCGGAGACGTCCAGGAGATAGAGGAGCTGATCGCGGAGTTCGGCATCGGCCACGTCCTCTACGACGTCGGCGAGCCGGGACAGCTCGCGGCGTCGCTGGCGGACGAAACGGAGACGACGGTGCTCCCGCTGTCGCCCGTCGAGACTCAGATCGACGGCACCCCGCCGATCGGCGGCGACCTGACGATGGAGTCCGACTGGGGGTACATCGACCACTTCCGCGAGATCAACCTCCCGTCGATAGCGACGGCGTTGCGAGCGGACTGAACGGAGACCGAAGACATATGCCTTCGAGACGAATCCCATCCGACAGCAAGGGTACCGAATGACGCCGGCAATCGTCGCCGAGAACGTCCAGTTCGCGTACGGAGACACGCCCGTGTTGAGCGACGTCTCCCTGACCGTTGAGGAGGGCGAATTTCTCGGGCTCGTCGGTCCCAACGGCTCGGGGAAGACGACGCTGCTGAAGATCCTGCTCGGGCTCAAAACCCCCGACTCGGGATCGGTTCGACTGTTCGACACGCCCGCACGGGCGTTTACGGACGGCACGCGGCTCGGCTACGTCTCCCAGCAGTCGAGCGAGGCCGACGCGACCATGCCAGTCACCGTCCGGGAGGTCGTCACGATGGGCCGGTACGCACACGCCGGGATCCGCCGGCTCAGCGAGGCCGACCGTCGCGCGGTCGACGAGGCGCTCGACCGGGTCGGTATCGCGGCGCTCGCGGATCGACGGATCAACCGACTATCCGGCGGCCAGAAACAGCGAGCGTACATCGCCCGGGCGCTCGCGAGCGAGGCTGACCTCCTCGCCCTCGACGAACCCACTGTCGGCGTCGATACCGACTCAGTCGAGCGGTTCTACCGCCTGCTCGACGAGCTCAACGACGAGGGGATCACCATTGTCCTCATCGAGCACGACGTCGGACTGCTGGCCGAGCACGCGACCACGATGGCGTGTCTCGACGGGGAGCTGTACGCACACGACGAGACGCGACCGTTCCTCGAAAGCGACGCCTTAGAGCGGGTGTTCGGCTCCGCGCGATCCGTCCGCGCCGACGCGCTGGGCCGAGATGCTGACGCGCTGGCTGGAGAGGCCGACTCGCTGGCCGGAGGCGACTGAGATGGCGACGAGCGACCGACTTGCGGACGCCTTCCCGCCACAGAGCGCCGCCCGACGGCTCGGGATCGTCGCAGGGGTCGGCGTCCCCGCGGGGCTCGCGATCGTGTCGTTCATCGTCTGGGTGTTCCCGCCGTTGTACGAGGCGTTCTGGGGGGTGACGTGTTCGACCGCCGGCGTTTGGCTCGTCTGTAGCGGGTTCCTCCAGCGCGGGTTCACCGCCGGGATCCTGATCGGCATCACTGCCCCCATCGTCGGCGCGTACTTGGTCAACCGGCAGATGGCGCTCATCGGTGAGGCGCTCGCCCACACCGCGTTCGGTGGGGTCGCGATCGGACTGTTCATCGGCGCGGCGGTGCCGACGCTGGACTACCCGCTCCTGTTCGCGCTCGTCGCGGCCGCGATCGGCGCGCTCGGAATGCAGTGGATCGCGGTCAACACCGACGGATACGCCGACATCCCCATCGCGATCATGCTCACCGGTGGGTTCGCGGTCGGGATCGCGGTGATCTCCTACGGCGTCGTGTTCAGCGCGACCGTCGAGAGCTACCTGTTCGGCGACATCCTGTTCGTTCCCTTCCGGAACGTCCAACTCATGGTCGGGTTGACGATGCTCGTCGCGGGGGTCGTCGCACTGACGCACAAACAGCTCCTCTTTATCACGTTCGACCGGGAGGCGGCGCGGCTCGCGCGGATCGACGTGTGGTTCTACGACACCCTGCTGATCGTGTTGACCGCGCTCGTCGTCGTCGCGGCGATGCAGGTGCTCGGCGCGATCCTCGTCGCCGGCATGCTGGTCATCCCCGTCGCCGCCGCCATGCAGGTGACGGGGAGCTTCAACGGGGGGCTCGTGTTGTCGGTCGTCTTCGGCCAGGTCGCAGTGCTGGGCGGCATCTTCGTCTCGTACGCCCTCAACATCGCGACGGGTGCGACGATCATCCTCGTGGCTATCGCGCTGTACCTCCTCGCCCTGGCGATCGGAACGCTCCTGGGCCGGTGACGAACCCGTCCCTGTAGCGGCGTTTCGCGCCGCTTCGCGGGCGGATCACGTGAACCGGTACCATCCGGTTTCTCCAGTCTTTTGCCGTGACGACGTGAACGGTGACGCGATGACACCCGCACTCGACGAGATCGACCTCGACACCGTCACGCTCGGACGGACGGGCCTCCGAACGAGCGAACTCCAGTTCGGTACGTGGCGCTTCGGCCGCGTGACCGAGGCCGGCAACGTGGAGATCGGCGAGGAGCGCGCACACGAGCTGCTCGACGCCTACGCCGAGGCGGGCGGTCGCTACATCGACACGGCCGACGTGTACGGCGGCGGCGACTGTGAACGCTGGATCGGCGACTGGCTCGCGGACCGCGACCGCGAGCGCTACACGATCGCCTCGAAGATCTACTGGCAGATCCGCGAGGACGACCCGAACAGCCGGGGGACGAACCGAAAGAACCTCCGACACCGACTCGACGCCCTACTCGACCGGCTCGACACGGACTACGTCGACGTCCTCTACATCCACCGGTGGGACGACGAGACGCCGGCTCGTGAACTGATGAAGACGCTCAACGGGCTCGTCGACGACGGCAAAGTCCACTACCTCGGCGCGTCTACGATGCGACCCAACGCGTGGAAGGTCGCTCGTGCCAACGAGATCGCGAAGGCGGAGGGATGGGAGCCGTTCACCGTCCTCCAGCCGCGGTACAACCTCGTCGACCGCGAGGTCGAGGGGGACTACCTTGAGTTCGCGCGCCAGCAGGAGCTGGCCGTCTGCCCGTGGAGCCCGCTCGGACAGGGCTTCCTGACCGGGAAGTACGACCGCGACGCCGATCTCCCCGACGACTCGAAAGCGGCCGAGTCGAGTCGCTTTCAGGAAGCGTACCTCACCGAGGAGAACTTCCATCTCCACGACGAGCTCGACGGCGTCGCCGACGAGGTCGACGCCTCGCCGGCACAGGTCGCGCTCGCGTGGCTCTCCCACCGCGACGGCGTCACCGCACCCATCGTCGGCGCGCGGACCGTGGACCAGCTCACGGAGAACCTCGCGAGCGCGACGATCGATCTCTCCGACGAGCAGGTCGACCGACTCACCGCTGCGAAGTCCGGGCCGTACGACGACTTATAAGAGACAGCCGTACAACGACTTATAAGAGACAGCCGTACAACGACTTATAAAGGGCAGCCGTACAACGACTTATAAGAGACAGCCGTACGATCGAGGCGAGTCGTCGCCGGCGATCCACGACGGATCGGAGGTTAACACCTATATCCGACAACGATGTACGATCGCGGTATATGCAATTCTGTGACGAATGCGGTTCGGTGATGCACACGGAGGGCGACACGTGGGTGTGTCGTTCCTGTGGGGCCGAGGAGCCGCGGGACTCGCAAGCGGAGGCGGCGATGACGACCCAGGACGGCCAGCGGGACGACGGGGCCCCCGCCGTGGCTGATGCGACCCGGGACGCCTCCGAGACGATGCGGGAACCCTGTCCGGCGGCCGACTGCGACAGCGACCGCGCGTACTACGAGATGATGCCGAAACCGGGCGGATCCTACGAAGTTCGGCTGTTCACCTGCGTCGAGTGTGGCCACAAGTGGCGCGACTCCTGACGGCGCGTCCCCCGAACCCAGCCGCTCGCGTATCCCCCGTCGGCGACTCCGTGGTCCGTCGCCGATCGGGTGGTCGGGGTGGCTGACCGGTTAGCCGACGTAGTCGAAGGCGACGGCGAGGTCGTCCGCGCCCCAGAAGGTGAACCGGTAGCGGCCGGGTTCGAGGTCGGGGCACACGCGAAGGTGGTCCTCGTGGGGACCGCCCTCGATCAGCCCGTCCTCGGTCATCGTGAACGACCACTCGACGGTCTCGCCCGGTCTCGTCGAGACGAGCTCGTCCGTGTACGCGAACCGGGAGGCGTCGTCGCCGCCGCGCACCTCGGTCCACCCCTCCTCGGTGTACAGTTCGATGGTGTACTTCCCGTGATTACCGACGCCGATGTCGTGTGCGGCCACGTTCGTCATCTCCACGCGGAACTCGTCGCCCCGTTCGAGCCGGAGCGCCTCGTCCGCGTCGTCGCCGTCGTACGCGGGATTCACGAGCCGCAGTTCCAGCCCCTCGTCGTCGCCGACGCTCCCGCCGGAGCCCCAGTTCACGTCGTCGGCGATCGACGGGTGTCGCTCGAACTCGTCGTCCGGACAGGTGAGCGCGGCCGGCACGGTCGCCGGCTCGCCGCTCGGCCGGACGAACCCGTCGAGCGACGCGGGGTCTCGAACCCCGTCCGCCCCACTGATCTCGTCGCTGTCGCCCCAGCCGTTGGTGACGGTGAGTCGCAGTCGCTCG
>NZ_JBHSWW010000160.1:0-5600 GCF_042661865.1 Halorubrum tibetense
CGCCGCGCGGGACGCGCTCGCCCGTCACGACGTCGCGCCGCTGTTGGACGCGGCGGACGCGCTCCTCCGAACGGGGCCTACCGGGACGAACGTGAACGACCTCCGCGTGCTGGTCGTGACGGGACCGGCGGAGTGAGTAGCGAAAGCGGAGCGAGCGGCGGCAACGGAGCGAGCGGCGGCAACGGAGTGAGCGGCGGTGGAACGTCACTGACCGGGTGGGATCGGCGGCGCTTATGTCGCTCCCGTTCCGAACCGATCCCATGAGCGATGACGCGGCCGCGCTTGACGAGGAGCTCCGCCTTCAGTCGTGTGAGCGGTGTCCGGCGCTGGTGGAGTCACGGAGCCGTATCGTCGACGGCGTCGGCCCCATCGACGCCGACCTGCTGTTCGTTGGTGAGGCCCCCGGCGCGACGGAGGACGAGCGGGGCGAACCGTTCGTCGGTCGTTCCGGTGACGTGCTCGACGAGGCGTTGCGGGACGCGGGGCTCGCCCGTGCGGACGTCCGCATCACCAACTGCGTGCGGTGTCGTCCGCCGGACAACCGTGATCCACGAGGCGAGGAACTGGCGAACTGTCGCGGCCACCTCGAGACGGAGATCGATCGGCTCGACCCCGATCTGATCGTGACGCTCGGGAAGGTTCCAAGCGAGCATCTGTTGGATCGATCGGTCGCCATCACCTCCGAGTCCGGGAGCGTCGTCGACGCCCGGCTCGGCGGCTCTTCCCGCCGTGTGCTGCTGTCCGTTCACCCGGCGGCGACGCTGTACGACCGGAGCCAGCGCGAGGGGTTCTTCGAGACGGTCGCGCGGGCAGCCACTCTCGCAGGGGTGGCGGAGGGATCGAGCGGACAGTCGCGACTCGGCGAATTCTGACTTGGCGTTCTGCCCGGTCCCTGACTCGGCGTTCCACCCGGTTCGGAGTTCTCAGCGCGTGAGGGTCGGTCTCATGGGATCTCTCTATAGAAAACATAGAAAACGATTAGTTACCCCAGTAAAGTTATCCTGTGTATGTCCGACAACAGGTGGTCGGCGAATCGGCGAACGTTTTTGAAAACAGCGGGTGCGGCAAGTGCGGTTGGGTTGGCCGGATGCGCAAGTGACGTGGCGGAAAACCAAGTCACGTGGGTGATGAATCCGGCTGAAGAGGAGATCGACATTCAGGTACAGTACGCGCCCCTTTTCGAATACATCGAGTCCGAAGTCGACGTGGAGATCGATGGACAGCCGACGGCGGACTACTCCGCGACGGTCGCGGAGCTCCAGCGTGCCGAGGAGAACGACCGGGTCTTCGCGGACACCTCTCCGGGTGCGGTCGCACAGATCGGCGACGAGATCGACGTTACGGGGATGCGAGTCGCGTTCGGTGCACAGCAGTACTTCTCGCTCATCACGACGACGCCGGACAGCGGCATTGAGTCGTTGAGCGACCTCGAAGGCGAGATCATCGCGTCCGGTGCGCCGACGTCCGTGTCGGGGACGCTGTTCCCACTCTTGATGCTCGAAAACGCCGGTCTCGACATCGGTGGGGCGCCCGGAACCAGCCCGGAGGACTTCGAACTTCGAACCTCCGATCA
Source organism: Halorubrum tibetense (assembly GCF_042661865.1). Lineage (GTDB taxonomy): Archaea > Halobacteriota > Halobacteria > Halobacteriales > Haloferacaceae > Halorubrum > Halorubrum tibetense. Next base: position 1,574 of record NZ_JBHSWW010000160.1, read on the forward strand.
CACGACTGCGCGCACACAGATGGTCGACGACGACTCGATCGCCGCGGCAGCGACCGGGGCGTTCTCGACGGGGCCACACGTCCCACAGGAACAGTTCGACGAGATGTCACAGGAGTACGTCGACATCTCTGCCGAGTACGACGGGGCCGGCTCGCGTGATCCGGAGCTCCAGCTGCTCGCCGTCTCCGACCCGATCCCGCGTGCGCCGATCGTAAGCAACGCGGCGTGGGACGAGTCGCTCAAGACCGAGGTACGGGAAGCGATGCTCAACGCGCCCGACGAGGCGTTCGCACACGACTCCGATGCCGATATCGCGGAGGCGCTCAACATCGATCCGGAGCTGCTCGAGATGGACGAGGACGAGCTCTCCGACAGCGAGCTCGACGATGTCGAGCTCGTTCAGGACCACGAGCTCTGGTTCAGCGGTATCGTTGAGGCAACGCACGAGGACTACGACCCCGTCGTCGAGCTCGGGCAGTCGCTCGGACTCGACTGGGGCGACCTCTAAGCAGCCAGTTCCCTCTCACCCTCCTTTATGAGCTACATCGAAGTAGACGGCGTTACGAAACGGTTCGGCGACGTCGTGGCGCTCGACGACGTATCGTTCGAGGTCCCTGCCGGCGAGTTCGTTATCGTTCTCGGCGTCTCGGGGTCCGGGAAATCGACGCTCCTGCGGACGATGAGCGGGCTGCTCTCGCCGACGGAGGGTGAGATCCGGATAAACGGCTCGCCGATGGTCGCTCCCCGACCGGAGGTCGCGATGATCTTCCAGCAGCACAACATCATCGGCGACATGTCCGCGTACTCGAACGCGCTCTCCGGCGGTATCCACCAGTTCGGGTTCCTCTCTAGCGTGCTCCAGCTACAGGACGAATCGGAGAAACACCGCGCGCTCGACGCGCTCGACACGGTCGGGCTGCTCGGCGAGGCGGAACAGAAAGCCAGACGGATGAGCGGCGGTCAACAACAGCGCGTCGGGATCGCCCGCGCGCTGGTCCAGCGACCGAACGTGCTTCTCGCCGACGAGCCGGTCGCGAGCCTCGATCCGGGAAGCGCGCAGGACGTGATGGGGTACCTCCGCAGCGCCTCCGAGGAACGCGATCTGACGACGTTCTGTAGTCTCCATCAGGTGAACATCGCACGGAAGTTCGGGCACCGATTCATCGGCCTCCGAAACGGAAAGAAAGTGTTCGACGGCTACCGCGATGAACTGACGATCGACGTAATAGACGACCTCTACGGCGATATCGACACGGAAGGGATGTTCGTGAGCCGAGATGACGGAACCGACGGTGCGGCGGAAGACGTGGCGACGACCTAACACGAATCGAGCTGATATACGTGACAACTAACCAATCTACATCCGACGGAACGAACGGTCCCGAGTCGGGCCCCGACGAGGCCGGCGCATCGGATCGGATCGTCGAACAGTTCGAGAACATCAGGCGAACGCGGCGACGACGGGCGCTCGGCTGGTTCGGCCTCCTCGGCTTCATCGTGTTCGCGACGATCCAGGCGTTCGCCGCGACCGAACTGCTCGATCCGGACGCCCGGATCGGGACGTTCCTCGACTCGCTGAACGAGTTCTTCCCCATCACGTTCTACTTCGACGTGATCCCGTTCCTCGATTTCGGACAGTACATCGAATTCATCCGGCAGGCGAACCTGCTGTACGACCCCGAGATCGGCGGGCTCCTGTTCCAGTGGCCACCGAGCGCGACCGACGCGTACGCGTTCTTCTTCACGGAGCTCGGTATCTTCCAGATCTTCGGCGAGGCCGGGATCACGCTCGCGATGGGGTTCGTCGGGACCGTCGTCGGCTTTCCGTTCGCGCTGGTGTTCGGGACGCTCGGCTCCGGGCGCGTCACGCCGTTCCCGTTTAACTTCATCTTCCGCGGGACGATGTCCTTCATTCGGGCGGTTCCCGCGATCGTCTGGACGCTCATTTTCATCCCGTTCCTCGGACTCGGTCCCGCCTCCGCGGCGCTGGCGATCGCGTTCGACACGATCGGGAACCTCGGACGGCTGTTCGTCGACGAGCTCGAAGAGATCGAGGAAGGGCCCGTCGAGGCGATGCGAACGACCGGGGCGAACAAGCCGCAGATCGTCTTCTTCGGCATGTTGAGCCAGGTCCGGACCGCGTTCATCGCGTGGACGCTGTACGTCCTCGAGATCAACGTCCGGATCGCCGTCACCGTCGGCGTCATCGGAGCCGGGGGGCTCGGGTTCATCGTGACCTCCCAACAGAACCTGCTCCAGTTCACGAACATGATGGCGACGCTGATCTCCATCTTCCTCCTCATCATCTCCGTCGAGCTGTTCAGCCAGCGGCTCCGGTCGCGGCTCCGCGCCGACGACGTGGAGATGGGGATCTGGGAGCTGATCACCGGCTTCCCGCGCCGGATGGCTGACTCGGCACTGAAGTAACGCCTCGCGGGACTTCCCCCCGCTTTCCGCCACACCCGCCGTCCGTTCGAGTCGGCTGAACGGTCGTCCACCGATCTGCCACAAGGGAAACCGACTTTTCGGTCGGCCTCGGAGGGGACGTATGCACACCTTCGAACCGCCCGCGGAGACGCTGGCGGATATCGTTCTCGTCGACTACGGGCTCGGGAACCTCAGATCCGCGACTCGCGGACTCGAACGGGCCGGCGCTTCAGTCGAGATCACCGACGATCCGGAGGCGTTCGCGGCCGCCGACGGCGTCGTCCTCCCGGGTGTGGGCGCGTTCCGCGAGGGGATGGAGAACGCCGGCCCCCTCCGGGAGGCGCTCACCGACCACGCCGCGGCGGGCCGCCCGCTGTTCGGGATCTGTTTGGGGATGCAGATGCTTCTCACCACGAGCGAGGAGGCGGACCACGAGGGTGAAGGCGAGGTGACGGGGCTGGATCTGGTTCCGGGCACCAACGTCCGGTTCGACGTCGACCGAAAGGTCCCACACATGGGCTGGAACGAGCTGGAGGTCGCCCGCGAGCACCCGCTCGTCGAGGGAGTCCACGGGGAGTACGCCTACTTCGTCCACTCGTACTACGCGGAGCCGGACGACCCGGACGCCGTCGTCGCCACCGCGGATTACGGCGTCGACTTCCCGGCGATCGTCGCCAACGACGCGGGCAACGTGTTCGGCACGCAGTTCCATCCCGAGAAGAGCGGGGAGACGGGGCTGCGGATCCTGCGTAATTTCGTCGAGTACTGCGCGGACCGGTAGATCGAGCGAGCGATGTCACGCGACCACTCCGTCCGGTTGGGCGTCGACGTCGGCGGCACGTTCACCGACGTGGCGCTGCTCGTCGACGGCGCGCTTACGACGACGAAAGTGCCGACGACGGAGCCGCAGAGCGAGGGCGTCCTTCGGGGGGTCCGTGAGGGCTGTGCCGCCGCGGGGATCGAACCGAGCGACGTCGACGCGTTCGCCCACGCCATGACCGTTTCGGTGAACGCGCTGCTCGAACGCGACGGCGCGACGACGGCGCTGGTGACGACGGCTGGGTTCCGTGACGTCCTCGAGATCGGCAGACAGGACCGGCCGTCGCTGTACGACCTCGGCGCGGAGAAGCCCGCGCCGCTCGTGCCGCGCCGGCGACGGTTCGAGGTCGACGAGCGCGCCACCGTCGACGGGATCCGCGACCGGGTCGACAAGGACGCGGTTCGCGACCTCGCCGCGCGCATCGGGACGGAACCGGGCGACGCGAACGACGAGCAAATCGAGAGCGTCGCCGTCTCGTTGCTTCACGCGTACGCGCATCCCGAGAACGAACGTCGAGTCGCGTCGCTCCTCCGCGAGGCGCTCGACGTTCCGGTGTCGGCCTCCCACGAGGTTCGCCGCGAGTTTCGCGAGTTCGAGCGGACGGCGACGACCGTCGCCGACGCGTACGTGACGCCGGCGATCGAGGGGTACCTCGGGCGGCTGCTCGACGAGGCTCGCGACGCCGGGCTCCCGGATCCGCGCGTGATGCGGTCGAACGGCGGGGTAGCCGACATCGAGACGGTTCGGTCGAACGCGGTCACGACGGTCCTCTCCGGGCCG
>NZ_JBHSWW010000161.1:0-5585 GCF_042661865.1 Halorubrum tibetense
GCTGGCGGCGGCACCGGGGGCTCGCGGTGGCGGACCTCGCGCCGAGCCAGTTCCGCCGAGCGACCGGGGCCGTGATCATGTCGACGGTGTTTCTCGCGCTCCTGCCGGTCCCCGGTCCCGAGCTCTCGCGGACGATCGCGTGGCTAGTTTCGGTCCCCGTCCTAGCCCACTTCCTGTGGGACTGGCTGTCGGTGTCCGGACGCGTTTGATCGGGGCACTCACGCAAGCGGTGAGAACCGCACGCCGGTACCCCGAAGCTTGATGCGACGAACGGCCCTACGGGTAGTGTTCGATGGGACTCCCCGACGACGCGGTCCGACACGAGATCGACGACGGCGAACACTACGTCGTGGGCGACGCGATGGACGTCCTCGCCGAGTACCGCGACGAGGCCGCCGCCGTGTTCCTCGACGACGCGTGGGCTCGGCCGGGCCGGGTCCAACAGGGCGGGCTCGCGTACGACCTCCACCCGTTCGACGAGGACCACGTCGCCGAGGGCGACGACGTCGACGGAACGCTCCCGACGGCGGACGTCATCGACGCCTCCCGTGACGCGCTCGTCGACGCCGGATTCGACGTCGAGACGGTGGACGGGTACGGGCCCGAGGACGACCGGACCGTGTTCGTCGCGGTCGCGCCCGGCTGACGAGGGTTCTCCTTGAGGGTCCTGTGACGGTCTATCAGCGCAACCTACATATCCCGCCGTCACGAACAGTATAGTATGAGTGACGAAATACTCGAACACCGACGACTACTGGTCGCCGGGAGCGGCATCGCCGCGTTGAGCGCGGCGATCTACGCCGCCCGGTCGAACAATGAGCCGCTGTTGATCGAGGGCGACGAGCCCGGCGGCCAGCTCACGCTGACGACGGACGTGGAGAACTATCCCGGGTTCCCGGACGGGATATCCGGTCCCGAGCTCATCAACGAGATGCGCGAGCAGGCGGGGAAGTTCGGTACGGAGTTCGAGAGCGGGATCGTCGCCGACGTGGAGAAACGGCCTGCGGGCCATTTCCGCGTCGAGCTGACGAACGGTGACGTGTACACTGCGGACGCCGTGATCGTCGCCTCCGGGGCGTCCGCGCGCACCCTTGGCGTCCCCGGCGAGGACGATCTGATGGGGTACGGGCTCTCGACGTGTGCGACGTGTGACGGCGCGTTCTTCCGCGACGAGGACATGCTCGTCGTCGGCGGCGGCGACGCCGCGATGGAGGAGGCCAACTTCCTCACCAAGTTCGCCGACACCGTCTACATCGCGCACCGGCGCGAGGAGTTCCGCGCCGAGGACGTCTGGATCGACCGCGTGATGGACAAGGTCGACGACGGCGACATCGAGATCCTGAAGAACACGGAGCTCACCGAGATCCATGGTACGGCCGAGGAGGGGATCACGAGCGTCACCCTCGTCGAGCACCCGGACGGCCACCCCAAGGAGAAACTGGAGGACCCCGCGACCGCCGACGCGGTCGACGAGTACGAGTTCGAGGTGGGCGCGGTGTTCTACGCCATCGGGCACACGCCGAACACCGAGTTCTTGGAGGGAACGGGTGTCGAGCTCGACGACGCCGGCTACCTGCTGACCCAGGGCGGTCGTGACGGCGGCCAGACCGCGACCGCGGTCGAGGGGGTCTTCGGCGCGGGCGACGTGGTCGATCACCACTATCAGCAGGCGGTCACCGCTGGCGGGATGGGCGTGATGGCCGCGCTCGACGCCGACGACTACCTCTCGGAACGTGAGCGGGCCGGCGAGCTGTACGAACCCGAAGTCGACGCCGCGGCCGCGGACGACTGACCCCACGACGGCGCCGGGAACACGCTCATCAGGAACACGCGCTGATACGGTAGACCGATCGGCTTGGGTGGCCAACACGGAGCTGCTACAGGGCTGGTCCCTCTCCACCGGAGTCGATGTCGAACTCCTCGTGCAACACCGTTGAGCCGGAACCGAGCGGCGCGACGTTCGCTCTCGGGCTATAACTTATGAATACTATTGATGTCGCATCCGCATACTTATATTGATGACGGACAACTAGTAGCTATGTCTCTCAGTATTGTCCTTTTAGCAGGGCTTGCAGCGTCGATCTTTGTCGGATTCAATATTGGCGGATCCTCTACCGGAATCGCGTGGGGGCCGGCGGTCGGTGCGCGTATTCTCTCGAAGACGGCGGCTGCCGGGTTGATGACGTTCTTCGTGTTTCTCGGCGGGATAACGGTCGGGCGAAACGTAATGGACACGCTCGCCGGAGATATCATTACGATTCCGATCACGCTCGAAGCCGGCGTTGGCGTGCTGTTTTTCATCGGCCTCGGCATCCTCATCGCGAACGTCTTCGGCGTGCCGGTCCCGACGTCGATGACGACGGTCGCGTCCATCGCCGGGCTCGGGCTCGCGACTGGAACGCTGAATTACGGAACGATAGGCTCCATCGTCTCGTGGTGGATCGTCACGCCGATAATCGGCTTCTGGGTCGGTGCAGTGATCGGACGGTACGTGTATCCGGAGCTCAACCGGCGATTCGCGATCGCGGTCTCCGACGGACCGCTTCTCACTCTCGATCGAAGCGGTCGGGTTCCCCGCCTCACATACGGACCGAACACGGACCGACGGGAGCTCGTGAGCACGGTGGTCGTGTTGATGATCGGCTGTTACATGGCATTTAGTGCGGGTGCGAGCAACGTCCCGAACGCAGTCGCACCGCTCGTAAGCAGCAACGCGATCGGCGAGGTGAACGCGGTCGCCCTCGCGACGGTCGCGATAGGGGTCGGTGGGTTCACGATAGCTCGTCGGACCATGGAATCGGTGGGGACCGAGCTGAGCGATATCCCGCTTTTGGCCGCGCTCATCGTGATGACGACTGCCGCCACGATCACGACCGCGCTCTCGTACGCGGGGATCCCGATCAGCCTCGTGATGGCGATGGTGATGACCATCGTCGGGCTCGGATGGGGTCGGGCCACCCGACCCGTTACAGCCCGGGACGTGGTGACGGGTCAGACGGAGACGCCGATCGCGACCGGTGCCATCACTGCGGATGACGGCGATACCGCGAGACCCATCGGCCAGCCGGAATCGAAAAAGGCGCTGAACACCGGAAACCTGTTCAATCCACGAGCGATCCTGAAGTACGTCTCGATGTGGATCATCGGTCCGTCGGTGGCGTTGCTCCTCTCGTACGTGTTCTTCATCGTCGTCCCGTTCGTCGGATGATCCTCGTCGCCGGCGGCACCGGGTCGATATCCTTAGAGACGATCGGGACGCCACGGACCACCGATCACCCGGTTTCATCATTGCCCGGTGCGTAGGTAACTCATGATATCTCGCGTACTCGTTCCGATGGACGACTCGGAGATGGCGGAGCGTGCGCTCCGATACGCGCTCGATGCACACCCAGACGCCGAGATCACTGTGCTCCACGTCGTCGGCGAGCCGTCGTTGATGATGGGTGATGCGACCGGGATCGCTCTCGCCGACGATCCCCAAGCAGCCGCACGAGAGAACGCGAGTGGCCTGTTAGAAAGGGCAGATGAGATAGCCGCCGAGTACGACGTCGAGATCGAGACGGTCGTCAGGATCGGTCACCCCGCTCGGGCAGTGATAAACATGACCGAGGGGTTCGACGCGGTCGTCATCGGAAGCCACGGCGGCAGCCTCGCCGACCGGCTGCTCGTCGGGAACATCGCGGAGAAGATCGTTCGGCGGTCGGCAGCGCCGGTAACCGTCGTCAGATGACATCCTCTCCGCCGTGAGCCTCGACGCGGTTTATGACGTGGAGTGTCGGATTCACGCCCGCCCTAAAGGGGCGAGACTCTCCCGTTAACTCAGGTAGCGTATTGCCGCGCCTTCATGGGTGATACCGGTTCCCGCCTGATAGCGGTCTCGTGTGATCTGATATGTGATACGTGACGGCTGTCGCCGGCGCTATGAGAGGATATCCACGTTGTACCCTTCGGCTTCGAGCTCTTCGACGATACCGGCGGCGTGTTCGGCGTCGTCGGTTTCGAGCTCGAGCTCGAGCTCGGCCGCGTTGACGGCGACATCTCGGGAAGTGCGGTCGTGGTGGACGGCGTACACGTTCGCGCCGGTGCGCGCGACGATACTGGAGACGCGCTCCAGTTCGCCCGGGCGGTCCTTCAAATTGATCGTGATCTTGAGGTAGCGGCCCATCTGGACGAGCCCGCGGCGGATCACGGTGCCGAGCCGGTTGAGGTCGATGTTCCCGCCACACAGCGCGGCGACGATCGTCTCGTCGTCGTCGTACTCGAACGCTTCCGAGAGGACGGCCGCGAGCGCGACCGCGCCCGCGCCCTCGACGAGCGTCTTCGAGCGTTCAAGCAGGAGCGTGAGTGCTAAGGCGATCTCGCGGTCGTCGACCACGACGACCTCGTCGACGTACTCACGCATGATCGCGAACGGCTTCTCGCCGACCGACCGGGTCGCGATCCCGTCGGCGATCGTGTCGACGCTGTCGATCTCCTGCCGTTCGCCCGTTCGCAACGACTCCGGCGCGCTTGCCGCCCCCTCCGCCTGCACGCCGACGACGCGGACGTCGTCGAGCTGCTCTTTGATCGCGACGGCGACGCCGGAGATCAGCCCGCCACCGCCGATCGGGACGACGACGGTGTCGAGGTCGGGGCAATCGTCGACTATCTCCAGTCCGAGCGTGCCCTGGCCGGCCATCACCGCCGTGTCGTCGAACGCGTGGACGTACGTCAGGCCCAGTTCGCGCTCGAGCTCGTGGGCGTACGCCTGCGCCTCGTCGTAGTCGGTCCCCTCTAACCGCACGTTCGCGCCGTACCCGCGGGTGGCTTTCACCTTCGAGACGGGCGCGAACTTCGGCATGACGACCGTCGCGTCGACCCCCGCGCGCTCGGCGGCCAGCGCGACCCCCTGTGCGTGGTTCCCTGCGCTCGCCGTAACGACCCCGGCCTCGCGGTCGGTCTCGGACAGCGTCGCGATCCGGTTGGTCGCGCCGCGGATCTTGAACGCCCCGGTGCGCTGAAAGTTCTCCAGTTTGAGATGAACGTCGGCGCCGGTCATTTCCGAGAACGTCCGCGACCGTTCCAAGGGCGTGTGGCGGGCGACCTTGTCGACCCGTTCGCGGGCATCACGGATCGCCGATAGCGTGAGCATACGGCGTTCTGTCGCCGCCGGCGGCTAATCGGTTCCGGTCGTCCGCGGGCGGCTCCCGGTCGTGCCCGGTCCGGCCGGTGATGGCTTGGATAGTGGCCAGTGGTGATGGCCCGGATAACGGTCAGTGGTGATACTCCGAGGGGTGACCGCTGGCGGCGGCCGCCGCTCGGTGGTCGGGGTCCGGTAAACGGAAATGGGGGAATGCACGCGTGTGACGTGCAACTGATCGAAGCGCGGGGTCATACAAAAAGGTGAGGCAGGCGGAGTGAAAGTGAAACCGCAAGACTGGAGCGGTATCACCTTCGCGTCATCGGCCCGTCTGACGACTCGCGCGGGCCTCGTCGCTCAGACCCCGCCCCGCTCGTCGATCCGGACGGCCACGTCCCGCTCCGACAGGTACGAGCTCACCCGGTCACGGAAGGGGCCCCGCCCGGGCCACGCGGCGTCGGCGGCG
>NZ_JBHSWW010000162.1:0-5566 GCF_042661865.1 Halorubrum tibetense
AGGACGCTCAGAAGATCCATCAACAACGACCGATCTTACAAGAGACACTTGCTACCGCTACACAACCGAGGTGTGAGTCTTAGCTAAAGACGAATGGGTGTGGACGTGGACGAGTGCCCGCTCGGGGTCGGACCACTCGACTGTTGCACTTGGCGCGAGACGCCGGACACGGGTGCGGTGCTCGTGGAGAATAACGGCTTCTGCGAAGTCGTGTAATGGTTGTAGACCGGGTACGAGCGCATACTCCGGTCCAGATGGGGAGAGCATTGCGCGATTTTTCAACGGATCCAGCGCGTTGTGGACTGCCTGTCGGGTGATCCCTAGCCGGTCAGCGATTGTTCTTGCGCGCCGAGGGTTATCCAGAAACCAGCAGATACGTATCGTCGCTGGTGAGAGCAGGTTGGGCCACTCAACGTGACCTAATTTTGAGAGTAGATTTCGGTACGCTTCGATAACGGGATGGCCAGTAACGCGCAGAAGTCGCTGATTGTGATGGCCTCTGGATTCGTCGATGAGTCCTGCGGTGTGTAGCTCATCGGCCGTCCGGTAGATCTGTGAAGTACTAAACCCGGTTTCGTCTACGATCTCGTTAATGGTCGCTTCGCGCCCGCGGTGAAGGGCGTCGATGAGTGAAATTCCTGCGTTCGTGAGCACTACTGTAAAACGAAATAGTCAATCACATATAAGTGCTATTGGAAGTTGTTTTACTGTAGCCTATTTCAATCAGCTGTCGAGTCGAACAGCCGGTGATGGTTTTCGAGCCATTCGACCTCGTGGTACGTCACGTCATCCTGGATGTCGGATTCTAACGGGAGTGGATTTGAAGGGCGGTTCGTGTAGGTGAGGTTGATTTCGATACAGGGTCCATGCTCAGAGACGTAATCAAATCCATCGTCACAAGCATATACGACGCTGAACCACCGGATTTGAAACCCGAAGTGATCACAGACATCTCTGACGACTGCTGCATCACAATAGGGCGTATGGATCCACAACTCACCGCCAGCGTATGCCCCATCTTTGACGCACCAGATCTCATCGAGCGACCGAAGAAATGCTGCTGCGCGATTGTAGTGCGCTTCAGTGAGGCGGTCCCACCAGTAGTATCGTTCAACTTGGTCAACGAGCAGCTGGAGGCAGTCGCTACACACATCGTACTCGGTCTCTCCAAGACAGACATCGTGGAGTTCGTCATGATGTGTGGTGTCGCACGCATCGCATGCTGGACGGGAACTTGTATCTTGACACACGGAACGCGCATCAGAGTCGATGTGGTGGGAATACGCGCTGCTATGCTCTGTTTGTTCAGATTTACTCGCATCGGTATTCTCGGTCATTGGTCTCTAACCGAGAACCATCAGTCACGTCGGTGACTGGGTTCCCGGCTAGAACCCGACCGACGGGAGACTAGCCATCTGTAATAGCAGATATCGGGTTGCTGTAAATAGTTTCTGTGCACTCCACCAGAGGGTTCTAACCGTACTAAGACGTTGATGGCTGTATGGATATGATCACGATTGAGCGGGAGGACGACTGGTTCGTGATCACGGACGAAGAGACCGGGGTGACGACCCAGGGAGAGACGAAATTGGAAGCGTTGCTGATGCTGGCTGATGTACTCGCGGGCTACGAGGACGCTGATGAGGATCTATTAGCGACGGCGCTTGATGTCTTTGTCCCCGACCCGGAGACTGAAGAACTTGCCGCGGGTCTCAGTGGCGATGAATATGACCCTCCAGATGTGTCCGAGGACGAGGTTGCTCGGCAACGTGAAGCTGCGTTATGGCTGGCGAAATCCCACAAGAGTACGAATTATTCCGACCCCCATCGCTTCGGTACACTTCGCGCGTTCATCTACGGGCAAACACACAATATACCGTTCTCGCAACTCGGAGACCTAGTGACGAACGGATATTGGGCCGTGTTCGACGCAATCGCTACTGGCACCCGAAACAAGGCAGGTCTCACAGAGCAGCTAGGAGTTGACGAGGGCTTCATTACGGATGCCGTTCAGGGGCTGAAGATACAAGAATTGATTGCGGAAGCTACGGACGGTTCGTTGTACGCTGCTCAGCGTGCTGTCGGCGTCGGCCCCTACGTCATTGAAGACGAGTATGTGATTAACTGGCGAGAGGACTACGACCACACGCTTGCCCGGGATCTCTCTGACGATGAACTCCCGGTGTCCGTGGACGACGGTGTATTCGTCGAACGGATGGGGACTGGCTACGGCTGGTATCACGACCCGGAATCGTACAAACCACCAGTCGCTGACGAGGTTGTTATGACACGAGAAGAAGCCGAGGAAAGTAACGCGAACCCGTGCCCTCGGTGCTTCCCTAAATCAGAATATGAGAAAAAGTTTAATGTGACTGACCTGGGCGGGGGGACGACTAAGTACGTCCCGAAAAGCTCGGATGGGGCGATAGAGGAGGAAGAAGGTTCAGGAGAGTAGTCTGTCCGATAGATACTCCGAGCAATCGACCGGGATTGCTTCCCATGCCGCTTGAATCGCCTGGTACCCAGTCCACCCTTCTCCACGAAGCATCTCACCGCAGGCCTGACAGAACTCTTCGACAGTACACTTGTCGGCATCGAGTAACAGATACAGTAAAAACGTGGGAGCAACGGCCTTTCCAGTCGTTTCTTCAGCGTCGTCGAAGACACGATTGATTGACCGACGGCCGTGCTTATCCATCAAAATCGCAAATCGATACAAGTCGGTGTTCTGTTCAATCTCTGTGCGTATTGACTTCTCTCCCGCATCTTCTCCATGTGGACGAGGAACACATGGAACTACAGCAAACGATTCGTTCTCGTCATTAGCGAACGGCTCAAGTGCCTTTTTACTCCCGTGATGGATCCATTGCTCCCTCGTCCCTTCGGGCGCATACTCGGAGTTCTCTCGAACGTGCCGTTCGAGTTCTTGGTAACAGACGTTTGTTGTTGTCAGATTCAGGGTCTTCGTGAGACGAGACCAGAGATTGGTGTTTGCGACAGCGATCAGTGCGTCAGTATCGACAATAATTGGATAGCGTACTTCATTGTCCGCCATCGCTATTCTTGGAATACCCCAGTCGTATCAAGTTCTGAAGCTTCCTCAAAGGCATTCCGCTCGCGCTCGATCTCTTCTAAGCCATCATCGAGAAGAATCTCTGCAACATCTTTAGAGATATCTCCTTGCTTGTACTGCTGGTGAAGAGTGATTTTCTCTTCGTCCGAAAGGGCTTCTCGAAGTTTCTCTCGGAGTCCCTGTCGGGCAAGCTCACTAATGTTTATTCCCCCGAGACGCATCTGGTCGACGACCTGCGTTGCTTCCTTCTCAGCTTCCCCTCGGAACTGGATTTTGTCGTTGTTCGTCGCCATCTTATCTACTCGTTCGTTCCTTACAGCAATAGATGTTGTGACGCGCCATCCGTGTCATTACAGATCTACCACTGGGCTACGGCTTGAGAAAAGAGATTCGTTGTTTCAATGATCGGACCGCGAACTACACTCGCCAAAACAGTGCCTATGATTACCACACTCTAACTAAATTTAATACAGTTGCCACGATAACCCGTAACTGACGTCCGAAACAAACCTCGTAAACGGAGAATCCCGCAACATGGTCGATACTCGCTTCAAACCGCGGCGTGCTCGTTCTCGTTTAGCCGCGGGGCACGTGTTCGGCGAGTACCTACAAGACCAGCGTGCGGAGAGACCGGACGAGAATCGCTGGGCTTGCGTCACCATTGAACGCGAAAGTGTGACGCAATCCGGCGATCTCCGGAGACTCTCACCCGCATAACCCGGCTCCCACGCGGACTACCCGTCAGGGGCTGGGGAACACGGGAGTGCCGCCTGCTTTCGCCTAGTACTCGTTTCGCTCACAGCGTCACGCGAGTACGGCAACTGAGGCTCGCGGCAGTTTGGTCTGCGTTCGTTCCTGACAGTGGAACGAACAAGCGATTCCGTACGCGCTGAGCGTACGAAGAGTCGCTACACACATCCCCCGCAGCGTTAGCTGCGGCTACGTCGAGCCCCGGAGTCTCCGTTGGCGAGGGACGCCGGACTTTGAATCCGGAGGTCGCCGGTTCGATTCCGGCCGGGGCGACATGCCGACGTGGTGTAATCCGGCGAGCATACGGTCCTGTCACGGCCGTGATCCGGGTTCGAATCCCGGCGTCGGCGTGGACGCGTGGCGTGGCCACGTGGGGATACCCATCGAGGTAGGCAGCCCGTTGGTGCGATCAACTGGATCGTTCTCACGGTGCTGGGCCCGGCAGGGTCTGCAACCTACATGAGCCGGTGTGGTATTCCCGGGGACACCCGAAGTACGCCCTGCGATGAGACGCGCGATCACGACCATTCGGTCGCGGTTGCGTAGTTGGAAACAGTCGTACAGAGAGATAATCAACTGCCGAACGCTCGGCAGTCCCGTGAGCCGATGGTCCAGCGGACGACGATCTGTGCCTTGGGCGCACAGGACCGAGGTTCGAATCCTCGTCGGCTCAGTGTGCCGTGACTGGGTATTGGGGAACCCAGCGGCCTGCTACGCCGTAGCCGTCTGCTATCGGCCTCCCGGTTCGAATCCGGGTCGCGGCGTCATGACAACAAATGTCTGCCCCGCCTGCGAGGAGGAAGCGTTCCGTCACGTCCCACTCGGTGAAACAACGTCAATCGACACGATTGGAAGCGTGAAAATCTGCGTCACCGGCGACGGCGCGTACTTCCACGGAACAAGGTAACCGTCATCCATCCCTGCCGTGACTGGGTGCTGATGAGCGCATTCACCTCGAAAGAGAGAGTCAGAAAATGAGCGATGTGCGTGTTCCGGCGTCCCGGTGAGCAACGCGAGGCGGGCTCGTCGGAGCAAGGCTCCGACGGTGATAGTGAGACATGCGGATAGGCGACCGCGCTCGGTTTGAAACCGAGAGCTGCGAGGCTTCGGAGTTCGACTCTCCGTCTCACCGTTGGCGGGATTTCCCTAGCTTGGTCAAGGGACTGCGCTGGAACCGCAGCGTCCGCGAGGACACGAGTGTTCAAATCGCTCTCCCGCCGCTGCGTGCCGAAGTGATTCGCAGAGACGTTGGCGATTCTCGAATTGCGCCGCCATGCCAGAGTGGTCGAACGGGCACGGTTGAGGGCCGTGTGGTTAGTCCTTCCCAGGTTCGAATCCTGGTGGCGGCATCCGGCCATCGTGCCGGTAGACAAGTCCCGATCCAACGTTACGTCGCCATACCCCAGTGGTCAACGGGAAGTGGCTCAGAACCGTTAGCGTAGGTCCTCCCGAGGTTCGAATTCTCGCGGCGACAGTTCTCCCTGTGGTCTAACGGCTACGATACCTCCCTGTAGAAGAGGAGACGCACGTTCGAGTCGTGCCGGGGAGACTGCGGGACGGTGGAAGAGCCCGGCATTCACACACTCTCGCCGAATTTTTACCGGAGACCCGGTGCGACGGAGAGAGTTCCTTCATCTCACTTGTAACCTCAGCTTTGCACGTTGAAGTAGGTGCATGACGTAGGCGGTGGCAAGGACGGATGATGCCGATTACGGAGTTCTTGTCGTGTACGCGTGTGTTCGA
>NZ_JBHSWW010000163.1:0-5540 GCF_042661865.1 Halorubrum tibetense
GCTCGTCGCCGTGCTGACCGCCGTGGCCGTGTGCCTCGCCGTGACCGCCGGTTTCGCCGTGGCCGTGACCCTCGTGCTCGGCGTCGGCCTCGCCGGTCGGCACCGACTCACCGGCGAGATACGCGCTGAGGTCACTCGGAGGGAACCGGCGGCCGACGTAGAACTGACCGAACTCGCCGTACCGCGAGGACGCCTCGTCGAAGCGCATCTCGTAGACGATGTCTTTGATGTCGGTGGGGTCGGAGCCGAACAGCGTTACGCCCCACTCGTGGTCGTCGAAGCCGACGGAGGAGGCGATGACCTGTTTGATCCGCCCGGCGTACTGCTTGCCGACCTCCCCGTGGCCGGCCATCAGGTCGGCGCGGTCCTCGAACGAGAGGTCGTACCAGTTGTACTCCTCGCCGCGGCGTTTGCTCATCGGATAAAACGAGACGTACTCGTCGTCGGGCATCTCGGGTTCGATCTTCCCCTCGATGTACCGGCGAAGCCCCTCGTCGATCTCGGCGTCGTCGTCCGCGAAGTACTCGTCGGAGACGTAACCGGAGACTTCCGTGACGGAGACGTACGACGACTCCTTCGTCGTGAACTCGGCGAACGCGGTGTTCTCGAACGACCGCTCGATAGCCGAGAGCTCGTCGAGCGTCGGGCGGAAGTGGATCGTCAGGAGGTCGGCCTTGTGTCCGAGCACGGAGAACACCGCCGAGTCGCCGGCGTCAGCCCTCGCGAGCGCTTCACGGTGGGCCAGGAACGACCGGCCCTCATCGATGGCCCGTTCTCGCTCGTGGTCCGGAGCGTTCCGCCACGCGTCCCAGTCGATCGACCGGAACTCGTGGAGTGCGAACCACCCTTCCTCGGTCGCAGGTGCCTCAACCATACGTGAGCTTGGGTCGCCGTGACTTAGGGGTTTCCGAGTCGTGTCCGCCGATTCGCCGCGTCGGTGTACCGCCGCCGGTGCCCGATCGGTCCGTGACAGGCGGCCAGTGGGACCCGATCGGTCCGCGACAGGCCATCGGAAGGGAATCGTTGATCTGCGCGGTGGGATGATGGCGAGGGTGCGGCCAAGAGCGACGGCCGCGTCGGCGAACGTCGTCGGGACCGAAACCCTTTCACGACGACCGTGAGACGGTGGAACGATGCGGAAAAGCGGCCCACCGAAAGGACTGATCTCGTATCTCGTGTTGGAGCTGCTCGCCGAGCGGCCGCGATACGGATACGAGCTGCTGGGCGAGATCACGACGATCAGCGGCGGCCACTGGGAGCCGTCGTACGGGTCAGTGTACCCGATCCTGTACAAGTTCGAGGAGGACGGGGTCGCCGAACGGGTCGAACGGGAGGACGAGCCGGACCGGAAGTACTTCGCGCTCACCGACCACGGCCGGGAGACGCTGGTCGAGAAACGGTCCGAGATCGGTGGCGAGGCGCGCGATTTCGGGGACGTCGTTCTAGGGTTTTATCACCTCTACGCGGCGCTCGCGACCGACGACCGATTCGCGGTCGACGACGGCGAGGGCGAGTGGAACTACGACGAGCGGCACAGCGCGTGGATCGTCGAACAGATGATCCGCCACCACGAGCGCGATTTCGGAGAGTTCGAGCGGATCACCGACTCACCCGAAGCGTTCTACGCCGGGACGGACGGCACCGAGGCCGCGAACGATGGGGGTGACGAGGGGGGCGGTGAGGCGTCGTCCGGATCGGCTGATTGACTGCGGCCGGCTCGACGGGCGCTAGGGCGTCTCTCACCGGTCTATCAGCCGGCCGAGCGTCCCGCCGGGGAGTCCCGAACGGACCAACCGGTCGTAGAGCCGGTCCGGCAGCACTGCGGCGAGCCGTGGGAGCCATCGGGCGCGGCGGCTCACCCGGTATCGTGTCCGCGGGTTTCGGGTCGTCGTCGCGGTGACGATCGACTTTACGACCGTGTCGACACCGGTCGCGGTCGGCGTGTACGACTCGAACGCCCGATAGGCGTCGGCGTACACGCTTTCGGCGTCCCCATCGCGCCCCGCCGCGTCCCGGGATCCGCCTCCGATTCGGGATCCGTCGCCGACTCTGGATCCGTCTCCGACTCGCGACCGGAGCGCGTCGGCCGCGCGCTCGTTGAACCCGGTCCGCACCGGCCCGGGTTCGACGAGGACGACGGTGGCCCCCAGGGGTTCGAGCTCTCGCCGGAGCGCGTCGGTGTAGCCGCGGACGCCGGCCTTCGCGGCGCTGTACGCGCCGTGATATGGAAGCGCGACGCTCCCGAGCATCGACCCGACGACGACGATCCGACCGTGTCGCTCGCGGATCGTCGGAGCGGTCGCGCGGACGACGGTATGGACGGTCGTGAGGTTCGTGTCCAGCTGTCTCCGAAAGGCGTCCGGCGTGGTGTCCTCCAGTGAGGCGATCTCGTAACCACCCGCACACGTGACGACGGCGTCGATCGGGTCCTCCGCGAGGGCCTCACGTACCGCGTCGCCGTCACGAAGGTCGACGACGCGTGTTTCGACCGCATCGGGGAGCTCGGCGAGTCCCGAACGATCGCGGTCGATCCCCACCACCTCGTGATCTGCGGCCGCCAGCCGTTCGGCTACCCCGGTTCCGATCCCGCCGGCAGCTCCGGTGACGACGACGCGCATACGTCGTCCTCCGAACCCCGGCTTGATAGTATGGTCCCTTTCCGACGGCGGCGTCCACTACATCCGACCGAGAACGTCCCGAAGGACTATACCCGTTACCCGCGACCGTTCGAGACATGTCATCCGAGGAGCCGAGCGTTCCGATCGTCTGTACCGACTGTGGGACCGAGACGCAGGTGCCGCTCTCGGACGTCGCCGACACGCTCGAGCGACACAACGACGGAAAACACGACGGTGAAGAGGTCGCGGAAGTCGACCCGGCGCTCAAAGACCACCTCGCCGACCTCGTCGCCGAGGACCTCGGACTGTTCGAGGACGAACACGGAGCCGGCTGAGGAAGGGTGGATCGAACGATCCGAACGGGACCACCGTACGGATCCGTCAGTCGTGGTCGGCGAGCGCGCCCTGCGGATGCCCCTTGTGCTGGAGGTTCCGGTTGTCGCGTTTCCGGACCGTCGTGGCCGGAATGACGTCATCGACTTCGGAACGCGGCCGACCGGTGTAGCCGTGATCGGGGTGCTCCTCGCAGTGTGCCATCGCGTCGTGAGCGCCCTCCCACGGTCCCGCATCGCACTCGTCCGCCGTACAGACGAACACTATCTCTTCTGACATGCTATCCTCTCGTACCGGTCGGGTATATAAAAAAGTCACACCGAAATTATCAGGTTTAATATCTCACGTCTCGGGGGCGAAGCGGCCCGACAGAGTGGAGCAGAGAGAGCTCATCAGCGATCCTCGTCGTCAGCGATCCTCGTCGTCAGCGATCCCCCGATCAGTCGCTTGCGGCCGGCGTCCCGATCATCTCGACGCTGGTGCCGTCGTGGCGGCAGTCCTCGAGGGCGTGTTTGGCCGCGAACCCCGCCTCGTGAGCCGTCGCCCCGCGGCCGACGCCGACTTGAAGCTCGACGTCGACGTCGCCGCCGACGTGGTCCACGGCCTCGGTGAACGCGGACTCGGGGAGGTCCGGACAGACCGCGATGATGTTGTCGCCGCCGACGAAAAACGAGAGCGCGCCGTGGGCTTCCCGCAGGTACCGCATCAGCGACGCGTACGCCTGTTCGATGTTGATAAACGTGTCGAACTCGTTGAGCCGGTCGGTGTACTTCCCGGTCGCGTTCACGACGTCGAAGTGAGCGATCTGGACGTCAGTCGGCGCTGTTTCCGTGAGGTACTCGCCGGCGAGCACCTCCGTCCGCCCGGCGTCCTGTGCGCTTCCCTCGTGTTGGAGCTCCCGGTTCGCCGCTTCTAGCGCGTCGACAGGCCGGTCGCTCACGGCGGTCCCGAGGCTGATCGTCACGGGGTACCGGTTGCCGATCGACTCCTGAAGCGTGGCGTGGGCGTCGCCGTCGACCCCGTTCGTCACCGCGATCATGTTGTCGAACCGGGTGAAGAAGGCGTATCCGTCACGGTGGCCGAGGAACTCGGCGATGTCGGCAAACAGGCGGGACTGGAGCGTCTGTAGGTCCATCTCCCGACGGGGTTCCGGCGTCACGGTCCACGGCCCGTAGTTGTCGATCTGGACCAGCGTCACCTGGGTCGTCGTCACAATAGCGATCGGTTGGAGTCGCGCTCGCTTTACGCTTCCGTTATCCCGAAGGTGGAACCTGTTCCGAAAGTGGGACGTGATGGACTCGTGGGGTGAAACGATACTGGATCGGAGGACGACGGCTTCCGGAGCGCAACCACTACGACGGCCCCGGCCCCAGAGACCGTATGGAGTTCTCCGGAGCGGTCCTCGACGTGGACGGGACGGTCGTGCGCGGAAACGACCCAATACCCGGTGCGCCCGCCGGCTACGACCGGATACAGGAGGCAGGGATCGAGACGCTGTTCGTCTCGAACAACCCGACGAAGGCACCGCCGGCGTACGTCGATCGACTTGGGGCAGCGGGGTACGACGTCGACGCCGACCGGGTGATAACGGCGGGCACGGTCACGACCGAGTACCTCCGGCGACACCACGCCACGGACGACCTGATCTGTATCGGTGCGCCCGGCCTGCTCGACCAGTTCGACGACGCCGGGCTCTCCACGACGGACGACATCGAGGCCGCGGACGCGCTGGTCGCGTCGATCGACCACGAGTTCGACTACGACGACCTGTGTACCGGCCTGTGGGCGCTCGACCGTGGGATCCCCTTCATCGGGACTGATCCGGATATCGTCATCCCCGCGCCCGACCGGGACGTACCGGGATCCGGTGCCGTGATCCGTTCGCTGGCTGCGGTGGCGGAGCGTGACCCGGACATCGTCCTCGGAAAACCGTCCGACCCGGCGATAGCGATGGTTCGTGAGCGGCTTTCACACCCGCCCGAGGAGTGCCTCGTCGTGGGGGACCGCCTTGACACCGACATCGCGCTCGGCGCGCGTGCCGGGATGACGACTGCCCTCGTGTTGTCCGGCGTCACCGACGAAGCCGACGTGGCCGAGAGCGACGTGGAACCCGATCACGTCCTCGACGACCTCGGCGAGATCGGTCGGTTGATCGGCTGAACGGTCGGTCTTACGGATCTACCGGCAAAAATTTATATACTATCACGTCATGTCGTCACACATGCCAGCCGTTGACTCACAGGGATCGGCGTCGGACGAGGAGGAGGACCCCGAACGGACGGTCCGGATCGTCGAAGGCCACGCGGTCCAGTTCAACGAGTACCGTTACTGACGCGTTCGGGACTCCCGATCCGGTTGCCGTCCGATCGGCGCTGTCGCTTCAGATATCAGGTGACCTTCACGTCACGGCGACTGCCGACTCGTTCTTCGGTTGACCGGCCGCCGTCCCCTAGATTCCCGACCGACCGGCTGTCGGGAGGGTTAAGTGGTCGTCGGCGGTACTCCACGTGTGAATCGGAGGGTCACGCGCGCGAGCGTGTTCGCCGCGGTTGCCGCACTCGCGGTGTTCGCGCCGGCGCTCGGCGCGCG
>NZ_JBHSWW010000164.1:0-5533 GCF_042661865.1 Halorubrum tibetense
TCGCCGGCGCTTCGCGCCGGCTTCCAGAGGGGCATTCGGTCCCTCGCTGTTCGCGCCGCCGCAGTTGCGTATACCTGACCAGGTATAACTGAACGGCGCACTCCCTCACTCCACCTGCGTCGTACACTCGACCGAGTAGCCGGCGTCCCGCACCGCCTCGACGACACGCCGCATGTGTGCCGGGCCGTTCGTCTCCACCTCGAACACGAGGTCCGCGTCGCCGACGGGGAGATCCGGGCGGCTGCGCTCGTGGCGTACGGTGCGGATGTTGGCGCGTTCGGCCCCGATCAGCGTCGTTATCTCGCCCATCGTACCGGGCGTGTCGTCGATCCGAACCGTCAGTTCGATCAGCTGCTGGCGGTCGACGAGCGCGTGGGTGAGCACCTCCTGAAGCGTCGTCACGTCGATGTTGCCACCGCACAGAAGAGGGACGACCGTCTCGCCGGCCAGATCGAGGTCGTCGACGATGTCGTCGTTCAGCAGGGCGGCCGCGGCGGTCGCCCCCGCACCCTCGACCATCTGTTTCGCGCGCTCCAAGAGGAGGAGGATCGCGCTCGCGACGTCGTCGTCGCTGACGACGACCACGTCGTCGAGGTGGGCGTCAAGCAGCTCGAAGGTGAGCTCGCTCAACCCGCCGGTGGCGATCCCGTCGGCGATCGTGTCGGGCTCCTCGCGAGTCACGAGCTCGCCGGCGGCGATGCTCTCGGCGAGCGTCGAGGCACCCTCGGTCTGGACGCCGACCACGCGAACAGCGGGCGCGTGCGCCTTGATCGCGGTCGCGACGCCGCCCGCGAGTCCGCCGCCGCCGACCGGGACGAGGACGGTGTCGACCGCTGGTGCCTGGTCGAGAACCTCCAGCCCGATCGTGCCCTGACCGGCGACCACGTCGGGGTCGTCGAACGCGTGGACGAACCGGGTGTCGGCGTCTGAATCGTCCACGAGGTCCCGGGCGTGTGCCATCGCCTCGGCGAAGACCGCGCCGTGGAGAACGGTCTCGGCCCCGTACGAGCGAGTCGCCTCGATCTTCGCGGCGGGCGCGGACTCCGGCATGACGATCGTCGCGTCGAGCCCGATAGCGGTCGCCGCGAGCGCGACTCCCTGTGCGTGGTTGCCGGCGCTGGCCGCGACCACGCGATCGACGGAGGAGTCGGCCTCGACGAGCCGGGAGACCGCGTTGTACGCCCCCCGTGGCTTGAACGAACCGGTCCGCTGGAGGTGTTCCATCTTGAGGTGTACCTCCGCACCACACCGGTCGGAGAGCGAACGGCTCCGCTGGACGGGGGTCGACTGGACGATGTCGGCGTCGGCGAACCGCGCGGCCGCGGCCTCGACGTCGTCGATCGTGACTCGGGGCATGTCCTCGGGATCCGCTCGCCCCGCGAAAAAGGACCCGGTTCCGAAACCGGGTTCCTGATTCACGCCGGCGCGTCGTAGCCGAGCGTGGCGATCGAGAGCCCGTGACCACGGGGCGGTCAGTAACCCACGACTGAGCTCGTAGGCTTCCTGCTTGTATGTTCGTGAACGGCGGTGGTGAAGCGCGGCCGAGACACCAGTGGGTTTATACGTCCAAAAGTGAATTTCTATCGGCTCCGGATCGGCTTCTGAACGGCTCGAAACAGGATTTAAGCCTATCGAGTCCCATCTGATCAGTACACGTCTTTTATGAGTCAAAGGTCCATCGCAGAGTCGATACACTCGTTTCGTGAAGAGGTCGATCCGGTCCCATTCGTCGTCGGCGCGCTCGTCACGTTCGGCTTCCTTGGTTACACGGTCGTCGACACCGAAGGGGCGGCCGCGGCTATCGATGCCGCCTTCGTCACCTTCGGCGAGGGGCTCGCGTGGCTCTATCTCGGGTCGGTGTTCGTGTTGGTGATCGCCGCCGCCTACCTTCTCGTCGGTCGCTACGGGAGCGTTCGGCTCGGCGAGGGCGACCCGGAGTACGGCACGCTCTCGTACGTCGCCATGTTCTTCTCGGCGGGGCTGTCGGCCGGAATCGTGTTCTTCGGGCCGGTCGAGGCGCTGTTACACTATCAGACGGTGCCGCCGCTTTTCACCGGCGAGGTCGCCGCCGAGTCGAGCGCCGCCGCGGTCCCGGCAGTCGCGTACACCGTGTTTCACTACGGGATCAGCGCGTGGGCGGGGTACCTAGCGATTGGGCTCCCGGTCGCGTACTTCGCGTACCGGCACGACGCTCCCTTCCGCGTGTCGACGGCGCTGTACCCGGTGTTGGGACCCGACCGTCTCGACGGCGTGATCGGGCGAACGGTAGACACCCTCGCCGTCGTCGCCACGCTCGGAGGGATCGCCACGGGGCTCGGCTTCATCGCGTCACAACTCCTCACCGGCGTCACGTACCGGACTGGCTTGGAGTTCACCGACGCCGAGACGGTCGTCGTCATCGTCGGTATCACGGTGCTTTTCACACTGTCACTCGTCGCCGGCGTGCGACGCGGTATTCGCCGTATATCAGTCTTCAACGTCGGTATCATGGGAGTACTGCTCACGGTAGCACTCGTCGCCGGACCGACGACGGCGGTGTTGAACACCGCCGTCGCGGCGATCGGAACGTACGTCACCTCCTTCTTCGAGATGAGCCTCTTCACCGGCAGCGGCGTCGACGGCGGAGCCGGGTGGAGCGCCGCCTGGACCGTCTTCTACTGGTCGTGGTGGATCGCGTGGGCCCCGTTCGTCGGGCTGTTTCTCGCACGTATATCGAAGGGACGGACGATCCGATCGGTCGTCGGAACGGCGTTCGGGACGATGACCGTCGTCTCGGCGCTGTGGTTCACCGTTATCGGCGGCACGTCGATCCGGCTGCAGGACAGCGGTGCGGTCGATATTCTCGGAGCCGTCGCGACGTTCGATGACGGCGTCTCCGGCTACGTGCTGTTCGGCTCGTTCCCCGGCGGAGAGCTGTGGCAGCTGCTGTTTCTGGTGCTCGTGACGACGTTCTTCCTCACGTCCGCTGACTCCTCGACGCTCGCGGTCGGCATGCTCACCACCGGGGGGAAGCGTGAGCCATCGAGCGTAAACCGGGTGTTCTGGGGCGTGTTACAGGGTGCAATCGCGTCGGTTCTCGTCGTCGTCGGGGGAGCGACCGCGCTACGGTCGTCGGTGATCGTTACCGGCGCACCGTTCGCCGTCGTCTGTCTCGTCGCGATGGGCGGGTTCATCCGCTGGCTGTTCCACGAGTCGACGCCCGAGTCTGACGCCGAGCCGGTGCCGACACCGACAGCCGATGGGGAGCCGACCCCCGAGGGATCGGGTGGAGCCGTCACGGCCGAGGACGACTGAGCGCTCGTAATTCGGCCCCTCAGTCCCGTCTCCAACCCGTTACGATGTTGCCACCGGCGTCGGCGACGATCCGACGACGCGACTATTCGACGACGCGAACCACGGCCGCGTCGTCACGCCGCGTACGCGCGGTGTCACGGCAGCCGAAGAGACCCCTCGTAGCGGTGTGTCCCGTCCACGGTCTCGACGTACGTGTACGCATCCGGAGGCTCGATCCCCCACTCGCGGAGCCGCTCGTCGACACCGTCGACGTACGTCGTCAGAAACGACCCGCGTTCACGAAGCGTCCTCGGAGTGCGCGTGTGCTCCGTCTCGAACCGGCAGCGCGCCGTTCGACCGTCGTCACTCGGATCGATTCGCAGTCGTAGATCCGAACGGAGACGCTCACGAACCGGTGGGGAGCCACCGTGGAGATGCCCCTCACCGAACGCGTCGATCGCCTCGAGCGCTGTGTCCGGAACGTGGTTCACTGTCGAAGTCGTACGTGCCGCACACGCATACGGTCGGCCGTCGCCGTTTCCTCATGCATCAAGTCGACTGGACGCCGTCGTTCCGAGCAATTCATCCTGTCTCCGGTGTCGCCGCCAGTGCGTCCTCGACCACGCGAATCGCGGTCGCGCCCGCTCGTCTCTTCACGACGACGAGGAGCGCGTTCCCTGCAATCCCCGCGGCAGCGGGGAAGATATCAGCGGTCCGAAGCCGGTCGATCGTCGCCGCGAGCGCCGTGGCATCCACGTTGCCGGTCGCGATGACCGCGGTGTCACCCCCATCGGGGACGACGGCCACGCCGGGAAGCCGGAGCAGTGCGTCCTCACCGTTCCCCGCTGGTTCCTCGATCACGCTGACGCCGCTCTGCATCGACACGGTCGCCGAGCGCTCGGCGGTCGCGTACGTCGGAAGCTCCTCCCGGAACCGACGGAGTGCCGTCGCGACCGCGTCGCTGTCGCCGTCGAGGTCGGCGTCGTTGGCGAGCCACGTAGCGGCGGCGCTGTAGTTCACGACTCCCGCACGGAGCGCGTCGAAGAGGAACGGGCGCGCCCTGACTGCTTCTCGCGTCTCAGCTGCCAGCGACATAGCCGAGTCTGTGACACGAGCGATGATGGTGATTTCGGTCGGCTTGCCACGCGGCCGGACGCTCCGAAGTCCCTAAGAGCGGCGCGACCCCAGATCGGGTATGCAGTCGCTCGTCATCGTCGCACACGGCTCACACCTCAATCCCGAGTCGAGTACGCCGACGTACGACCACGCCGACACGATCCGCGCGACCGGCGCGTTCGACGAGGTACGGACCGGCTTCTGGAAGGAGGAGCCGCATTTCCGGGAAGTGCTCCGGACGGTCGAGGGCGACGAGATATACGTCGTCCCGCTGTTCGTCTCGGAGGGGTACTTCACGGAACAGGTGATCCCCCGCGAGCTCCGGTTGGAGGGCTGGGACGTCTCCGAGTGGGACTCCGACGGCCTCTCCGCCGATCAGGCCACGCTCGTCGCCGAGGACATCGACCGGGAGGTCCACTACTGCGGCCCCGTCGGCACGCACTCGGCGATGACCGACGTGATCGTCCGCCGCGCGGAGTCGGTCACCGGCGACCCCGACGTCGGCGAGGGGTTCGGGCTGGCGGTCGTCGGCCACGGCACCGAGCGAAACGAGAACAGCGCGAAGGCGGTCGAGTACCACGCCGACCGGATCCGCGAGCGGGACCGCTTCGACGAGGTGAAGCCGCTGTACATGGACGAGGACCCCGAGGTCGACGACCTCCCCGAGTTCTTCGAGAGCGACGACGTCGTTTTAGTCCCCCTCTTTATCGCCGACGGCTACCACACGCAGGAGGACATCCCGGAGGACGTCGGGCTCTGTGCCGACCACACCGAGGGATACGACGTGCCCACGACGGTCGACGACACTCGGATCTGGTACGCGGGCGCGGTCGGCACCGAGCCGCTGATGGCCGACGTGATCCTGGAGCGTGCCGCCGACGCCGGGGCCGACCTCGGGACCGCACTGGAAGCCGTGCGTGAAACGACCCGCGTCGCCACGGGGGACTGACCGTGAGCGACGCGACCCCCGAGTCGACACGAAGCGATGGGGCGACCGTCCCGGAGATCGATCTCCCGAGCGACGCGGTCGACGACGTGCTCGCGGCGGTTGCGGCGCTCGATCCGGGCGAGCCTCTCCGGTTCGAGGGGTTCAGCGTGGGTCACGACGGCGAGGGCGAGTACGTCCTCGCGGCCGGCGAGCGGC
>NZ_JBHSWW010000165.1:0-5529 GCF_042661865.1 Halorubrum tibetense
GGCGGTGACGACAGTGGTGGGTGCGACGGCGAAGGGGTCGCCGGCGGCGGTGGCGACGGCGACCGTCCCAGCCCCGGGACCGACGAACACTAACCCGGCGGCCGGCTACGACCGGGTAATGGAGGTCGAGTTCCTCGGCGGTGCCCGCGAGGTGGGTCGGAGCGCGGTGCTCGTCGACGACTCGTTGCTGCTCGATTACGGGCTGTTGACCGCGGACCCGCCGCAGTACCCGATCCGGGATCCGGAGCCCGACGCGGTCGTCGTCTCACACGGCCACCTCGACCACGTCGGTGCGGTGCCCGCGCTGTTGAAGGGGTCGCGTCGTCCCACGATCCACTGGACGCCGCCCACCGCGGACCTCGCACGGGTGCTGGCGCGCGACACGCTCACACTCCACGGGAACAGCCCGCTGTGTCCGTTCACCGACGAACACGTCGCTCGCCTCGGCGAGGTCGAGCAGCGGCACGGCTACGAGGAGCCGTTCGCGGTGCTTGGAGGCCCCGACGCCGGCGGCTACGAGGTGACGCTGTTCGACGCGGGCCACATCCCGGGCTCCGCACACGTCCTCGTCGACGACGGTGACACCCGGCTGTTGTACACCGGCGATTTCCACACCGACGACCAGCGGCTGGTGGCGGGGACGACCACGCGGCCCGACGCCGACGTCGTGATCTGCGAGTCGACGTACGCCGACGTGACACACGAGGAGCGGGCGGCGGTCGAGCAGCGGTGGGCCGAGCGCGTGCGGACGACGACCTGGGAGGGCGGCACCGTCGTCGCGCCCGTGTTCGCGATCGGTCGGACACAGGAGCTGATGCTCGTCTCCGGAGCGAACGACCTGACTCCGTACGTCGACGGGATGGGTCGCGAGGTGACACGGCTGGTACGGCGACACCCCGAGTTCCTGCGCGACCCGGAGGCGCTCCGGGACGCGGCGGGTGCGGCCCGGTTCGTGACCGGCCGGGACGGCCAGCGCGAGCGGATCGCCGCCGACAACGCGCTGATACTCACCACCTCGGGGATGTTGACGGGAGGGCCCGTACACGCGTACCTCCCCGAGATCCGTGGTGACCCGACGAACGCGGTCACCCTGACCGGGTATCAGGTCGAGGGAACGCCCGGCCGGGAGCTCCAGGAGCACGGGCGGCTGGCGATACGTGGCCAAGTCAGGCCGGTAAGCGCCCGCGTGGAGTCGTTCGACTTCTCCGCACACGCCGACCGCGAGGGACTGGAGTCGTTCTTGGACGCGTATCGCGACGGGCGGGTGCTCGTGAATCACGGGGACCGCTGTGTAGCGTTCGCCGAGGACCTGCGAGCGGACGGGTACGCGGCGAGCGCGCCCGAACTCGGCGAACGGATCGAGGTGTAGCGCTCTCCTCCCTCGCAGTTCAGCCGTCCTCGCTCTCATCGACGACGGACGTGTTCACCAGTTGTTCGGCGTCGAGCGGGAGCTCCGTCGTCTCGACGCCGTCGCCGGTCTTCGGAGCGTCGTACTCGCCCGCGTCCCATTGTGGATGGACGTACGCGACGTCCTGGTCGGGGAACTCGATGGCGACGATCTTCCAGTCGTTCGGGAGCTCACTCGGGGCGCGGCTCTGGACGACCTCGGGTCGGACCTTCTTCGCGGTGTCGAGCGGTTCGGCGTCGTCGAACACGACGGGCTCGATCGCGTCCGGCGTGTCGACCGGCGGGCTGTCGACGATCCACACGATAGCCGAGACGTTACCGTCGGAACCATCGGTGTGGACGTCGGCGTTCGCGGCGTTGTTGTACTGAACGCCGGTCACGGTTGGGCCGTCGGGGTCATCCGGGTCGTCGGGGAGACACGTCACCGTGTGGACGCGGTCGAGCGAGACGCTGACGCCCCCGCCGCTTCCGGTCGCTTCGAACTGGAGGTGGACCTCCTCCTCGACGGGACACGCGAGGGTAACGTCGACCGTCCCGTCCGTCGCGCTCGGGAGCTCGTCGGGCGTCTCGGCGTCGACGAGCGTCGTCTCGGTATCCGGATCGACGATCGAGACGTCGACGTGGAACTCGTCGAGGTCGTGTTCGAACTGGTTGTGATACGCGACGACCGCTGTTGACTCCCCGTCGTCGACCGCGTCGGTCAGCGTGTCGTAGCCGAGGGACGCCTCGTCGTCGGCGACGACGCTGGCGTCGATCCCGCGGTCGGCGCTCATCACCGTGAACCCGGCCGTACCGAACACCAGCCCGACCGCGGCGGTGAACGCGAGCAGGACGCTGAGGGTGCGTAACCTGCGCAGTTCGACGGTCGGCCGCCGGGTTCGGGTGCTCATGGCTGTCGACGGGACTCCGGCTTTTCAGCTCCGTCTCCGGAGCTCGGGCGGTTTCGCCTCGTTGCCGAGGCGTCTTCGTTCGCCGTAGTAGTAGTGAACGAGCGCGCTCACGGTGAAGGCGGTAACGGTGAACACGGCGATCCCGAGCGGTTCCATGGCTCCGAATCCGATGACGCCGGTTTCGACGGCGAGCAGGGAAACCCCGGCGAGTCCCGCGAGCCCGATGTAATACTGGCTCCACGGGATCTCACGACCTCGGAGCACCTCGATGTAGATGTCGAGGTCCCGGAGCGCCGGGGTCGGGCGGACGACGTCCGTCTCGTCGTCGACGGTGATGACGTTCGTTTCCTCGAGTTTCGGCAGGTGTGTGCGTCGAAGCGTGCTGTGGACGTTTCGTCGGTCCTCGTACTCCACCTCCGTCGGATCGATGTCGAGCTCCCACGCGGTGACGTACTCGGAGATGTCGGCCACGTCGAGCGGCTCTTCCTCCGTCTCCTCGGCGCGTTTGAGCGCGTGGATAGTGTAGCGGCGGCGGCGGTTCGAGAGGACCTCGAACACGTCGTCCTCGGAGAGATCGGCGCGTTCGTCGCCCCCTCCGGTCGGTTCTCCTCCGGCTGTCGTCGTGGTAGCGAGCATAGCGTGGTGACCCCCGTCGGTCGGCCGGCGCGTCCCGGCCTGGACCGACCCGTTCGTTCCGCACGTGTTAGCGAATCCACTATAAATGGGTTGGATAATTAAGACGTTAGATCCGGATGTCTGACACGTACCGGCACTGCTTACCGGTTTTCTGCCCCGGCTCGATGTCCGACCCGGCCGTTTCAGCCCCTCGTTGATGGTGTGTTACCGTAACACAATCGGTCGTTTGTACTACCGCGAGACGCGCTTGAAACGGGATATCACGTCTCGATGGTGGCTTGGACCGTGCTCGATGACGGATCGAGGATCGATCGTCGGATCTCTCGTCCTCCTCGTGATCGCCGAGAGGAGTTCATAACGATATGCCATCCGCCCCATGGATGTTCCAAGCGCTCCCGGCCCGGGACGTCCCGGGGTGCGGGGGTGCGAGAACACAGGTGAGATACACCATGGAACGACGCAAATTCGTGATCGGAATGGGCGCATTGGCATCAGGAGCAGCTGCGGCGATGGGTACGGGCGCGTTTAGCGCAGCACAGATCAACGACCGTGACGTCGACATCGCGGTCAACGCTGACGATTCAGCGCTGATCCAGCTCCATCCGGGTGAATACGGCGAACGCGTGTTTTACGAGGACGGACAACTCGAAATCAGCTTCGACGGTGACGGCGGATCCGGCATCAATCCCAACTCCGTGTACCAGGTTGGCGCCATCGGCGGCGAAGCCAAAGGAGCATTCGAAGACTTCGCTGCCGGCGGTGCTGAGATCCTTACGATGGACGACGTCCTGTACGGGGGCGAAGGTGAAGACGGCTCCGACACGACGACTCCCGATGATCCGGCCTTCGAAATCGTCAACGAAGACTCCCAAGCTCACAACATCGAGCTCTTCTACAGTGGATCTGCCCCAGACACAAATAATGCCGAACTCGCACTCGTCGCTGCGGGCGACTCCACCGGTGCATTCGTCGTTCCGGTTACCGGAACCGAACAGGACGCCGACCGGCTCGGTGCGTTCCCGCTAGGGAGCGGCGAAACGCTCGCAGTGTCACTGATCGTCAAGGCGGCTGACTTCGATCCGACCAAAGAGGATAACGAGTTCGACGGAGAACTCGTCCTCAACGCCGGCGATCAGATCGTTGACCAGGATGACTTCGACGTCACCGGTCCGGTGGACGACTGAGAACATTAAACCAGAGGAGTAGATCCCGGAGGTCCTCCCTTCGGCCGCTTCTCGGGGAGAATACATAATCATGAAACGACGAAAAATCGTGCTCGGTGCCGGAACCCTCGCCGTGAGCGCTGCTGCCGCTCTCGGAACGGGGGCTTTCAGTGCCGCACAAGTGAGCGGACGAGACGTCGACATCGCGGTGGTTAACGATGCTGATGCGCTCGTTGGTCTCGTTCCGAATCCTGAGGTAGGTGGTGTACACGATGATGACGGTGAGCTGGTAATCGACCTCGGTACGACGGGAATCAATCAGAATTCCGTCTACCAGTTCGGGCTCTTCGTAGATGACGACAGCGGGGACGCGATCGCGGGCCTCACACCGTTCCCTAAAAAGAGCAACGAGCCGTCATCGGTCGGCGATCAGTCGGGGGAGTTCGATTCCGCGTTCCTCATCACCAACCAGACGAACAACACCTACGATCTTACGATAGAGTACAGACTCGAAGAAGAAGACGTCGGCGAATCGGGCGAGTTCAATACTGAGTTCTGGTTCGAAGTGCATAACGACGGCGAGCAACTGGATCAGATACACGGTCCGACGCCAGATCCCGTTGCGGAGGAAATCACGCTTGGAAGCGGAGAAACTATCGGCGTCTCGTTCCTCCTCCACGCGCCGGACGAGACGTTAGGTGAGCGGATCGACGGTGATCTCGCGGTCGATGCCGTCGTTTCGGAATAACTCACCACCGAATATTGGTATTAAAATCGACGATGGATCGATATCGGAACGGTGTGATTGTACAGGGCCCTACTGTACCAGCCGAAACCGGATCGACCGCAGCAAACCCGTTCCATGATTCGATTTTTGACTTAGACTCGCAACCATCCTCTCTAAACCACCACGACGACCGCTCGATGTCGCATCAACGACCCATTACTTTCGACTCCCCAACAACTATGGGGACCACCATGCGACTTCCCCGTACGACGACGTTCCTCGTCGCCCTCGCCGCGGCGATCCTCCTGTTGACGGTGGTGTCGGCTACACCGGGCGTCGACGGTCCCGAAGCGTATCTGCCGTCGATCGGGTGGTTCGGGGCCGCGGAGCTGCTCGGGCTCCTCTCGCTTCTCGCGATCGTCGTCGTGACCGTCCTGCTGTTCACGCGAACGCCGCGTCGATGAGGGGTATATAAGAGACGTGCGAAACGGCGCGGGACGCCGTCGATCCGTACGCCGTCACGACTCCCGAGAAGCGGTGGTTTCGGTGATACGAGCGTCCGTGGACGAGCAGTCCGTGCTTATATACTACCCAGCCACGCGAGCGGCCCTCCCGACCGCGGCGCGGCTACTCGCCGCCGTCCGTGTACGCCCGGTCTCGAAGCACGCGATCCGCGGTCGCGTCCACGTCGGCCGGGAGCGGGTGT
>NZ_JBHSWW010000166.1:0-5484 GCF_042661865.1 Halorubrum tibetense
CCCACCCGCCTCCCGACGGATCCCGGGCCCGGCCCGGTCGGCCTGTTCGAGTCGATCGCGGCGGGCGAGGTCGACACCCTCTGGACCGTCGCCGCGAACCCCGCCGTCGGAATGCCGAACACCGCTCCCGTCAGGGCGGCGCTCGACGACGTCTTCCTCGTCGTTCAGGACGCGTTCCGTACCCCGACGGTCGAGTACGCCGATGTCGTCCTCCCCGCGGCCACGTGGGGCGAAACGGGCGGGACGCTGGTGAGCATGGACCGCACCGTCTCCCGCGTCCGGCCGAGCTGCGACCCGCCGGGTAGCGCCCGCCGGGACGCGTCGATCATCGCGTCGATCGCGGGCCGGCTCCGTCCGAACGCCGTCGACGATACGGTCGGCCCGGAGGCGCTGTTCGCCGAGCTGGCCGGGTTGACCGCGGGGACGCCGGCCGATTGCACCCACGTGACCTACGCACGGCTGGAGTCCGACGGGTCGATCCGCTGGCCCCGGACCGCAGCCGTGGGGTTCGACTGTGACGACAGCGCCCCCCAGCGCTCCGAGTACCGGTACCGCGACCCCGACGGCGGGTTCACCTTCCCGACGACCGACGGTTTGGCACGCTTTTCGACCGCTCGACATCGATCGCCCCCGGAACCTCCCGACGATCGATTCCCGTTGGTGCTCACGACGGCACGGCGGTCTGACGCGTACAACACCGGCGTTCGGTCCGGTGGCGACGACGAACTCCTCCCGGTTCGAGTCGCGCCCACCACTCACAACGCGTCCGCCGACGGTGTCGACGGGGCGGATCGGGCCGTCGTCGTCTCCCGGCGAGGACGTGTCGACGCCCGCGTCGTTGCCGACGAACGCGTCCCCGACGGCGTCGTGTGGGCACCGATCCACCATCCGGACGTGAACCGCCTCACGCTGGACGCGGTCGACCCCGAGTCCGGCGAGCCCGCTTATAAAGCGTGTGCGGTCCGCCTCGACCGGAACTGACGGGGTGGACGTGCCCCTTCGAGGGATATAACTCTCCTTGGGAGGAACGCACGGGTATGACTGACGACGACCTCGAAACGGCAGTCGAACAGTTCCTCGACGGAACGGAGACGGCACTCGGAGAGTACGATCAGGGGTACGTCGACGCCGACGCGACGCTGTCGGTGATCCGGAACCACCTCGACGAGCTGGCTGCCGCCGCGGAAG
The DNA here is from genome assembly GCF_042661865.1 of Halorubrum tibetense. Lineage (GTDB taxonomy): Archaea > Halobacteriota > Halobacteria > Halobacteriales > Haloferacaceae > Halorubrum > Halorubrum tibetense. The sequence goes on from NZ_JBHSWW010000166.1 coordinate 1,189, forward strand.
ACGCGGGCGAGTAGCGCCGACGGCACAACGGGCCGGACTCGGGGCCGTTTATACGTTCCGCGCCCGACCGCCCGGTATGGTCTCGGAGATCTTCGACCCCGACGCGTGGGAGCCGGTCACCGACGAGTTCGACGACGTGACGTACCACCGCGGGGTCGACGTGCCGGCAGTCAGGATCGCCTTCGACCGCCCCGAGGTCCGCAACGCGTTCCGCCCCGGCACCGTCGACGAGCTGTACGCCGCGCTGGATCACGCCCGCAAGCAGGCCGATGTCGGCTGCGTGCTCCTCACCGGGAACGGCCCGTCGGAAACGGACGGCGGCTGGGCGTTCTCCGCGGGCGGCGACCAGTCGGTGCGCGGCGGCTCCGGCTACGAGTACCGCGACGGCGACGAGGCGGGCGAGGCGGACGACCCCCTGGTTCGGGAGGCGCGGGCGGGCCGATTACACATTCTGGAGGTGCAGCGACTCATCCGGTTCATGCCCAAACCGGTCGTCGCCGTGGTCCCGGGCTGGGCGGTCGGCGGCGGCCACTCGCTCCACGTGGTCTGTGACCTCACGCTCGCCAGCGAGGAGCACGCGAAGTTCCTCCAGACCGACCCCGACGTCGCCTCCTTCGACGGGGGGTTCGGTTCCGCGTACCTCGCCAAGCAGATCGGCCAGAAGAAGGCCCGCGAGGTGTTCTTCCGCGGGAAGACCTACTCCGCTGCCGAGGCCGTCGACATGGGGATGGCGAACGAGGCGATCCCCCACGAGGAGCTCGAGACGGTCGCTCTCGAGTGGGCCGCGGAGATGACGCGGAAGTCGCCGACCGCCATGCGGATGTTGAAGTACGCGTTCAACCTGACGGACGACGGGATGGTCGGCCAGCAGGTGTTCGCCGGCGAGGCGACCCGGCTCGCGTACATGACTGAGGAGGCACAAGAGGGGAGAGACGCGTTCTTGGAGAAGCGCGACCCGGCGTTTGAGGAGTACCCCTGGCACTACTGAGGCGCTCCGCGCCGGCTCCCCGGGATCACACCGAGACCCGGGTTCGATCTCTTCCCGGTACGGTCCGAGACGTGGTCGGACACCCGTGGCGAGCGCCGCCGCCGCCGAGACCACGTCGCCGCCTAGGAGTGTGCCGCCATCAGGGCCACGTCGCCGCCTAGGACTGTGTCGCCGCCAGGACCACGCCAGCGACGGCTACCGAGACGCCTTCGGACGACCCGTCCCGTCGCCGCCACGAACTCGGCGAGAACGGCACCGCCGATCAGCTCGATAGCCGGCGACCGCCAGCGCGACCGGAACCTCGGCCTCACGTGTCGTCTCGGATCCCGTCGACGGGATCCGACCTCGCTCGGCCGGGCACACACGACCGGCGGTGACACGAGTTCAGTACGGGAACGCCAGACACGCCACGGAGCCGCCGGCCTTCATGAACTCGTCGGTGGCCACGCCGACCGTCTCGTAGCCGTGTGCCTCCAGTCGGTCGATCGTCGCGTCGTTCGTCTCCTGGATGACGACGAGCTCGCCGCCGACGGCGTGACAGTTACAGGCGAACCCTTCCTGTGCGGCCGCGGCCGGCACCTCGATCAGCGTGTCGAACAACCGATCGAGCTTCGCCCGCCCCGTCGCGGTGAACGCGTCGGGACACACGAGCGCGGTCGTCTCGTCCAGCGCCGAGAAACAGACGTCGAGGTGGTAGTAGGCGTCGTCGGTGAGCTCGAGGGGGACCACGTCGATCCCGAACCGCTCGGCGAGCTCGCGGTACGCGCCGAGCTCCGACCGCTGGCCGTAACCGCCCCACAGCAGGTCTCGGCCGGGATGCCAACGCGCGTCCCCACAGCCCTCGAAGGGGGCGTCCGTGTGGAGCCGCACCACCTCGTAGCCGGCGGCCTCCGCCCACCGCTCGAAGTACGCCGGCTCGTCGCGCCGCTCCGCGGTCGCCATTCGTGCGAGCACGAATCGGTCTTCGCCGGGGATCGAGAGGGCGTGGTTCGAACAGAACGCCATGTCCGGGAGGTCCTCGGGCGGCGTAACCGCCGCCTCCTCGTCGAGTTCCGTCCGTACTCCGTCCGCGTCGAACACCGTTACGTCGGCGAGTTCTCCGAACAGCTCGACGAGCGACTCCCACTGTGCCGCGGCCCGTTCCTCGTCGACGCCGGGCCGCATGTACGGGTTGATCTCGTAGTCGACGTCGAAGTGTGTCGGTGCCGAGAACAACACGGATCGATCGAGTGATCGCTTCTCGAACGATCCTCTGTTCGGGATCGAGTCGACATCGACGAACAACGCTCCACTCATAAGTTAACTATTCCAACAGGTCCGCATCGTATAGTTCCTCGGGTCCGATGAGTCGCGTCGTAACCGAACGGTCACGGCGCGTACTTCGCCTCGGACTCGCGTTCGCTCGCCGTGGAAGCAGCTCGCTCACTTCCCGCTCTCCGATTCGAATCCTTCCGTTTCGAGCCGCGGCGCTCACGGTGTGTGAGCGCCGCGACATGCGGGGGAAGGGATTCGAACCTCACTCACTCCGCTCGTGACGCTCGCTCCGTTCCCTGCTTCGAATCCTTCTGCTCCGGGCCGCGGCGCTCACGGTGTGTGAGCGCCGCGACATGCGGGGGAAGGGATTCGAACCAACGAAAGACGGTCCGGGCATGCGGCTCGCTTCGCTCGCCGGTCCGGGCTGCGACTTTCCGGGTTCGAACTCCTTCGAGCCCTATTCCCGCTGCTCGCGGGCTGCTCGCAGCAGGAATGCGGGGGAAGGGATTCGAACCCTCGAACCTCTACAGGAGCGGATCTTAAGTCCGCCGCTTTTGGCCAGGCTCAGCCACCCCCGCGCACTCCCCGCTTCCGGTGGCGCGGTCAAACCCCTTTCGGATGCGGTCGCCGACTCGGGGTCCCGCACCGTCGACCTGGCGTCCGGACGGTCGACTCGTCCTCCCTACCAGTCGACGGAGAGCGTCCCGTCGCCGTGCGGGTCCGGCGCGATCTCCTCGTCGGTCCGGCGGTCGACCACGTGGATGACGCCGTGCTCCTTCTTCGCCGGACACGCTTCCGCCGCCCGGACGTTCTCCGCGAGGTCGTCCTCGCCGATGTAGTAGGTTCGGGGCTTCGCCATCCCGCTCATGACGTCCATCTCCCAGTTGTCCGCGACCTCGGCACACTTACCCGCCCCGAAGCACTTGTTCGCCTCGAAGACGATCTTGTACGGCTTCTCGTCGATCGGCGGCCCCTCGCCGCCGAGGTCGCTCGCGGACAACACGCCCTCCCCGGCGGTCCCGTCCTCGTCGGTCATGCGATCCGATCGGTCCCGACGGGCCTTTCGTCTGTCGATCGCTCTCGACGACAACGAGGGCCCATCGCTCTCGGCACCGCTAGGTGGTCGTCACTCCCGATCCGCCTCGACTCACTCCCGATCCGCCTCGACTCACTCCCGATCCGCCTCGACTCACTCCCGATCCGCCTCGACTCACTCCCGATCCTCGGTTTCGGTCCTGCTCTCGATCCCGGGGCCCGTTCCCGTCCTCGATCCCGGAATCCGTCTCCGCCCCCGATCCGTCGGGAACGGCCGTTCGCCGGCCCGAGTCGAACGCTTCAAGTATTCGCTGACTGTTCGTACCTGTATGAAAGACCAGGGACGCTCCACGCGCAAGCGGACCGGCGGCCGACTGAAGCACGCCTCGAACAAGAAGCGCCACCAGCTCGGCCGCGAACCCGCCGAGACGACGGTCGGCGAACCCCGCGTCCAGTACATCGACTCCCGCGGCACGGAAACGAAGATCCGCGCCCTCTCGACGAACGTCGCGCAGGTCGCCGACGACGGCGAAGTCGCCGAGGCCACCATCGAGGACGTCGTCGACAACCCCTCCAACGTCAACTACGCCCGCCGGAACATCGTCACCAAGGGTGCCATCATCGAGACGAGCGAGGGCCGCGCCCGCGTCACCTCCCGTCCCGGTCAGACCGGCGGCGTCAACGCCGTCCTGATCGAGTAGCCCGTTCGACTTTCGGTCGGGTTCCGTTCGCTCCGTTCTTTCGGTCGCGTTCCGTTTCGCCACTCCAGCGTGAACGGGCCGGTCTCCGGTCCGAACCACCGGTGCGGATCCGTCCCCGATCTGAAGGTATTTGTCCGTCCCGCCCGCCTCTCCGGGCATGTACGTCGGCGTCGACGAGGCCGGAAAAGGGCCCGTGATCGGGCCGATGGTCGCCGCGGCCGTGCGCGCGAACCCGGACCAGCTCCCGGCCGACGTCGACGACTCGAAACGCGTCCCGCCCGAGCGACGCGTCGCGATCGCCGCCGAACTCCGCGCGCA
>NZ_JBHSWW010000167.1:0-5459 GCF_042661865.1 Halorubrum tibetense
CGTGGTTCGAAAGAGCGAAGCTCTTTCGTCATCACGAAAATCTCCGATTTTCGAACGACAGCGAGCGTGCGGCGTCCTCGCGACTGGGGCTTTGGACGTGTTCATCACCGCCGATCCATACTCAACTACTTATAAACAGCCGCCAGCAACACCACTTCTTTCCTTATAAACAACCGATCACCCGTATTGCCATACCCACGCCCGCTATCGATCACTGGGCGATCTGTACTGAGCGATTCGTGACTTTCCAGAATCGATCGGCTTCGAGTAGCCCACCGATCACGAAGATCGCCGATAGCGTCTCCGCGATACGGGCAACACGTACCGGACCGAAGCCCTGTTAGTACTCGGGGCCCTATTCGAGGTAATGGGAGTCCAGGAACAGTACCCGTTCGACGTCGAGGCGATCCGCGACGACTTCCCGATCCTCCAGCGGTCGGTCGGCGGCGACCCGGAGACTCCGGGTGAGGGACCGGGCGACGACACCCCGCTCGTCTACCTCGACAACGCGGCGACCACGCATACGCCCGAGCCCGTGGTCGAGGCGATGAGCGACTACTACCGGACGTACAACTCCAACGTCCACCGCGGGATCCACCAGCTGAGCCAGGAGGCGAGCGTCGCCTACGAGAAGGCCCACGACACGGTCGCCGAGTTCATCGGCGCGTCGGGCCGCGAGGAGATCGTCTTCACGAAGAACACGACGGAAGCGATGAACCTCGTGGCGTACGCGTGGGGGCTCGAAGAACTCGGGCCGGGCGACAACGTCGTGCTCTCCGAGATGGAACACCACGCGTCGCTCGTCACCTGGCAGCAGATCGGCAAGCGAACCGGCGCGGAGGTCCGGTTCATCGAGGTGACCGAAGACGGACGCCTCGACATGGCGGACGCCGCGACGAAGATCGACGACGACACCGAGATGGTGTCCGTCGTCCACGTCTCGAACACGCTCGGGACGATCAACCCGATCCGCGAGCTGGCAGACTTGGCCCACGACCATGACTCGCTGATCTTCGCGGACGCGGCCCAGTCGGTGCCGAATCGGCCGGTCGACGTCGCGGATCTCGACGTCGACTTCCTCGCGTTCTCGGGGCACAAGATGGCCGGTCCGACCGGCATCGGCGTCCTCTACGGCCGCGAGGCCGTACTCGACGCCATGAGCCCCTACCTCTACGGCGGCGACATGATCCGGCGAGTCACCTTCGAGGACTCGACGTGGGAGGACCTCCCGTGGAAGTTCGAGGCCGGTACGCCCTCGATCGCGGAGGGGATCGGGCTCGCGGCCGCCGTCGAGTACGTCGAGGAGGTCGGGCGCGACCGGATCGAGGCCCACGAGCGCTTGCTCGCCGAGTACGCCTACGAGGAGCTGGAGGCGCTCGGCGGCGTGGAGATATACGGCCCGCCGGCCGACGAGCGCGGCGGCCTCGTCGCGTTCAACGTCGACGGCGTCCACGCACACGACCTCTCCAGCATCCTCAACGACTACGGCGTCGCGATCCGCGCCGGCGACCACTGTACGCAGCCGCTCCACGAGAAGATGGGCGTGGCCGCCTCGGCGCGCGCCTCCTTTTATGTCTACAACACCGTCGAGGAGGTCGACGCGCTCGTCGACGCCGTCGCCGACGCGCGAGACCTGTTCGCGTAAGCGTCCGCGGGGCCGTAGAGCCCCTCGCGCGGCCCCCACTCGGGGAGCGACCGTCGCCGCGAACCGCCTCAGAACCGGTCGCGGAGCTCCGCACGGAGGTCGTCGAGGTCGCGGTCCTTCATCGCCAGCAACACCAACAGGTGGTAGACGAGGTCCGCGCTCTCGGACGTGAGCTCGTCGAGGTCGTCGTCTTTCGCCGCGAGTATCGTCTCCGTCGCCTCCTCGCCGACCTTCTCTAACACCGCGTTTTCACCTTTCTCGTGGGTGAACAAGGAGGCCGTGTACGACCCTTCCGGGAGCTCCGCTTTACGCGACTCGATGGTCGCGAACAGCTCGTCGAGGACGGGGTCCGACGGACCGCCGTGAGCGGCGGCACCGGTGTCGGCCGTATCGGCATCAGCATCGGCGACATCGCTCTCGGCCGTATCGGCGTTCTCCGCGTCCGTACCGCCCCCCGTCGGATCGCTCACGCGACCACCTCCCGATCCGGGAAGAAGGCGAGGTCGTGGATCCGCGAGTCGTGAGTGAGCTCCGGGTGGAACGCGGTCGCCACGACGGGACCGTCACGCACCGCGACCGGGCGACCGTCGACCGTCGCCAGCGTCTCGACACCGTCACCGACGGCGTCGATAGCGGGGGCGCGGATGAAGACGGCGTGGAACGGCTCGTCGAGCCCCGCGATCGGCACGTCCGCCTCGAAGGAGTCCTTCTGTCGGCCGAATGCGTTACGGTCGACGGTGACGTCGACGACGCCGAGCGGGTCGACGCGGTCGTCCTTCGCGTCCCGCGAACAGACGATGAGTCCGGCACAGGTAGCCAGGACGGGTTTGCCGGCCGCGACGTGCTCGCGGATCTCCGCGGCGATCCCCTCCTGATGGATCAGCCGCGAGATGGTCGTGGACTCGCCGCCCGGCATGAGGAGGACGTCACAGTCGGGAACGATACCGGAGTCCCGGACCCTGACGACCTCCGCGGGCTCGTCGTGTGCGGCTGCCGCCCGCTCGACGGCCGCGGCGTGTTCGGCCACGTCGCCCTGGACGGCGATGACGCCTGCGTGCATACCGTCGATCCGGCGGGGACGGGCAAAAAGGACGCGTTCCCGGCGGCGACGCTGTTGGGGCGTGGAAACGTACGCCGACCGCGTGGGAGAGGGGGAGCCCTACGCGACGGTCAACGAAAGGATCTGAACGAAGACGCCGAAGAGGACACAGAACGCGAGGACCGTCTTGGGGTCCATCGTGATCGCGTTCCGGTCCTGTGCGTCGAAGTACCGAACCAGCCCCGCACTGGACATCAGTCCGCCGGAGTTGCTGCCACTGCTCATACCGTAGCGAACCACACCATCGGCTGTAAGCGTTTCGGCTCCGGGAGCCGTTTTCGGCGAGTGTTCCCCGCCCGTCGCCGGGTGAGAAACCCTTATCGGCGAGCCCCTGCTAGTCGTCGCCGAACCATGACTGTTCGACTGCTGGATTTCTACGCCGACTGGTGCGGCCCGTGTAAAACGCAGGACCCGATACTGGAGGAAGTCCAGGAGGAGCTCGGCGACGCCTTCGAGCTGCAGAAGGTCGACGTCGACGAGGAGCAGGACGTCGCCAATCAGTACCAGGTCCGATCGCTGCCGACGCTGATCGTCGAGAACGACGACGGCGTCGTCGACCGGTTCGTCGGCGTCACACAGAAGGAAGACATCACGGCCGCGCTCTCCGAGGCCGGCGCGTAACCCGTCCTCGTTCCGCCGGCCGGGGTGCGACTCGGTCCGTCCGTCGTGCCGCGGTGCGGTCCGCCGCCCCGTCACGTCTCGCAACCTTTTACAGCGCCCGCGCGCTGAACGGTAGTATGGCCAGTTTCGACGCCGCGGAACGCCGCAACCTCGACCGCGCGATCTGTATGCGCTGTAACGCCCGCAACTCCCCGGACGCCGACCGCTGCCGCAAGTGCGGCTACACCAAGCTCCGCCCGAAAGCGAAGGAACGCCGCGCGACCTGATCGGCCGCACGCGTCCGCTCCACTCGATCGTTCTCGTCCGCCGAGCTGGTGGTCTGTCGCGTGGATATCCCTCTTCCTCGCCCAGTGTTACCACGCCTTATTAGTCGTTCGTCCCGTCGGTGACCGTCTCGGCGTCGTCGGTGCTGCCGCGCGCCTCCATCATCTCCGCCGCGCGGGGTGCCCAGCCGGTGTAGTTGAAGCCGACCGCGACGACGAGTGCCATCCAGCAGTACGCGAGGAACACGCCGATGTACGCTCCCTCGGGACCGAACGCCAGCGTGCGGCTCACCAACCAGGAGACGCCGAGGAAGAAGCCGAACATCCCCGTCACCCGCGCGACGAGTGGGATCCGCGTCTCGCTCGCGCCCTGAAGCGACCCTGACAGCGCGGAGAAGCAGACGAGCGCGGCACCCGCGAACCCGTAGACGCGCGCGAAGTCGACGGCGTAGCTCGCGGTCTCCGGGTCGTCGGTGAACAGCGCGACGACATCGGGTGCGAGCACGACTAGCGCGAGACCGATCGTCCCGACCGTGACGACGCCGAGCCCCGCCACCGCCCAGCCGTTGTAGCGCGCCTCCGCGGGGTCTCCCGCACCCAGCGCCTGCCCGACGAGTACGGAGGCGGCGACGTTGTAGCCGCGCGAGAGGGGGCCGGTGACCTGCTGGTACACCCGGCGCCCGATCTGGAACCCGGCGTTGACGGCCTCGCCGAAGCCCAACAGGAGGGCGTTGAAGGGGAACTCCGCGGCCTCCGATCCGAACCCCTCGACCACTCGTGGAGCACTCACCCGCAGGAGCTGGCGGGCGATAGTGAGGTCGCGCGGGCGGGCGAAGTTCGCGTCGGTCCACGACCCCCAGATGGCGGCGCACAACAGCCCCGCGGTGAGCACGTTGGCGGCAGCGGTCGCCAGCCCGACGCCGACGATCTCCAGTCGCGGGAAGCCGAACAGCCCCAGCCCCAACACGACGGATCCGGCGATGTTGACGGAGTTGGCGGCGACGTTGACGTACATCGGGGTCCGGGTGTCTCCGGTGCCCTGAAGCGCTCGCGCGCCGACGAGCGCGACGTGTCGCGCGGGGGCCGTGGCGAAGACGATCGCGAGATACGTCGAGCCGAGCACGACCACCTCGGCGGGGGTTTCCTGCCCGACCAGCGTTCCGAACACGTCGATCGCGGCCTCGCCCAGGAAGAGCCCGAAGAGGACGAACGGGATCCCCGTGAGCGCGCCGATGAGGATCGCCTGCGTGACCGCCTCGTCCCGCGTTTCGGTTGCGCCCGCGCCGGTGTCCTGTGAGGAGAGCGCGATCGCGCCGCCGCCGAGTCCCAATCCGATCCGAAGCGGGAACCGGGCGTAGAGGTCCGCGAGCCCGATAGCGACGACGGCCGCCGGCGAGAACAGCGCAGTGACGATGATGTCCGTCGTCCGCATCGCGGTGCGGAACGTCTGCTCCGCCATCACCGGCCACGCGAGCGAGAACACGCGTTTCCAGACGCGCCGGAGCCGCGGGAAGTCCATGCGTCCCCGCCGAGGGGCGTCGCCGGTTTTTAGATGTCGGAGGCGGCCGGCCCCGCCGGTGACGGTCGGCGGGAGCGAGTCACCGACGCTGGCAGGTGTGTCGCCCCCGTCGAACTCGACCGAAGGTTGAAACGCGAGAGCGACCCAGCCGGGGTATGGACGTCTTCGTGTACGGGACACTCACCGCACCGGAACGGGTCGGCGAGCTGCTCGACTCGTTCGTCTTCGTCGGCCCCGCGACGCTCGCCGGCCTCCAGCTCGTCGAGGGGCGGTACCCCACGCTCGCACCGGGCGGCGAGACCGCCGGCCGCC
>NZ_JBHSWW010000168.1:0-5458 GCF_042661865.1 Halorubrum tibetense
GAACTGCTCCAACGATCGACCAAAACAGCAATGAGCTGTGAACTCTCAGTTGAGAGCACCAGAGGCAAACTCTAGACCGCTTTGCAACACGACCAAACCTTTTATATAGGTTTACCGCGCCCTCTCACGGCAATGACCTGGGTTCGAATCCCAGCCGGAGCATCCTTTTCCCCACGCAGTCCAGCAGTTTTCGGCTATCTCCCAACCAGTAGTTTGCCTGTCTTGAAACCGATCACACTGAGAACGTCTCGAATCCGACGCCGTTCGGTGACCGTCGAAACGGTGTGGGAGTTCGACCTGCTGACGGAGGTGAGAAACCGAAAGCCGTTCCATCCAAACACCGGAACCCTCCGCGTTCAGACCGAAGAAGCCATCACCGTGTCGGTTCAGGCGAACGTGCTGCGCCCGGCGCTTCCGGACACGTGAGCGAGCTCGGCGTAGACGTCCGCGATCCGATCCCGGATCTGCCGACCGCTCACACGGGGGTCGAATCGGTCCTTGTTCGGTGCCCATTCGACATCGTTAAAGAACGTATCGCGGTGGTCGTCGATCCCCTCTGGCGGGACGATATCGCCCGGCTCCTCGCGATACAGGTCAAAGGCGGTTCGAGTGTACTCGTACTGGTAGCGGGTGTCCTTGTTCACCTTACAGATCCCGTGTTCGAGCATCTCCTGTAGCTGGTCGGATTGGACGCCAGAGGACCCGTGTAACACGAGTGGCGTATCGATACCGTGGTCACGCAGTGCGGTTCGGATCTCCTCGGTCAGGTCGGGTTTGAGTTCCAAGTCTCTGCCCTTGGCAACGCCGTGTTGTGTCCCGACGGAGATCGCGAGGAGGTCACAGCCCGTGCGGTCGACGAACTCGACCGCCTGTTCAGGGTCCGTGTAGAACGCGTGTTCCGACACGATCTCGTCCTCGACACCCTTGATCTTCCCGAGTTCGGCCTCAACGAGGATATCCGCGTCGGCGCTCTCGACCATCTCGACGACCTGTTTGCTGCGGGCGACGTTCTGTTCGAACTCCTCGTGGGAGGCGTCGATCATGATCGAGGAGGGGATCCCCAGCTCGATCTGTCGCTGGATGATATCGAGGTCGGTCTGGTGATCCATGTTGAGAAACACGCCGATGTCGTACTGTGCGGCGATCCGCTCGATGTACGTGCCCATGACGCGTAAGCCGGCGATAGGGTCGCCGTTGCCGGCGAACGTACACGCTCCGTTGCTCATCTGTAAGAGGAGGTCGGAGTCGACCTGTGCGGCACCCTGAACCAGCCCGGTCATCACGTTCGGTTCCGCGACGTTGCTCGCGATCAAACCGAAACCGGAGTCGAGCGCTTCGTCGTACACAGTCGACAACGCCTCACCACCATTGATTGTCATATGTACGAAGTATCATGGAAGGAGATAAGCGCTGTTGCTGTTCAGTTATACGCGGACCGAACCACCCAGCCGCGGCGGAACATATTCGTTCAGTGACCCGAACAGCTCCCGCATGAGCGACGAAGCGGATCCCCGGTCCACACCCGACACCGTCGAAGTGCGGGGGGAGGATATCAGGACGCCGGAGGTAGGGTACCGGATCGTCGAGTGGGAGCCAAGGGGTCCAGTGACGCCACTGATGCTGCACTGGAGCCGGTCACAGCTCGTCCTCTCGGAGGTGTCGATCCCGCAAAACGCCGACACCGCCGACTGGTCGGTGCTCGATCGGTACGGCACCGAGTACGCGACGCCGGAGTTCTTAGGCCGTCTCGCGAAGCCGGGGCCGGAGGGCGTCCCCGAGGCGATCCAAGGACTCGACGAGGGTAGCGAGACGGAACGCCGTCTCGCGGGCGCTCAGCTCAAGCGGATCGCCGAACAGTATCCAGACGCCTGTGAGCCGGCTATCCCCGTGCTCGTCGACAGGCTCACATCAAGCGATCTCGCGGTTCAAGCGGAGATCGTCGGGATATTCGAGGCGCTCGCGTCGGCAACCCCCGCGCTCGTGATCCCCGCGGTGGACACGTTGGGGGAACTGCTCACGGCGGAGACCGACGACCGCCTGCTGCGGACGACGCTCACGGTGATCCGGCGCGTCGCGGAGGAGGACACCTCCGCGGTCACGGAGCTCGTCCCGCGGCTCGAACCGCTGTTGAAAGACGACACCGGTGACGAGGTTCGGACGCTGCTGGTACTGGAACACGTCGCCGACTCACACCCCGAGACGTTGCTCCCGATCACTCCCACCCTCGTCGAGTACGTGACGAACACCTCTCGTGGAGGTCGCATCGGTGCGCTGTCCGTGCTCGGCCGGGTCTCGAAAGCGTATCCGAACGTCGGGACGGAAGTGGTTCCGGTCGCACGGGAGCTGCTTACGGTGGACGACGACAAGCTGCGAACGAACGCCGCCGGGCTCCTCGCCGATCAAGCCGAACAGTACCCGGAGGCGGTGCTGCCCGCGGTGCCGGCCGTGATCGGGCTCCTTGACGACGAGAACGAACAGACGAGATACAACGCGACGTCCGTTCTCGCCCGCGTCGCGGACCACGACCCGGATACCGTCGAACCGGCGACCGAGTCACTGATCGACGCACTGGAAGAAGAGCAGGCGGCGGCACGTGAGAACGCGTGTTGGGCGCTTGGACGGATCGAAGCGACGACTGCAACGGACGCCCTCGGCCGGCGCGTAGCGCACGACACGAACGAGCGCGTTCGGACGGTGGCGTCGTGGGCGCTCGACGAGATCGCCGAGCCGTAGGCCGCAAACGCCGATCTCGACGCCCCGTCCGCGACGACTCGTTCACGGTACCCTGGCACGGGACTCACCGATCGGCACAAGTTACTCATGGCCGTCGTGAGAGAGTACTCCAATGACGACGCGCCGGATCTTCGATCGCCAGACGCCCGCTCGCGGTCGGGCCGCCGCCGTTCGCTGGGCCGCCGAACGCGCCGCCGACGTCCCGCAGTCCGCGTTGTACCTCCAACCGGCGGCGGTCGGCGACACCACCGTCACTGACGAGTGGGCACGACACGGCTCCCGCGTGCGGCTTCGACTCGAGCGGTTTCGGACGCTGGTCGACGAGCTGTACGAGGCAGACACGTACGAGGGGCCGTCGACGTACGTCACGGACGCCGAACGTCGATGGGTCGTGTCGGACGCGCTGACACGCATCGACGACCCGGATCACCCGCTGTACAGCGAGGGGGAACCCGCGGCCGGGCTCGTCGATCAGGCGGAGGAGCTGTTGACCCTGCTGGAGTTCGCCGGCGCGATTACGGCGACGGAGGTAGAGCGCCGGCTCGCGCGGGAAGCACTCGACGAGCTCGGTCGAACGCTGTCTCGGTTCGTCGCGCACGTCCACGACGCACGGGCGGACGGCTTCGACGAGCCGAAAACCTTCCGAAGCGAGCGGTTCAGACACGTACTCGACGCCGGTCGACCGCTCGTGCGGCGCGAGCTCGCCGCGACCGACGTAGTGGTCGTCGGGGCGTTCCGGACGCTCTCCGCACAAGAGCGTGACGTCGTCGCGCTGCTCGCCGACGCGTTCGACATCGGCGTCGTCCTCGCGCGCGTGGGCGATGGGGACGTGGACGGGGTCCCGGACGTGGCTGATAAGGCCGAGAGAGACACGGCAACCGGTGTGGACCACGCCGTCCGCGGCCTTTGCGAGTGGTACGACCGACTCGGCTGTACCCCGTCGCCGAGTGCTGACGACCGGGGGTCCGTCTCGCCGCGTGAGACCGCGGCCGCGGCCCTGTACCGGCAGGACGGTGGTTCCGGGGATCCGGTCGCTCTCGGCGACGGCGTCTCGGTCGAGACGCACGCGACGGTACAGCGGGAGGTGCGGGCGATCACACGAACGGTGCGGTCGCTGATCGGCGACGGCGTCGAACCGGAAGCGATCGCCATCGCTCCCTTCGACGAGGCGACGTACGGCGACCGTCTCGCGGACGCACTCCGCGACGCGGACGTTCCAGTGGCTCACGGCTCCGATCGGTCGTTCTTCGCCACGACGACCGGCACGCTATTCGAGGCGACGATCGATCTCGGTTCCGAACCCGACCGGCTCGCCCCGCTGGTCCGGCTCCTGTCGAACCCCCTCGTGTTCCCCTCGCGGACGGCGACGACCCGGAAGGTCATCCGGATCGCGGAGCGGTCGGAATCGACTCGGACGGCGACGCTCATGGCGCACCTCGACGGGAACGCCGAAACGCTCGTCCGCGAGGTCGTCGCGGCGTGTGAACGGTTCGTGACCACGACCGACGTCGACGCCGCCCGCCGGAGGCTGTTCGACGACATCGGCGTGCCGACGACCGCCGACGGGACGGGTCTCACGGACGCGGTCGGGTTTTCGCGGGGCGTCGGGAGCCGGGAGCGGCGAGCGATCGAGCACGCGACGGAGGTGTGCGCCGCGCTCGCAGAACGTCGGGAGGTAGCCGGTGGAAGCGACGACCGGGGCATGGACGTCGAGTCGGTACGGCGAGCGCTCGACGGTGTCACGGTTCGCGTCTCGACGGGCCGAACGTCGGACGCCGTCCGTGTCTGTTCACCCTGGGAGGCGGCGGCGAACCCGGTCGAACACGTGTTCGTTCCGGGGTCGACTACCGAGCACACCCCGTCACCCCCGCGACGGTTGGCGTTCGCGCGGCCGCTCAACGACGCACACCCGGATTTCGAGGCGGCGGACCCCGTGGCAGCCACCCGGTACGCGTTCGCACAGCTCGTCGCGTCCGACGCGGCCGTGACGTTCTCCGCCCCCGAACGGGACCCGGACGGCGACCCGTACGTCCCCGCCGATCCGATCGTTGAGCTCGAACGCGTCACGGACGTGGACGCGACGAGCGTCGGCGGCGAGCGGGCGGAGCCGGCGACCGTCACCGACGTCCACCGCTCGCTCGCTCGGGCCATCGATACTGGGGCGCTCACCCCGGAAACCGTCTCGACGGACGGCGAGACGTACGACATCGCCGTTTCAGAAGCGAACGCCCCGTCGCGGCTCGCGAACGGCGTGCGGGTCTCGGCCGCGCGGGCGAGCGACGAGGTCGGGAAATACGACGGGCACGTCGATCCGGCGGTCGTCGCGGACCTGCGGGACGGTGGACGGCCGTACAGCCCGAGCCGTCTGGAGACGTTCGCCGACTGTGCGTTTAGATACTATCTCGAACACGTCTTGGAGATCGAACCGGACGACCCCCTCACGCTGGAGCCGAACGCACTCGACGTCGGGTCGTACGTTCACGACGTGCTGGAACGCTTCTATCGCGAGTGGCGCGCGGACGGACACGAGACAATCACCGGGGAGACGCTCGCGGCCGCGGAGGAACGGCTGTACGCGGTCGCGGTCGAGCGACTCGAGACGCTCCGCGCGCCCGACACTGCGTTCCACGACGCGTGGCTCGACGCGCTGTTCGACGGGTTGCGCGGGGCGGATGCCGTGGCTGACGATCCGGAGCCTACGCCCGGCGATCCGGACGCCCCGGCC
>NZ_JBHSWW010000169.1:0-5435 GCF_042661865.1 Halorubrum tibetense
GCCCCTGGGGCTCCGAGTCGAGCGGCTCCCCGAAACGCGGCGAGAGTCAGTCCGAAGCCGACGACGCTCCAGACGGCGGCGCGCTCGACGCCCGTCTCGCCGAGGAGGACCTCCGTAGCGCCCGTCATTCCGGTCGGGTCGCGCCCCGACCGTCGCGGTTCGGGGTGAGGTTTCCGTGTTCGTCGATCTCGCCGGCGACGATCCGTGTCGAGGAGATGCGCTCCCCGTCGACCGCGGATACGTGATCGACGACGACGATATCGAGCGGGTCGTGGCCGCGTTCCGTCCGGATCTCGTTGATCCGCTCCCCGCCGTCCTTCGTCTCGGGGGAGACGATCAGCGCGTCGAACTCCGGCTCGACGGCGATACCGGTCGGTTCCTCCAGCGTCCGGACCGTGTACTCCCGATCGTGTGCCGCCGCTATCGGGGCTAATTCGGCCTCCAGATCACGCTTCCGGTCATCGAAGGATCGAACGTATCGGTCGACGTGGCGGGTTTTCGGAGCGAGCTCGTCGGAAGTCAGTCCGACGGTCACGTCGCCCAGCTCGAAGGCCCGTTCGAACAGCGCCCGGTGGCCGTCGTGAACGGGGTCGAACGTGCCGCCAAGCGCGACGTCCATGCCCGTTGGTTGCGCGGCCGCGACTTAAATCATCCCGAACCGCGGTCGACGCCGTAGCCGGAAACGGGCCGGCGGCGACGACCGACTCACTCGGATGCCCTCGTCGCCGTCAGTGCCCTCGTTCCTCGTCGCTGGCCGTCTCATCGTCGCTGGCCGTCTCATCGTCGCTGGCCGTCTCATCGTCGCTGGCCGTCTCATCGTCACCCGCGACGGAAATTTGGACGGGTTCGTCGTCGCCGTCCGCGTCCTCTCCTCCGAGCCGTCGGTCGAGATTGAACACGGCGTTCAGCTCGGCTTGGACGTCGCCGACGACGCCCCGGACGAGCTCGCTCGGCGCGATGGCCTCGTACTCGTACGGGTTGTTCCCCGCGCCGTCGGCCTCCCGTTTCCCTCGCGAGACCGTCCCCTCGTCGTGGAGCTCGGCGAGCGCCTCGCGGACCGTGCTCGGATACAGCCCGGTCCCGTCGGCGACCTCGTCGCTCGTGCTCTCGGGGTGCTCCCGGAGGTACACGTAGATCCGAGCGCGCGTCTCGGTGTCGAGCAGCCACGCCAACAGGTCGACGACGTTGTCGTCGAACCCCTTGACCGCCTTGTCAGCGCCCTCGCCGATCCGCTCTTTCGTCTTCCGGAGCTCCTCTTTGGTGCGCTCGGTCGGGGACTCGTCCTCGGCGTTCTCGGCGTTCGCCCCGGCGTCCGTGCCGGAATCGGCACCCGCCGCGTCGTCCGTAGTCATACGCGACAGTCGGCACTACGCGGGGAAAAGCGTTTCTCGTCGCCTCTGTTCCGACGAAAACCCGTATCAGGTGTCCAACATCAGATCACGACAGAGCGCATCGAGACCGTCGGTCGCGTGGATCCGTCGCTGGCGCTCGCTCCCGCTTTCGTCCGCGTACACCTCGCGGACCCCGTCGATCCCGAGCCGGTCACACGCCCGGTCGACGGCCGCTTCCAACCCGATCGTTCCCTCGCCATCCCGGGTCAGGAACGACGCGTCGTGGCCGTGACGCAGGGCCCGCCACTTGTTCTCGTCGAGCAGTTCCCGCCTGGGGAGCGGGCGCGACTCGCCGTCCGCGTAGCGTTCCCCGAGGTCGACGACGAGCGCGTGGACGTACTCGACGAACGCCAGCGTCCGGTCCGGATCGCGCTGGGCGTCCGGGGCGCGGACCTCTACCGTCCCGTGACCGGTGTGGGGTCGTACGTCGAACCAGATCTCCCCTCGGTCGTCTATCGAGCCGTGATCGACCATCCGCCGCTCGAAGCGGTCGAACGCGTCGAAATCCTCGAACGCCGACGGGATCCCGGTGTTCGGGAGGTTCTCGAACACCACGGCTCGACCAGACGCCAACCCCGTGTCGTGACCGTTCCAGAACGGCGAGTTCGCCGACAGCGCGAGCAACACCGGACAGTGCCACCGGAGCCGGTTCGCGATCCACACGGCCTTGTCAGCGTCGTCGACGCCGACGTGGACGTGGAGTCCGGCCGTCGTGTTGCGGTGTTGCGGGTACTGGATCCGGTCCAGCTGCGAGCGGTAGCGGGGTTTCTCGGCGTGGTCGAGTTCGCGCCATCGGGCCGCCGGATGCAACCCGCTCGCGGCGATCCGATAACCGCTCTCGGCGGCGTGTTCGACGAGCGCCCCGCGGACGGCTTCGAGCTCCGCCTCGGCGTCGCTCGGATCCGTTATCAGCGGCGTCTGCGCCTCGATCGTACATTTAAATAGCTCGTGATCGAAGCCGTCGGGAACCGCCGCCGGCGGTAGCCGTTCGTACACGAGGTCGTCCGTTCCCGAGGTCGGACGGCCGTCGGCGTCCACAATGAAGAACTCCTCCTCGATACCGAGAGTTCCCATCCGGTCGAACGCCTCCCGCGATCCGCGTTCCATTACCCGCAGTTCAGCCCGCGCGTCCTTATAAGGATTGGAACGGGAAACGCGTGGCGTCGTCGCTGGTCGCGTCGAATGCGGATCAAAACGAGACGGGTCGAGGGTGTTCGGTTCGTCGGTGGGTGGCCTCCCGCGTCCCCGGCTCAGCCGAGGAGGTAGCGGGCGACCGGGAACCGCTCGACGAGGGGCTGTCCGCCGACCTCGATACTCTCGATGTACTTGTCGATCCCGAGGATGCGACCCGCGCCGAACGCCGCGACCGTGAGGAACACGACCGCGTAGATGAGCGTCGAGTCGAAGAGGGCGAGCCACTCACCCTCCCAGCCGCCGAGGTAGAACATCATCATCTGCATGGCACCGCCGAGGGCAGCCAGCCGAACGAACGCGCCGGCGATGAGCGCCACGCCGATGAGCACCTGCGTCAGCGGCACGATCACGTTCACGATCTCGACGAACCAGGCCGTCTGGCCCATCGCCGCGTAGATCCCGCTCGCGGGGCTGGCGTCGGCCACGCCGTGGACCAGGTAGCCGCTCGCGTCGAATGCCTCACCGCTGACGAACGCGAACTTCCCGAGCCCCGCGAACAGGATCATCCCGCCGATGACCGCCCGCAGCATGACCAGGAACAGCGCCGACAGCGAGTGCGCCTTCCCCAACAGCGTTACCCCGCCGAACTCCCCGCCGAACTCGTTGCGTGATTGTGTGGACATAGTGTCTCTCTCCAGTTACGGATACGCCGTATACCGCCATAAGCAGCCGAGGGAGTTCCAAGATCCGTGGAAGGATCCCGTGAGATCCCCCGATCGTTGGGGGCTTTATATGTGATCGACAGCATCCGATGTGCAAAAGACTATTATATACTTTATATCAAAAATTATATACTGAATAATAAATACAAACCTAACATACGTCGAATTCGAATGGGCGAGACGCGCGGAGACGGTACGACGTTCGGCGGGTGCCGCCGCGCTGACAGCGTCGGTAGCGCCGACTGTTGCCGCGCCCAGTGCTCCGATTCACCACGGGTCGCCGCTCGCCAGGTCGATGTCGGCGTCGGGCTTCGCGGACGGACACACGTCGGCGAGAACGCAGTCCGTACAGTCAGGGTTGATCGCGGTACACGTCGCCCGCCCGTGGTCGATCATGAGGTGTGTAAACTGCTGCCAGTCGTCCTCGGGAACGATGTCGACCAGATCCGACTCGATGCGCTCCGGTCGTTCCTCCTCCGTGATCCCCAATCGGCGAGTGATCCGCTGCACGTGGGTGTCGACGACGATCCCCTCGACGACGTTGTGGCCGTGCTGGAGCACGACGTTCGCCGTCTTCCGCCCGACGCCCGCCAGATCGGTCAGCTCGGACATCGTGTCCGGCACCTCGCCGTCGTGTTCCTCGGCGATGTCCGCACAGGCCGACCGGATGTACTTCGCCTTGTTGTTGTAGTAAGTGATCGAGTTGATCGCCTCCGCGAGCTCCTCCTGTGGTGCGTTCGCGTACTCCTCGGGCGTTTGGTACGTCTCGAACAGTTCGGCACACACCGAGTTCACGCGTTCATCGGTACACTGCGCCGAGAGGATCACGGCGATCAACAGCTCGAGGCGGGTCGAGTAGTTCAGCGAGATCGTGGAGTCGGGGTACTCCTCGTACAGTCGATCGAGGACCTCCGTCACCTGCTCCGACCGTGGCTCCAGCGGCGTTCCCATACGCGTTCCACCGCCCGCGAGAGGTAAAAAGAACCGAAACCGGTGGCCGCCTCCGATTGGGTTCGCTCCGATCCGTTCCGATTGGGTTCGCTCTGATCCGTTCCGATTGGGTTCGCTCCGATCCGATCCGATCCGATCCGATTCCGGTCCCCACCCGAGCGACGGCTACCGGTAGTTTCAGGGTCGATCCACTCGGAGATTTTCGCGTGTCCCGCGCTCGCGACCGCTCTCGCCGCCACCCCGCGTACCTTCGTCGCCCCCGCAAGTTCTACACGCTGTGGATCGCAGCGACGACCACGTACGGGGTCGGCGACATCGTCTCCACGATCGCCTTCCTCCAGTACGTCCCCGAGGTCGACGAAGCGAACCCGGTCGTCGCCGCGGCGATCGACGCCTTCGGGCTAGCCGGGCTCGTCGGACTGAAGATCGCGGTGTACCTGGTCATGTTGTGGATAAGCGTGCACGGGGCACGCGAGGGCGACGGACTCCTGTACTACTTCCCGCCGGTGTTGTTGACGCTCGTCGGCCTGTTCCTCACGACGACGAACGTCTGGCTGATGTGGGTCGCGACCGGCTGATCTGTCTCCCGTCGATAGAGGTCGAACCGTCGACGAAGTCCGCGTCCACGAAGTCCGCGTCGACGGAGTTCCCGTCGGCAGCGTCAGCGCCGCCGCTACCACGCTACCACTACCCTGACAGTCCGTCGACGACATCCGCGATCCGGTGGGTTGCGGCGTCGATATCCGCTTCGTCGACATCGAGGTGCGTCGTGAACCGGGTGGTGTACTCGTCGAACTCGACACAGCCGATCCCGGCGTCCGCGCAGGCGTCGACCAGCGCCGACGCGGGGATCCCCGCGGTCTCCGTGTGGGCCACGACGATGTTCGTGTCCGGCTCCGGCGCATGGACCCCCGCCAGGGCGTCGAGATCGGCCGCGAGCCGAGTAGCGTTCGCGTGGTCGGTCGCGAGCCGGTCCACGTTCTCCAGCGCGAGCAGCCCGGGCGCGGCGATCATCCCTGCCTGACGCATCCCGCCGCCGAACAGCTTGCGGACCCGGCGGGCCGCCTCGATGAACGCCTCGTCGCCCGCCAGGATCGAGCCGACTGGCGCGCCGAGCCCCTTCGAGAGGCAGAACGTGACGCTGTCGACGTGGTCGACGATCTCGCTCGCATCGACACCGAGCGCGACCGCGGCGTTGAACACGCGCGCGCCGTCGAGGTGGACTGGAACGCCCGCG
>NZ_JBHSWW010000170.1:0-5373 GCF_042661865.1 Halorubrum tibetense
ACGCCGCCCGCCGGCGGGTCGCGCTCCGCCGCGACGGTCACCGTTCCGTTCGCTTCGTCGATGGCCGTTCCGTGGCGCACGCTCGTCTCCTCGCCGCGTTCCAGCCAGGGTCCCGGTTCGACATCGACGGCGGTCAACACGTCGGGGTCGTACGCGACCGTGTACTCGTAGGCGACGACGCCGTCGTCGTCGTAGCCACCCATGGCGCGGAACCACACGTTCACCTCGACGGTCTCGCCGCGGTCCGCGTCGGCCTCGTCCGGATCGAACCCGAGGAGCCCGGGATTATCGCCGGCGAACGCGGGGCCAATGGGTGCGGTCAGTCCGGCCGCCAGGACGACACCGACGACGAGGACGAACGCCGCCAGTCGTCCGGCGGCCCGGTGACGCCTCGTGGTCCGCGGCGTCATTCCGGGGCCGTCACCTCGAGGAGGAGTTCGCTCGGGAACGCGTACCCACGTGACGACCGGGTGGCACGGCACGAGACAGGCATATCGGACACTACGGCGGAACGGAAAAGAGGCTGTCCGTGGGTACCCCCGCTACCGTGAGCGGTGACGCGGTCGGATCCGTCGGTCGGCCGAGATCGACGTTGAAGCCGGTCGATCCCCGGTCGAACGGGTGTCGAGCAGCGTCCGCGTTATGGGTAATATATGCACGTACCTGTGACAACGCTATTCTGCCGAATAGCGGAACTACGGAGCCTCTACCTCGGCATCTCGATGCCACTACCGACACCGTTTAGTTTCCCCACCCGGAGCTGGATACACTATGGATCAGACGACACGGCGGACGTTCCTTGCGGGGGCCGCGGGCGCGAGCCTGGCGGGCCTGGCGGGCTGTGCGGACGAGGCGGTCGACGGCAGCTACGAGATCTGGGGTGCGGACCAGGGGACGAACACGATATACATCCACGAGCCGGACGGCGACGGCGGCTTCGAGGCGGTCGACGAGATCGACACCGGCGCGGAGGGCGGCGAGGTGCCGCACATGGTGGATTACACCTCCGACTACGAGTACGCGGCGGTGGCGTGTACGGCGGGCGCGCGGACGCTCGTCTACCGCACCGAGGACCGCGAGCTCGTGGCGAACCTCGAGACCGGCGCTGGCTCGCACTTCGCCGGCTTCTCGCCGGACGACGAGTTCATCCACGTCGACGTTATCGGCGAGGAGGAGATCGTCCGCGTCGACGCCGACCTGGAGAACGAGGAGTTCGAACAGGTGGACGCGATCGACCTCCGTGCGAACGAGACGGTGCTCGACGCGGGGATCGAGGACGGGTCGCCGATCTGTCACCAGTACGCCCAGGACGGTCGGTCGCTGCACACGGTCGGCCCGAGCTACTACGACGCCGCGCTCGTAGTCGTCGACCACGACGACTTCTCCGTCGACCGCGCGTACGCCGGCGAGGAGATCCCGACGAACTGCGGGACGGTGCCACACCCGACCGAGGAGAAGTTCTACCTCACCGCGGGGCTCCCCTCGGACCCGGACGCCGACCCGGACGAGGACCCGCTCGCGGCCGACGGCGTCGGCGACTTCTACGTGTACGACACCGCCGAAGACGAGGTGACTACCGTCGAGTCGACGCAGGGAGTCGACGCGCACGGGTTCTGGTTCACGCCGGACGGCGAGGAGCTGTGGGTGCTCAACCGCGAGACGAACGACGGGCTGATCATCGACCCCGAGACGGACGAAGTGATCGAGGAGATCGACGCCTTCGGCCCCGAGCAGTCGGACGACCCCACCGAGTCCGACGCGCCCGACATCATGTGGGCCTCCCCCGACGGGGAGTACATGTTCGTGACGACGCGCGGCCCGAACCCGCTCTCGGGCGACCCGCACGCCGCCACCGGGATCAATCCCGGCTACGCGGTGTTCGACATCGAGTCGCGCGAGCGCGTGGAGATGGTCCAGCCCGACGGCGACAACCCCGACAGCGACTTCCACGGGATCGGCGTCCGGCCGACCGGCGACGCCGACGGGTTCACCTCGCCCCCGTACTGAGCCGGTCTCCGGAAAGCGGTCCATCCTGTGGCCCGCCCGGCGGCCAACCCGGCAACCGGGCGACGCCTCACTCGACGGGCGACAGCTCCGCGCGACTCCCCTTCGGCACTACCGACCGCAGCTCGTCGTAGAGGTACAGTCCGACCCCGATCGGCGCCCGTTCGCCCGCGATCCGGTGGGCGACTATCAGATACCCCCAGTCGCCGTCCCACTCGGCGAGGTCCTGGTCCTCGCCCGCGACGAACCGGGTGGCCGCCTCGGGGCCGAGCTCGACGACGTTACGCGTGGCGTGCTCGCCGAACCGCTGGACCGCGCGCGTCGTCGGCTTCCAGTGTTCCTGTCGCGTCCGGAGGAACGTCATCCCGATCGCCTCCACCCGACTGGGGTCCGTCGCCTCGCCGTTGAACACCCACACTTTCCCCGCGCCCTTCTCCCAGAACGTGTACTCGCCGAGCACGTCACGCCCGATCCCGAACCGGTCGTCCCACCAGTCGAGCACCTCCTCGCGGCTCGCGCGCCCCTCGACCTCGCGGTCCGCCGGCCTCTCCGGAAGCCGATCGAAGCGCTGGCCGTCGTTGGTGGGTGCGTCGTCGCTCATGCGCCCACCTCGCCCTCGGCGGGGTCGGACGCCGCCGGCTCGGCCTCGGTCTCGCCGCCGACGCGCAGCTTCGCACAGAAGAACCCGCCGGTGTCGTTGTGGTGCGGGTACACCCGGTGGGCGCGCGTGACCGACTCGTCGTACGTCTCGCCGTCCCACTCCGTGACCCCGGAAACGGTCTCCAGGGGGAGATCGAACGCGACGAGCTCGCAGTCCGTCGCGTCGAGGACGTGATCGAGGACCGCCTCGTTCTCCTCAGGCGCGAACGTGCAGGTGGAGTAGACGACGGTGCCGCCCGGCCGAGTCGCCTGGACGGCCCGCGTCAGGACTCCCTTCTGGATCCCGGCGACGGCCTCGACGTGCTCGTACGTCCACTGGTCGAGCACGTCGGGGTTCTTCCGGCACGTGCCCTCACACGAGCAGGGGGCGTCGACAAGCGCGCGGTCGAACTCGTCGAACGCGAGGGGTTTCAGGGAGAAGTTTCGAGCGTCCTGGTTCGTGACGACGGCGTTCGTCACCCCGAGCCGCTCCGCGTTGTGTCGGAGCGCGGAGAGCCGGCCCAGGTTGTTGTCGTTGGCGACGAGCGTTCCCGTGTCGTCCATGTCGTCGGCGATCTGGGTGGTTTTGCTCCCGGGGGCCGCACACGCGTCCCACACCCGGTCGCCGGGCCGCGCGTCGAGCGCGAGTCCCGGGAGTACCGACACCTCCTCTTGGCCGTGGGTCCAGCCGTGGACGTGGGGCCAGTTGCCGCCGGGGTTCCCGTCGGGGAGTCGGAAGAGGCCGTCGTGCCAGTCTACCGGCTCGTAGGTGACGCCCGCGTCCGCGAACGCCTCACGGACGCGTGCGGGCGTCGCGGCGAGCGTGTTCGTGCGGACGACGGACGGGAGCGGCCGATCACAGGCCGCCCGGAACGCCTCGACGTCGTCCACGAGCGGTTCATACCGCTCAAGCGGGTTCATACCCGTCCGTACCGCCTGCCCCGATTAGACGGTTTCGGACGCCGGTCGGCCGACCGTCGATCCCCGCCGCGGCCGCCAGAGGCTTAACATCCCCCCTACCGTACTCGACGGCATGGCGCAGATCTCCATCGTCGACGACGCGATAGAGCTCGACCGACCGGTGCTTGTAGAGGGGTTCCCCGGGGTCGGGCTCGTCGGGAAGATCGCGGCCGACCACCTCGTGGACGTCCACGAGATGCGCCACTACGCGAACGTCCACTGCGAGGGGCTGCCGGAGGTCGCCGTCTATCGGGAGGGTGCGACCGGCGTGACCACGCCGGTCCGGCTGTACGCCGCACCCGACGCCGGACTGGTCGTCCTCCAGAGCGACGTTCCGGTGAACCCGTCTGCGGCCGCGACGTTCGCCGACTGTCTCTCGGACTGGTTCGACGAGACGGGGACGTTCCCGGTGTTCCTCTCCGGGCGACCGAGCGAGCGGGAGACGTCGCCTCCTGCGCTGTACGGCGTCACGGTCGGCGACGGTGGGTCGCGGCTCGCCGACGCCGATGTCGAGGACCCGCCGGAATCGGGGCTCATCTCGGGCCCGACGGGGGCGATGCTCTCGGACGCACTCGAACGTGGCCGCGACGGGGTCGGCCTGATCGTCGAATCCGACCCGCAGTTCCCCGACCCCGAGGCGTCCCGGACGCTGATCGTGGACGGGATCGACCCGATCGCCGGGACGGAGACGCCGACCGACGGGCTCGTCGATCAGGCGACGGAGATACGAGACGCCAAACAGCAGCTCGCCGAGCGGATGCGGCAGGCGACCGAGGAGAGCACGCAGGCCGAGCCGCTGAAGATGTATCAGTAGCTCCCGCGACCCTCGCTCGGGTCGCTGTCGCCGGCGTCGCCGGCTCCACCTGCCTCGCCGTCCCTACTGCTCCGCTCCTCTCGACGTTCCCCGCCGTCCCTACTGCTCCGCTCCTCTCGGCGTTCCCCGCCGTCCTCCAACTCGTCGAGGATCGGTCGGTACTTGAGCTGGATCTCGTCCCACTCCCGGTCCGGGTCGGAGTCGGCGACGACCCCGACGCCGGCGAACAGCGTTGCACGTCGTCGACTCGCCACCGCCGAGCGGATCGCGACCGCGAACGCGCCGTTACCCGCGGCGTCGATCCACCCGACTGGGGCCGCGTACCAACCGCGGTCGAACGGCTCCGTCTCGTGGATCGTCTCCAGCGCCTGCGTCGGGGGAAGCCCGCCGACCGCGGGCGTCGGGTGAAGCGCCTCGACGAGTTCGATCACGTGGCGATCGGCGTCCAGTTCGGCGGTGATCGGCGTGTGGAGGTGTTGAACCGTCGCGAGCCGCCGCACCCGACGTTCCCCCGCGGAGATCGACGCCGCGTACGGCTCCAGCTGCTCGCGGACCGTCTCCGCGACGAGCGTGTGCTCGTGGACGTTCTTCTCGTCCGCCAGCAGCTCCTCGGCTAGCCACTCGTCTTCCGCCGGGGTCTCGCCGCGGCCGGTCGTCCCCGCAAGCGCGTCCGTCTCGACGGTCCGTCCGCGCAGGGAGACCAGTCGCTCCGGGGTCGCACCGAAAAAGACGCTCTCGCCGTCGTCGGGCTCGAAACAGTAGCGGTGGCAGTCGGGGTACTTCTCCGCCAGCCGTTCGACCGTCGCCGCCCGGGGGAAGTCGGCCGCGAGGTCGGCCTCCAGCGCCTGCGCCAACACCACTTTCCGCAGCTCACCGCCGCGGATGCGTTCGACCGCTGCCGAGACGCTCTCGTGCCACGCCTCCCGGCTCGTTGTCCGCCGCTGTCGGCTGATCCC
>NZ_JBHSWW010000171.1:0-5300 GCF_042661865.1 Halorubrum tibetense
AGATCGACGGCGAGCGCGTCTACGCAGCCGGCGACGGCCCGAACGGCCTCGCGACCGTGCTCGGCGAGCGCGAACCCGGAGCGACCGTCGAGGTCGTCGCGTACACGACCGAGCAGGAGCGCGTCACCTACGACGTGACGCTCGACGCACACCCGAACCGTGACGGCGGGTTCATCGGCGTCAGCGTCTTCCCCGGGACGAGCGGGCTCGCGCTCGACGACTTCGGCGTCACGGAGTACCCCGCCGGGGCGTACCTCGAACTGCTCGGCGGAGACGGCGGCGACGCGCTCGCGGACGTCCAGCCCGCCTTCGCCGGACTGATCGACTCGCCCCTGGGGCTCGTGTTCGTGACGCTGATCCTCCCGCTCGGCAGCCTGTTCGGGCTCCCGTTCAACTTCGCGGGGTTCACCGGGGAGGTCACGAACTTCTTCGTGCTCGACGGTGGGCTCGCGGTGTTGGGCGGGGGCGCGTTCCTGTTAGCGAACCTGCTGTTCTGGACCGGGTGGATCAACATCCAGCTGGCGCTTTTCAACTGCCTCCCGGCGTTCCCGCTCGACGGCGGCCGGATCCTGCGGATGGTCGCGGAGGCGGTGATGAGCCGGCTCCCGCTGTCGGACCGCCACGCCGCCGTCCGAACGATCACCGTCTCGTCGGGGTTGCTCATGCTGTTCGGCCTGATCGCGATGATCTTCGGGAACCAGATCCTCGGCGCGCTCGGGATGATCTGAGGCGACCGGCCGGCGGGGTCGTCGCCCGCCCTTCCGCAACCGCGGACAGCAACGTCCGCCGCAGGGGAAACCGGTTTCTCCACGCGGGCTGACGGGTGGATATGAGCCACGCACGCACCGTCGAGATCGAGGGACACATCATCGACAGCGGGACGATGCAGCGCTGTTTCGGCGCGGTGATGGATCTCGGCGGCTCCTTCGACGTCGAGCGGTTCGACGTCGGGACCCACGAGGAGGCCGAGTCGTACTGTCGGATGCAGGTGTCGGCCGACGACGAGGAGACGCTGCAGGCGATCCTCCACGAGCTCCACCAGAACGGCGCGGTGTTGGAGAACCCCTCCGACGTGGAACTCGTCGCCGCCCCCGCGGACAAAGTCGTCCCCCCGAACTTCTATTCGACGACGAACCACCCGACCGAGGTGTTGTACGACGGCGAGTGGATCGACGTCGAACGGATCGAGATGGACTGTGCGCTCGTCGTCGACCCCGACCCGGATGAAGGAAACGGGCCGCGCGCCTACACGCGGGTGCTCGACGCGGTCGAGGAGGGAGATATGGTCGCGACCGACCAGTCGGGGATCCGGGTACACCCGCCGGAGCGCCCCCGGAGCGGCGGCGGCGCGTTCGGCTTCATGCAGGGCGGCGTCTCCTCGGAACGACCCTCCGAGTCGACGATCCGAGAGGTCGCCGCGGCGTTACGCGAGGTGAAAGCCGACGGCGGGAACGTGATGGTCGTCGCCGGCCCCGCCGTGATCCACTCCGGCGCGGGCGAGGCGCTCGCGCGACTGGTCGAGGCGGGGTACGTCGACGCGCTGTCGGCGGGCAACGGGTTCGCGACCCACGACTTGGAGCGGTCGCTGTACGGCACCTCGCTCGGGATGGACGTGGAGACCCTCGAACACCCGCGGAAGGGTCACAAACACCACATTTGGACCATCTCGGAGATCATCCGGGCGGGGGGGATCGAGGCCGCCGTCGAGCAGGGGAAGGTGACGGAGGGGGTGATGTACCAGTGTGTCGAGAACGACGTCGACACCGTGCTCGCGGGGTCGATCCGCGACGACGGCCCGCTGCCGGACACGATCACCGACGCGGTCGAGGCACAGAACGCGATCCGCGATCAGGCACACGACGCCGACGTCGTGTTGATGCTCGCGACCCTGCTCCACTCCGTCGCGGTCGGGAACTGTCTCCCGTCGACGACGAAGACCGTCTGTGTCGACATCAACCCGGCAACCGTCACCCAGCTGCTCGACCGCGGCTCCGCGCAGGCGATCGGGATGGTGACCGACATCGGGACGTTCGTGCCGACGCTGGCGGAGTTCGTCCTCGAGGACGACGGCGAGAGCCACACCACCGACGGCGACGTCTGATGACGGTCGATATCCGCCCGTACGACCCCGAGATAGACACTGACGGCCTCTATCGATGTAAACTCGCGTTCGAGCGAGGGCTCGGCGAGAGCACCGGCGATGAGGCGAAGGCGACGGCGTACGAGGGCAAACTCACCGACGCGTACCGCGACGCGTGGCTCGCGTGGGTGGACCGCTGTGTCGACGACGACCCGCGGTGCGTGACCGTGGCCGTCGACAACGGGACCGACGCCGACAGCAACGCCGACAGCGACGTCGACGCCGGTGTCGTCGGGTACGTCTTCGTCCTCCCCGAGCGACTGGCGTTCGTCTGGGACGCCGCGGTGATAAACGAGCTCTACGTCGCGCCCGAGTATCGTGGCACCGGCGTCGCCGACGAGCTCGTGTCGGCCGCGCTGTCGCTCGCGGCCGACCAGGAGCTGCCGTTGGACCGGGTGGTGCTCGACGTCGACCCGGCGAACGAGCGTGCCCGAGCGTTCTACGACCGGCACGGCTTCGAGCCGTGGGGGGAGATGGTCGCCCGCCCGATCGAACGGTGATCGCGGCGGTGCGGGGGCGATGACGGTCGTCGTTCCCGCCTGATCCGTCAGTCGGGGTCCGGGTACGACCCGGACCACACCAGCCGCGGGACCGCAACGAGGAACGGGAGCAGGAAGACGACGAACAGGGGCGATCCGAGCGCGTCGCCGTCGAGGACGAGGGACGCGCCGACGCCGAGCGCGATCGTTGCCGCCAACACGACCGAGGCGGCCGCGATCCGACGGTCGATCGGCCGGAGATCGGTCGTGCCGACGGGCAGGTCGAACGCCTCGACGACGCCTTCCGGGTCGGTAACGGGCCCGACCACCCGTGCTCTCTCCTCGTCGCCCCACCCGGTCGTCATCCTGAACGTACGGGCGTCGAGTAGGCGATCCGGCAGCCTGTTCTCGACGACCTCGACGTCGCGGAGCACGTCGACGGGTGCCGCCCACTGCGGCTCGTCGAGCCACGTGTCGTACGCGACGATCCGGTCGTCGTACCGCCGGTATTCGAGCGACGCGTACCGGAGGACGAACCCCGCGACGTGGACCCCGATCGCGGCGAGACAGAGGCCGACGACGACGGCCAGGGTCCCGACTGCGATCGCCGGGGGCAGCTCCCCGTCGGTGAACGTCCCGAGAACGGCGACCCAGATCACCGCGAAGCCGGTGATATAAAACGCCGCGGGCCAGGAGAGCGTTCGTGCGAGCGCGGTGGCGACGACCGCGCGGCGATGCGTCCGAAACCGGGCGTCCGGGGCCGGCGGAGCCTCACCGTCAGACCCGTCGGCTCCGGGAACGCGGTCCGCCCTGGGTTCCTCGTCACCCCGAGGGCGGTCGACCG
This sequence comes from Halorubrum tibetense, assembly GCF_042661865.1. Lineage (GTDB taxonomy): Archaea > Halobacteriota > Halobacteria > Halobacteriales > Haloferacaceae > Halorubrum > Halorubrum tibetense. The sequence continues at coordinate 3,464 of NZ_JBHSWW010000171.1, forward strand.
GATCCCGGGTCGCCGGGGCGTCCTCCGACCCGCTCGGGCCCGCGAGCCAGCCGGTGAAGCCGTCACGTGACGACCGGACGGTCGACCACTCGAGGAAGAGCTTGAGCCCGACGAGGACGACGAGGATCGCGACCCCGCCACCGACCGTGTCGAGGAACGGGAGGGCGAGGCCGACGAACACCAGGAAGAACGCCTGGCGGACCGGCGTTTCCACGACCGCGTACGGCGAGACGGTCTCGTAGCCGCGGTCGCCGATGTACTCCCGACTGACCTCGATCAACTGTCCGGCGAACAGCGCGAGCGCGGCCGCGAGCACCTCGGGTCGCGCGAGGAGCGCCGGGAGGTCGAAGACCTCGGAGAACACCGCTCCGGCGAACACCAGAAACCATCCCGCGCTGCCGGCGACCGCGGCCGCGAACGGGACGTTCCGGGGATACACGGGCGGGAGCCACGCGACGAGGCGAACGGAGCCCCGCTTTTCCACCAGTTCGGCGCTCGTGACGCTGATGAAGCCCTCCTCACGGTCCGACGGCGGGGGCCGAGCGGCGAACAACGCCTTCACGCCCGCCAACGGGATCGAGAGGCCGACCTCGATGGCGTAGATAGCCACAAGCGTCGCGGGGTCCCAGCCGAACCGGACGACCCCGACGAGCGGGAGCAGGTTCGCGACCAAGACCGGAAGGAACGGGTCGATTCGAGCCGACGAGTCGGAGCGGGTGGAGGGCATCGATCGTCCCCGGAACACAGAGGGCCTCTGGTTATAAGCGACACGACGGCCCGCCCGCGACCCCCGCCCGCGACCCTCACTCGCGACCCCACCGCGCGGGAACGCCGTCGAGGAGTTATGTACGAGGCGACGCTATCTCCATCCATGCGATACCTCGTTGCCACGGACGGGTCGACGCTAGGGGACGAAGCGGTCCGGTACGCCGCGCGACAGGCCGCCGCGTTCGAGGCGACGCTCGTGATCGCGCACGTGCTGACGCCGGACTCAGAACTGATCGACGGGATGCTCATCCTCCCGGGCGAGGAGGCGGCCGTCGAGGAGGGCGATCGCGTGTTATCGGCGGCCCGGCGGGTCGCCGAGACCGTCGCCGACGAGGAAGGAGCGGATATCGACATCGAAACGGAGCTGCTGACCGGCCGCCCGGCGGACGCTATCACGGCGTTCGCGGACGAGAGCGATGCCGACGCGATTCACGTCGGCCACCGCGGGCTGAGCGAGGAGCGCGAGCAGGTGGTCGGCAGCGTCGCGAAGAGCGTCGTCGACAAGGCGACCGTTCCGGTGACGGTGATCCGGTAGCAGTCTCGGGAGCCGACCCCGGCGCATCCGTCGGCGACAGACCCTTGCCCCGAGGACTCGAACTATCGGGTGAGAATGGGCGCGGACGAGGCGGAGGCGCTCGCGACACTCCCGGAGACCGACCGGATCCAGTCGCTGATCGGTGCCGCCGGCCATCCCGGAACCGTAGTCTGGCACCGCGAGGACCTGCGGATCGCGGACAACGCCGCGCTCGCGGCGGCCGCGTCACCGGAAGGCGAGCGGGATCCCGAAGGCGCGACCGCCGAACGCGCCGGCGACCCGCGCGTTCTCCCACTTTTCGTCTTCGATCCGGCCTTCTACGGCGACCGCGGGATGGCCTGTGACGCCCGGATCGAGTTCCTCCACGACTGCCTGCGCGACCTCGACCGCCAGTACCGCGACGTCGGCACGCCCGGACTGACGTACGCTCACGGCGACCCGGTCGAGCCCCTCGGTCGGTTCGTCGACGCCGGGTGGGACGTGGTCGCGACGCGCGACCCCACGGGTCGATACGGACTCCGTCGCGACGAGCGG
>NZ_JBHSWW010000172.1:0-5226 GCF_042661865.1 Halorubrum tibetense
GCCGCGGGCGGCTCCGACGACGGGGGCGACGAGGCCGACGAAGCCGACGACGAGGCCGACGAAGCCGACGCCGCCGAGGAGGAGGAGGACGACGACGAGGACGAAGGCGACGGCGGCGAAGGGCTCGGCGAGCTCTTCGGCTGAGAGGTCGACGCCCGACCCCTCGACGACGCACGATCCGCACCTCGATTTCTTTCGAACCCGTTTCTCGACCAGTGATAACGCCGCCCGCGCGTTTTTATACCGCAGCCGGGAACTCCCCGTGAGAGATGAAGATCGTCGATGGCGACAAAGCCGAGTGTGCCCGATGTGAGTCGATTTTTCCGCTGGAGTCGGTGTCGTTGCTCGAGAAGGACACGAACCGGGATTACGAACGGGTGCTGTGTGAGGCCTGCCTGAGCGCGGTCGGGGTCCCGCGCGGCTACTCGCTTCGGCGGGACATCACGCACCTCGGTCGCTGACGATCGACAGTCCACTGCCGGCCGACGCGGTCTCAGTACAGGTCTTCGAGCGACTCCTCGACGTGCGTGTGCTCCTCCGCGGGGAACGCTCCAGTCTCGACCGCGGTTTTGTACTCGGCGACCGCCCGCCGCATCTCGCCGCGGACGTCCCCGAACTGTTCGGAGAAGGGTGGCGACCAGTCGCCGAGGCCGACGACATCGTTGATAACGAGGACCTGTCCGTCGGTGTCCGGGCCCGCGCCGATACCGATCGTCGGGATCGAGAGCGCCTCGGTCACCGCCGCCGCGAGGTTCGCCGGGACGTGTTCCAACACGAGCGAGAACGCTCCCGCGTCCGCGTGTGCGCCCGCCAGCTCGATGATCTCTTCGGCCGCGTCCTGGTCGGTCCCCTGTCGCGAGTAGCCGCCCAGACGGTTGACGTGTTGGGGAGTGAGCCCGAGGTGGGCCATCACGGGGATCCCCACGTCGGTCATCCGGCGGGTGGTTTCGACCGTGTGTGGACCGCTCTCGATCTTGACGGCGTCGGCGTCGGCTTCCTTTAAAAACGCGCCCGCGTTCCGGACGGAGTCGGCCTCGTCGACGCCGAACGAGAGGAACGGCATGTCGGCCACGACGAGCGCGTCGTCGACCGCGCGGGCGACCGCCGCGGTCCGGGAGCGGACATCCGCCATCGTCACCGGCAGCGTCGAGTCGTAGCCGAGCGCGGCGTTCCCCATGCTATCGCCGACGAGGACGACATCGATCCCGGCCTCGTCGACGATCCCCGCCGTGGGGGCGTCGTAGGCGGTGAGCATCGTGATCGGTTCCTCGCGGTCCCGCAGTCCCCGCGTCGTGGTCATCGATCCGAGCTGGTCGCCCGACGCGTTAAAATCGGGGGATCCGGAAGGGCGTTCCGGCGGGGAGCGGGCCCGCCAGTGGTCGAGAGAGAAGGGTCGGCGACTCGGCCCACGCGGCGACCGCCATCGATTAGTCCGTGCGCTACCGAGCGTTTGGCGTGCAACCCGTCGAGGAGGCAGAGATCGAGGGAGTCGACTACGGCTGGGTGATGCAGACGACGTTCGTCGTCACCATCCTCGTCGGGGCTCCCGTCGTCGCCGTGCTCTCCGCGTTCGTCACGCTCGACTCGTGGGGCGCGAGGGCCGCCTTCGCGATCCGCGTGGGCGCACCGATCTGGTTCGTCACCGCAGTCGTCGTCGCGCTGTACGCGAAACGCGTCGAGGCGAGCGAGACCGACGACGCGACGATCGGCGACGACGCGACGATCGGCGACGACGAGCAGATCGGGAACGACGAGCAGATCGGGAACGACGACTGACGGACGGGGCGGGGTGGCCTCGTTTACTGGGGTCGACGGGAGCGACGTGTCGGATCCGAGGCGCGCGGCCACTGTGCGTCTGGACGCTACCTCGAACAGCTCATCAGCGGTCGTCTCGGCAGCAATCCTTTCCCGACAGCCGGCATCAGTTCGGGTATGGCTACCGAGGCAACGTTCACGGTTCCGTCAGACCAGTTCCCCTTAGGGACAGTGTTCCACCAACTACCGAACGTGACGGTCACGCTGGAGCGACTTATCCCCGCACAGAACGTGGTGATCCCCTATTTTTGGGTTCGGGGAACCGAAGCCAAAGACATCGAGAGTGCGTTCACCGAGCATCCAGGCGTGGACGACATTCGGCTCGTTGACTCCGTCGGGGACGAGTACCTGTTACGGGTCGAGTGGGTATTGGACTACAACGACGTGCTAACCGTCCTGGCGGAGACAGGGGTCCCGCTGATCGAGGCTACCGGTACCACCAACGAGTGGCGGTTCGAGATCCGCGGTGACGATCGAAGCGACATCGCTGCCTTTCAGGAACGCTGTCGAGCGCTGGACATCCCGGTCACGTTGACGGAGTTGCACGCGCTTACGCCGGTTACGTCGGGAACCGAAGCGGTCCTCACTGACACGCAACAAGAGGCGCTCGTGCTCGCCTACGAGCGCGGGTACTTCGAGTCCCCCCGCGAGGTCACGTTGGAAGCCCTCGGCGAAGAACTCGGTATCTCACAACAGGCCGTCGGCTCCCGCCTCCGAGGGGGGATCAAGCGTGTCCTCGGGAACACGCTCTCCGCCCTTACAGCTCGGCCCTAGGTAGGAACGTAAAGTCGGTTTGTGCATGAAAAAGTCACTGTGATTGTGATCGGTCGACTGTAATAGCGTAATGAGCGTCGACTCTCTCGCCTTCGATTCGGTACTCGACCTGTGTCGAAACCAGCACCGGCGGATCGTGCTTGGGGCACTCACAGGGGAACAGCAGTCACTAACGCTCGACGACCTTACGGAGGTCATCATCACCCACGAGCAGCAGACGCCGCTTACGGAGACGTCGGATGATGAACTAGCGGAGATCCGTCTCTCGTTATATCATGTCCACCTCCCGAAGTTGGTCTCAGCAGGGCTCATAACCTATGATTCGGAGCTCCAACTCGTGGACCCGACGGAGAAATTCGATCGAACGCAACCGACCCTGACTACGATCCTCAATGCCGATCCCTCCCTCGAAGCACCGATGAAACAGTAGTGGCGACTCCATCTAACGTCTCGACCACTCGAGTATAAGCGGTTGATCGCGGATCGACGGCGACTCTCCTTATAAATCCCCGGCCAGCGGTGGAGTCGCTGGAACAGTGCTTAAAAGGGAACGTCGCCGCTTCCGATCGGTTGTATACCACGTTGTCAGCAGGCGTCTGGGGCGCTCACATCGGATGTCGACGCCACCGGTCGCGGATCCCGACGGAGTCACGACGACTTATATATCGTCGGAAGCGAGCGCGTCGGCGACCGAGACGAACGCGACGCCCGCCCGGTCGGCAGTCACCGCGTCGCTCGCGGAGTCCCCGACGAAGACGGCGCGATCCGGCTCGGCGTCGATGGCGTCGATCGCCGCCAGCAACGACTCCGGTTCGGGTTTGTGGGTCTCGACGGTGTCGCGGCCGACGACGGCGTCGACCGTCTCGACGAGCCCGTGTTCCTCGAGCGCGATGTGACACGCCGCTTCACAGTTGAGCGAACAAACCGCCGCGGGGCGGGTGTCCGCGCCCGACAGGAGCCGCTCACCAAGCGGGAGGAGTCGGGAGCGGGCCGCGCCGGCCCGTTCGTGGTCCGCGATCGCCGCCTCGACCTCGGCACCGATCCCGTACTCCTCGGCCGCGTCCAGCAACTTCCAGAGGTCCTCCGTGGGCGGGATCAGCGCGTGTTCCGCGTAGGCGGCGGCGACATCGTCGGCGACGCGGTCCCAGTCGACGACGAGTTCGAGGAGCGTTCCGTCGAGGTCGTACACGACCGCATCGGCCGCGGCGAACGCGTCGGGCCCGGAGAGTCGATCTGCTCCGGTAGGGGCGTCGGCATCGGCGGAAGCGTCGGCCCCAGTGGGAGCGTCGGCACCGGACGGCCGGTCGGTCATTCGTCACCCAGGACGCCGCGGGCGATGATCTTCTTCTGGATCTCCGTCGTCCCCTCGTAGATCTCCGTGATCTTCGCGTCGCGATAGAACCGCTCCACGTCGAACTCGCTGACGTAGCCGTAGCCGCCGTGGATCTGGACCGCCTCGTTGGTGACGGACATCGCCGTCTCGCTCGCCGTGTACTTCGCCTTCGAGGCCATCATCCGGTTGTCCTCGCCCGCCTCCGCCTGACGGCAGGCCTCCCGGACGAGCAGCCGCGACGCGGAGATGTCGGTCGCCATCTCGGCGAACTTGTGGCGGATCGCCTGGATCTCGCCGATCGGTCGGTCGAACTGCTCACGCTCGAAGGCGTACGACTTCGCCTCGTCGAACGCCGCCTGGGCGAGCCCGACCGCCTGAGCGGCGATGCCGATCCGGCCGCCCGTGAGGATCCGGAAGGCGGCCGAGAGCCCACGCCCTTCCTCGGTCAGCCGGTTCTCGCCGGGGATCCGGCAGTCATCGAAGGAGACGGACGTGGTGTCTGAAGCGCGCAGTCCCAGTTTCTCCTCTTTGGGGCCGACGGCGAACCCCGGCGTGTCCATCGGGACGAGGAACTGCGTGATCGAGCCGGGATCGTCGGCGTCGACCTTCGCGAAGACGATGGCGACCCCGCCGCGGTCGCCGTTGGTGATCCACTGTTTCTCGCCGTTGAGCACGTACTCGTCGGCGTCGGGGTCGTACTCGGCCGTCGTCGACATCGCCGCGGGGTTCGACCCGGCGTGGGGCTCGGAGAGACAGAACGTCCCGACTGGGCGGCCGTCGACCATCTCGGGTAGCCACCGCTCCTGCTGGTCCTCCGTGCCGAACGCCGCGATACAGGAGGTCGCGAGACAGTGAACGGAGAGCGCGGTGGCGACGGCGAGCGTCCCGTAGGCGAGCTCCTCGTTGACGACCGCGTATGTCGTCTCGTCGGCGTCGAACCCGCCGTACGCCTCGGGGACCGTGAGGCCGGTCAGCCCGAGCTCCGCGAGCCCGTCCCAGACGTCCTCGGGGAACGACGCCTCCGCGTCCGCCTCGCGGGCGATCGGCCGGACCTCCTCGACCGCGAACTCCCGGACGAGGTCGCGGATCGCCGCCTGTTCGTCGGTGAGTGCCGAGCCGACGCGTGCGCCAGTCATACCGTCGAGTTCGATCCCGCAGGGAAAAAGATGAGCGATCGGCGAGGCGGCGGTTTCCTCCCAAACGCCGCCGCGTCGGGGGCTGGATCACCGTTATCGCTCGCGGAACCACGCGACGACGGCCGCGGGGTCGGCGTCGAGCCCGCCGCCCTGCGCGAACGTCGGCCC
>NZ_JBHSWW010000173.1:0-5194 GCF_042661865.1 Halorubrum tibetense
CCCGAGGACGGCTCCCGCGGGGTCGGCGGCCAGCCCGACCGCCGCCGCCGGTACCCCGGTCCACCACATGACGGCGGCGAGTCCGACGAGCGCGAGCCCCTGTGAAGCCGCCACGTTCGCCAAGAGGAGGTCGGTGGTGAGTGTCGGTTCGGTCCGTGACCCCGGCGGTGGGAGGTCGACGCCGTCGGTGCGGGTGGCGTCGTCGGCGTGGGTCGCGTCGACGTCGTCGCCGTGAGACGCCCGGACGTCGTCGCCGTGAACGTCCTCGACGTCGTCGCCGACCGCGTGGTCCTTGGACACGGCTTCGGGGTCCGATCTTTCGGGCCCGTACTCCCGGATATCGGCCGGATCGTCGACGATACGGACCCGTTCGAGCGTTCGCTGTGATCGGCGAGTGAAATACAAAAGCAGCAGCGTACCGAGCGCGGTCGCGGCCCCGAACGTCATCCAGTCGGTCATTCGACGGGGCGGAGGGGCTGGAGTCGAGCCGCTACTGCGGGCTCGGGCTGGTGGGTTTCGAGACGCCCTGTTCTTTGAGCGCCGAGCCGGTGATAGATTTGAGCCGGTCGACCAGCGAGTCCTTCTCGGCCTCGCCTTCGAGGGCGATGTCGAGCACCTCGCTGATGTGGCTGACGGGGATGATCTCAACCATCTCCTCGTACTCCTCCTCGATCATCACGTCCTGCTCGTTCGCCTGCGGGATGATGACCCGCGTGCAGCCGGCCTTCGCGGCCGCCTCGATCTTGTGGGTCACGCCGCCGACGGGGAGCACGTCGCCCCGAACCGACAGCGAGCCGGTCATCGCGAGGCTCTGGTCGACGCCGACGTTCTCCAGCGCGCTGATGACGGCGGTCGCGACCGTGATGGACGCGGAGTCGCCATCGACGCCCTGTTGGCCGGCCTGCACGAACTGGATGTGGATGTCCATCTCCGAGATGTTCTCGTCGGAGAACTTCTTGATGATCGCGGAGACGTTCGAGACGGACTCCTGGGCCATCTCCTTCAGCTGCCCGGTGGCGATCACCTCACCCGGCCCCTGTGAGGGAGCGACCTCGGCCATCACCGGGAGCATGATCCCGGAGTCCTCGCCCATGACGGCGAGCCCGTTGACGCGCCCGACGACGTAGCCGTCCGAGACCTGTAGCTCGTAGTCCTTCCGGCGCTCGATGAAGTCGTCGGCGAGCTGTTGTTCGATGGAGCGCGAGCGACCCTTCGCGGACAGCACGTGGTCGCGCGTGGTGAACTCGGCGTCCTCGCCGCGGGCGATGTCGCCGGCGACGCGCACGAGCCCGCCGAGGTTCCGGAAGTGAAGCGTGAGGTGGCCCTTGCGGCCGGAGCGCCGCTTCGCTTCGAGGATGACCTCCTCGATCGCCTCGGCCGTGAACTCCGGAAGGCGGCCGTCCTTCGCGACCTCCTGGGCGATGAAGCGGACGTACTGTCGGCGCATCTCCGGGGTGTCCTCGATGGTGTCCTCCATGTACACCTCGTAGCCGTACCCCTTGATCCGCGAGCGCAGCGCCGGGTGCATGTTCTCCATCGCGTCGAGGTTCCCGGCCGCGATCATGACGAAGTCTGTGGGGACGGGCTCCGTTTGGACCATCGCGCCCGAGGAGCGCTCGGACTGGCCCGTGATGGAGAACTCGCCCTCCTGGATCGCCGTCATCAGGTGCTGCTGGCTCCGGATGTCGAGCGTGTTGATCTCGTCGACGAACAGCACGCCTTTGTTCGCCTTGTGGATCGCGCCGGCCTCGACGCGGTCGTGGCTCGGCGTCTCCATCCCGCCGGACTGGAACGGGTCGTGCCGGACGTCGCCGAGCAGTGCGCCGGCGTGTGCCCCCGTCGCGTCGCGGAACGGCGCGGACTTCGTGTCGCCGTTGTTGACGAGCAGGTTGGGGATCATCGCGTCCGAGCCGCGGTTCAAGTAGCGGAAGACCAGGTAGACGACACCCGCGGCGATGATGCCGATGAGGATCTGGCCGACGATGATGAGCGCGTAGCCCAACACGACGGCGATGATGATCCACATGAGCAGCGACCGCATCTGGTTGCGCTTGCGGGCCTCCTCCTTGTGGGCGTCGACGATCTGTTCCCCCTTGCCGGCCGGCACCGTCCGGACCTTCGGCTTGTTGCCGTCGTCCGGGTTGTGATACACGAGGACGTCTTGGAGCTCCTCTTTGGGGAGGAGCTCGGACATCGCTTTCGCGAGCATCGACTTCCCCGTCCCGGGCGAGCCGATCATCATCACGTGGCGGCGCTGTTTCGCCGCCTTGATGATCACGTCGCGGGCGTGCTCTTGGCCGATCACTTGGTCGACGAGGCGGTCGGGGATCTCGATCTCCGAGGTGTCGTCGATCAGGAGCCCGCCGAGGAGGTCGTCCTCGTCCGGGTCCTCGGCGATCTCCGCGCCCTCGACCTCGACGGTGCTCCCGAGCTCGTCGATATCCCCGTCGTCGATCGGACCGTCGACGACGCCGTCCTCGGACGATTCGGAGGCTCCCCCGTCACCGTCGACGCCGTCCTCGATCGTGACGTCGTCGTCCAACTCGGGGTCGTCCCACTCAGGGTCGTCCCACTCGTCGTCACTGTCGGTATCGGCTTCGACCCGATCCGAGTCGTCGGTGTCGTCACCGACCCGATCCGAGTCGTCGACACCGTCTTCCGACGAGTGGCCGTTCGAGGCTACCTCCTCGGTACCCGTCTCTTCCCGGGACGTCTCCTTTCGGGACGTGCTCTCCGACGGCGCGTCCTCCGGCGGCGTATCCTCCGGCGGCGTATCGTCGGCGGCCGGCGGGTCGTTCGTGTCCTTCTCGTTGCTCATAGAATCGATATCCGTTACTCGAATGGAAGGGTCGGCTACTGATATACTTTCTCCCCGCAGATGTCCCGGGCGCAGCGCGCGAGGAGCCTGATATCGCCGGTGTACGACGATTACGGCGGCTCGGTACGGTCCCATGGGGTTTATAAACCACGCCGTCTCTACTCCCGTCCATGCGGGGGTTCTACATCGGCCGGTACCAGCCGTTTCACGACGGTCACCGACACATGGTGGAGGAGATCGCGTCGGAGGTCGACGAGCTGGTCCTCGGGATCGGGTCGGCCGGCGATTCACACACCACACGGAACCCGTTCACCGCCGGCGAGCGCGTGATGATGGTGACGAAGGCGGTCGAGGAGCTGGACATTACGACCTACGTCGTCCCGATCGAGGACCTCGACCGCAACTCCGTCTGGGTGAGCCACGTCCAGAGCATGACGCCACGGTTCGACGTGGCGTACTCGAACAACCCGCTCGTCGTCCGCCTCTTCCAGGAGGCCGGCGTCGAGGTGCGCGGCTCGCCGATGTTCAATCGCGAAGTGCTTGAGGGGACGGAGCTCCGCGAACGGATGATCCACGGGCGGAACTGGACGGACCTCGTCCCGGAGACCGTCGTCGACGTGATCCGCGAGATCGACGGGGTAGAGCGGATCCGCCGGATCGCCGAGAGCGACGCGATAGCCGACGAGAGCCCCTGAAACCGTGATCACGCTCGCCTCCGATTTCGGCTCGCCATATCCCGCTGCGATGCGGGGGGTCGTTCGTCGAACGTCCGACGCGGAGTTGGTCGACGTGAGCCACGACCTGCCGCGGGGGGACCCGCGAGCGGCCGCCTTCTGGCTCCGGTTCGTCCTCCCCGAGTTCCCCCCGGCGGTCCACTGTGCGGTCGTCGACCCGGGTGTCGGGACCGACCGGGCGGCGATCGTCGTTCGCGCGGGCGAGCACGCGATAGTCGCGCCCGACAACGGGCTCGCGTTTCCCCCGGCCCGAGCGCTCGCGGCGGCGACGGGGACTGGCCCGAACGATATCGACGTCTTCGAGATCCACGAGGCCGATCCCGCGAGCACGACGTTTCACGGCCGGGACGTGTTCGCGCCCGCCGCCGCTCGCGTCCGCGAGAACGCGTGGACGGACGGCACCATAGACGGGGACCGCCTCACCGCCCTCGGCTCGCTGACGGCGACCGACGATCGAGTCGACCTCCGGTTCCCGGAGCCCTTGGTCGAGCGTGACCCCGACGGTACGATCGACACGATCGACGGCGAGGTCCTCGTCGTCGACGGGTTCGGGAACGCGATCACGAACGTCCCCGGGAATGTGATCACGAACGTCCTCGGGAACGCGGTTGGCGACGCCGGCCACGACCGCGTTCGGGTGAACGACGCCGGCCCCGTTCCGCTCGTGGCGACGTTCGCCGCGGTCCCGCCGGGCGACCGGCTCGTCACCGTCGGGAGCCACGGGTTCCTCGAGTGCGACGTCAACGACGGTCGCGGTGCCGAGGCGTTCGACCTCGACGCCGGCGACCCGGTTCGGCTCTCCTTCGAGTGACGCGACGGGGGAGAACAGCACGACCGCCGTAGCACGCGCCGCGCGCTCCGCGACAGACGCTCCGTGACGCAGGCTCCGCGACACTGTTCGATGAATCGCCGTGTCGCCGGTGGCCGGCCGAACCGGGTCGCGGGGGCGTCGACCGAAAGGGGCTTTTCGCCCCGCCGTGATCCGTCACCATGCTCACGGTTGCGCTCGCGGGGAAGCCGAACGCCGGCAAGTCCACCTTTTATACTGCCGCCACGATGGCCGACGTCGATGTCGCGAACTACCCGTTCACGACCATCGACGCCAACCGTGGTGTGACCGCCGTCCGGACCGAGTGCCCGTGCCTCGATCGCGACGAGCGCTGCGGCAACGACCGCTGTCACGACGGCATCCGTTACGTGCCCGTCGAACTGCTCGACGTGGCCGGGCTCGTCCCGGGCGCACACGAGGGGAAGGGGCTCGGTAACCGGTTCCTCGACGAGCTCACCAACGCCGACGTGATACTGAACGTCGTCGACGCCTCCGGTGGGACGAACGCCGAGGGCGAGCCCGTTGCGGTCGGGAGCCGAGACCCGGTCGCCGACGTGGACTTCATCGAGGAGGAGATGGACCTGTGGCTCGCGGGCGTCGTCGCGGACAACTGGGAGGGGGTCGAACGACAGTCCCGCTCGCCCGACTTCGACCTCGACGAGGCGCTCACCGCGATGTTGACCGGTGTCGGGGCGACCGAGGCGGACGTGGCCGCCGTCCTCCGGGAACTGGAGTACCCACCCGACCCGAAACGCTGGGGCGACGGCGATCGGGAGGCGCTGGCGCGGGCGATCCGTCGCCGCACGAAGCCGA
>NZ_JBHSWW010000174.1:0-5087 GCF_042661865.1 Halorubrum tibetense
GAGGCGCTTGAGGAGACCGTCGTGGCCGCGGCCGCTGAGGGCGTCGAAGTGATGGCGCAAAAGCGCGTCGACGTCGCGACCGGCGAGGACCGTTCGCTGGCGTCGTACGTCCCGCCGTCGGGAGTGGACGACGCGCTCGCGGTGGTCGGCAACGCCGTCGTCCGGCACCCGCTCCAGTTCGGCACGTCGTGTCTGGTCGAGACCGTCGTCGACCCGGAGATCGAGGCGCGAGCACTTGGCGTCCTCGACGACGCGGGCTACTACGGGATCAGCGAGGCGGAGTTCGTCTACGATCGCGAGCGCGAGGAGTACTTGCTGCTCGACGTTAACACCCGCCCCTGGAAGTGGATCTCGCTGCCGGTCGCGGCCGGCGCGAACCTCCCGATGGCCGCGTACGCCGCGGTCACCGACGTCGAGTACGAGTCGCCGGGGATCGACCCCACACGCTGGGTGTACCTCCGCGATTATCTGGCCGGGCTCTCGGGCGGGAAGGTCGGAGACGCGCTCGGTGCCGATGACTGGCGGGCGCTCGTCTCCGGCGAGTTCGAGGCGAACGGGTCGCTCACCACCGGCGTGTACCGTCCGTCCGACCCGGCACCGGCCACGAAGCTGTTCGAAACGGAGTTCGACGACCGGGAGTACTACTGCGCCTGCTGAACGCCGGCGGCGGGCCGATTCGGCGACTCACCCAGTTCGGGCCACGAGCCGGAATAAGCATCATTTGCTGGTAAATCTTATATACACACCCGGATACCGGGCGGTATGACTTCGGTGGTTACGTGATCCCAGAGTTCCTCCGTCCCGTGATCGCGAATCCCTACGGCGTGACGCTTCTCGTGCTCGGTGCGTCCCTCGTCGGTGGCGCGGTGATGAACTTCGTCGTTATCCGGTATCTCCGGAGATACACGGACCGAACGGCGACGGATTACGACTCCATCGTCGTCGACAATCTCCACATCCCGCTGGTCACGACCGTCTCGTTGATCGGCTTCTCGGTACTCGCCAGTATCCCGTCGGTGACGGAGAACACGTTTCTGACGGCCGAACAGGTGTCGACGTTCGTCGGCCGTCCGGCGATCACCGTCATCGTCGTGGTGTGGGGGTTTTACCTCAACCGCGTCGTCAATCGCTTGGTCAAGAAGATCAACGAGGAGGGGAAGGCCTCCGACGCCCGCGGTCGCGCCTATGAGTTCGCGCCGGTGTTCTCGAACATCTGGTCGCTCGTCGTGATCACCGGGACGGTCGCGGCTGTCCTCGTGTTGTGGAACTACGACATCTCCCCGATCCTCGGCGCGGCGGGTATCGCGGGTATCGCCCTCGGTATCGCGGCAAAGGAGAGCGTCGGCAACTTCCTCGGCGGTCTCGCGCTGTACGTCGACGACACGTACACCATCGGCGACTACCTGGAGATCGACACCGGCGAGGCGGGAACGGTCGTTGCGGTCGGGATCCGGTCGACGACGCTGCGGACCCGGGACAACATCGACATCACGCTTCCCAACTCGATGCTCAACGAGGAGCGGGTCGTCAATCTCTCGGAGCCGCGTGGGCAGACCCGGCTCAAGATCGACATCGGCGTCGCGTACGGGTCCGACATCGACCTCGTCGAGGAGGTCCTCGTCGGTGTCGCCCTCGACGAGGAAACGGTGCCGAACAACCCGGAACCGAAGGCACGGTTCGTCTCGTTCGGCGACTCAGCACTGGCGTATCGCCTCGTTTGCTGGGTCGAGCGTCCGGAGCACAGGGGGCGGGTCAGACACCGGCTCAACCGCGAGATCTACACGCGGTTCATGGACCACGGGATCGAGATCCCGTACAACACGCACGACGTGAACGTGTACCAACGGAGCGAGAGCGACGGCGGCGACGAGTCCGTGAACGGTGATCGGGCGGTCCAGTCAGGGGTGGGGGACGCCGAAGGCGACCCCGGACGGGGCGGTCAGATCGACTCCACCTAAGGCGACCGGGGTTCGCAAGGAGATGGCGGCCCCGTTCGATTCTCCCCGGCGCTCGAACCGGCAACACACTCCCCCCGGTCGAACGGTTATATATCGGGGACCACATCCGTGTGATATGTACGCACTCGTCAATGCCGTCGTGCACACGGCGACCGATCGCGGAACCGTCGAGGGGGCCGTCGTCGTCGACGGCGGGAAGATAGCGGCTGTCGGCGACGTCGAGGTGCCGGACGACGCGACCGTGATCGACGTCGACGGTGACCACGTCACGCCCGGGCTCGTCGACGCGCACAGCCACGCGGGGGTCGCCGAGTGGGGCGAGCCCGAGGACGCCGACATCAACGAGGGGACCGATGCCGTGACGCCACACGTCAACGCGCTCGACGGGTTCCACCCGCGCGACGAGGAGCTGAAACGCGCGTTTCAGAACGGGGTCACGTCCGTCTCCGCGCGGATGGGGTCGGGGAACGTGATCGGCGGCGTCATCTGCTCGATGAAGACGTACGGAAAAACGGCCGACGGGATGCTGATCCGGGAGGACGGGATGAAGGCGGCGATGGGCGAGAATCCCAAGCGGTTCCACGGAGAGCGTGAGGGTCGGCAGCCCTCGACTCGACCCGGCGTCGCCGCCACCCTCCGGGAGACGCTGATGGCGGCCGAGGACTACGTCGACCGGCGGGAGCACGCCCGCAACGAGGGGGAGCCGTTCGAGCGGGACCTCGGGATGGAGAACCTCGCGCGGGTGCTCACGGAGGGGCTCCCGCTCCGCGTCCACGCGCATCGCGCCGACGACATCATGACGGTGTTCCGGATCGCCGAGGAGTTCGGGATCGACGCGCTGTCGATCGAACACGCCACGGAGGGGCACCTGATCGCCGAGGAGTTCGCCAAGCGGGACGTCCCCGCCGTCGTCGGGCCGTCGCTGTACTCCGGCGCGAAACACGAGCTGCGAAACATCACGTTCGAAACGCCGGGAGTCCTCAACGAGGCGGGCGTGAAGGTGGCGATCCAGACGGACGCCCCGGTGTTGCCCCAACAACACCTCGACGTCTGCGTCGGACTCGCGGTCCGGGAAGGGTTCCCCGCCGACGAGGCGCTGGAGGCGGTCACCCGATATCCCGCGGAGATCCTCGGGATCGAGGATCGCGTCGGGACGATCGAACCGGGAACCGACGCCGACCTCGCGGTCTGGGACGGGGTGTTCCACGAGAACGGAACGCGGACGACGCACGTGTTCGTCGACGGCGAGCACGTCTTCGACCGCGCGAACGACGCTGTCGATCCTCGTGAGGCGTTCGACTGGTAAGCTGTACGCCGCCGCCCCGGAACCGATCGACTAGGTGACTACTCGACGACCTCGACGAGACCGTACATCCCCTGCGTCTGGTGGGGTGTACAGACGTACTCGTACTCGCCCGGCTCCTCGAACGTGTGCTCGAACGTGTGGCCGGCCTCCTCGGCGAGGTCGGAAGCGAACCGTTCGTCCTCGACGGCGACCACGTCGTGACCACCACCTCGACCGGTCCACTCCCAGACCACCGTCGTCCCGACGTCGATCACGACGTGTGCGGGATCGTACGAGAGGCCGTTGCCCGCGCCGACCGCCACGTGGACTTCGTTCTCGCCGGTTCGCCCCACGGGGTCGCCGAACTCCCGCCCGCCGCCGTCCAACGCCGAACAGCCGGCGAGCGCTAACAACGAGACGGTTCCGACGGACGCGACGACCTCCCGACGACTGCGGTTGACCATGCATCCAATCGGACGGGACGGACGTGGTAAAACGTCTCGCCGGCTCCCGAGCGATGGGAACGAGTTTTTCAACGGTCACCGCTCATAGCCACGTATGAGCGAATGGACCGACGCGATCGTCGGCGAGCGGATGACCGTCGACAATCGTTTCAACGAGCGCGTGGCCGCCTCCCGGTTCTCCAGCCAGGAGTGGGGGTTGATCATGACCGCCACGGAGTTCGAGATCGAGAGCTCCGAGGACCCGGAGGCGGCCCGGATCGTCGCCGACACGTCGAACCTCCCGGCGATCATGCCCGAGCTGCAGAACGTCCGAGACCAGGTGTCGGCGATGGGCGGCGCGCCCGGCGGAGGCGGTAGCACTGGCGGGAGCGGCGGATCCGGCGGGGTGCTCGACTCGATCAAGGGGGCGCTCGGTTTCGGCGGCGGGGGTGGAGGCGGCGGCCCGAGCGACGAGGAGATCGAAGCGGCCGAGCAGCTGGTTCAGGAGTACGCCGACGAGCTACAGGCGCATCTGGAGGACGTCGGCAAGTGGGAGCAGGTACGGATCGCGTATCAGGAGTGAGCAGGGTCGCTGGCGAGGGGTGAAGAGAGGAGTATCGTCCCGCTCACTCCATGTCGCTGCCGCGGAACAGCGCTAGCTCGCCCGCCTCGTAGATGTTGATCAGCTCGTTCACGAGCTCGTCGTACTCCTCGTCGTCGACCCGAAGCGCGTCGAGCCGCTCGATCGTCTCCTCGTCGAGGTGGATCTGGGGCATACGTGGACAGTCGGTCACCAGCGTTGAAAAACAGGGGGATCGACCCGAGATCACGGGAAACGGCCGACGGAAATCCGTAGTCACTCCTCGCTGACGATCGGGAAGCCGGCCGGGTCGGCTATCTCCGACGCTTCGGATCGAGCCTCGATCGCCCGTCTCGCCCGTCGTTCGATGTCTGCCTCGGTGAGCTGGTCGTTCTGAAAGAGGATCTCGCCGTTGAAATCAATGATCGAATCCGGTTCACTGATCGATTTGAGTATCTCGTTCGTCGAAATATCGACGACATCGTGGCGTGAGGTTCCGATTAATTCTCTCTTGAGGCACTCCCACATCATAGAGCTGTGCTCAGCACCGATCGCTATGGCAGCCGTAGATACTGTATGTAGAGAAACGATACCCTCGGATTCACTCGTCGAGCGGATCTGCACGACCCGTTTCGCTTGTGTGTTCGTAGTACGGACAACTTCACGACCCGGTTTCCCCGCCATCCGAACGTCCGCGACCGACGGGAGTCGGGCGAGCGCGACGCTCGCCGCGAGCGGAGCCCCACTTGCGAGGAGGCCGGTGAGGGTACGGATCCGGTCGGGATCAAGCGTGCCGTCGACGGCGAGCGCGCCGACCGCAC
>NZ_JBHSWW010000175.1:0-5080 GCF_042661865.1 Halorubrum tibetense
CCGGCGAACCAGCCGGTGTCGGCCGGGGCGTCCCCGCCGGTGTCGGAGTCGGTCATCGACCGGAGGTACACGGTCCGGTCGTATAGGCGTTCCCGAACGGGCTGCGCGCTTGCGGCGCGTCCGTGGCGCGTCGGCTGGTCCCCCGGCATGGGTAGGTATTCTCGGCGTGGGCTGGCCCCCCGACATGGGCAGGTCCTCCCGGCGTCGGCGAACGCATCGGCCGAAGCTATTCGGACGTCGACGGCGAACACCCACGCGATGCGAGTCGGACTCCTCTCGGACGTCCACGCGAATCTCCCGGCGCTCGAAGCAGTGCTCGACGACATGCCCGCCGTCGACCGGATCGTCTGTGCCGGTGACGTGATCGGGTACAACCCCTGGCCCGCCGACTGCCTGGATCGAGTACGCGAGGTCGCGGCGGTCACGGTTCGGGGCAACCACGACCGGACCGTCGAGACGCCCGAGCGCTACCGGGCGAACCGGATGGCCGAGGCGGGGCTCGAACACGCGAAGCGCGCGCTCGACGAGGACGACCTAGACTGGCTCCGATCGCTCCCCCGAGCCGCGTCGTTCGCTGGCGATCGGTATCACCTCGTCCACTCACACCCCGCACCCGACCGCGAGGACGCGTACGTGTATCCGGAGGAATTCCCCTCGCTTGGCCGCCATCTCGACTCGCTCGACGGCCCTGTCGACGGGCTCGTCCTCGGACACACTCACGTCCAAGGGGCTCGACGGGTCGGCGACCGACTGGTCGTCAACCCCGGAAGCGTCGGCCAGCCGCGCGACGGCGACCCCGACGCCGCCTACGCCGTGCTCGACACCGCAGCCGACGAGGTCGACCTCCGGCGGGTCGCCTACGACATCGACCACGTCGTTGAGGCGGTCGAGGCCGCCGGCCTCCCGAAACGAACCGGCGAGCGACTGTATACGGGAGAGTAGCGGCGCGCGACTCTAGTCCGCCCACGGGCGCGACGGTGGTGGCAACGGCGCGACAACGGTGACGACAGCGCGACAGCGATGACGACGCGTCAGGCCTGCCGGACCGCTTAATAGTCGCCGGGGACTCGGATCGGTGTGGACGAACTCGTCGTACGCACGGAAGTCCGCGCCGAGCCGGAGGTCGTTTACGAGTTCCTCCTCGATTTCCCGCAGTACGCGCGCTACTCTAAGCACCTTCGGGAGGTCCGGACGATACGGGGCGACGGCGGCCCGGACACGCGATACGCTCTAACGTTCGCGTGGTGGAAGCTCACCTACACCGCTCACTCGCGGGTGACGGGTGTCGAACCCCCCGAACGGATCGACTGGGAGATCACGAAGGACATCGACGCCGGCGGCTGCTGGCGTGTCACGCCGCTCGACGACGCCGGGACCTGCGAGGTCGCCCTGGAGGTCGAGTTCGATCCGGGGTCGGCGAGCCCGGACGCCCTCGATCTGCCGCGGCTCGTCTCGTTCGACTGGGTGCTGAAGAAGGCGATCCCCCTTATCAGGTCGGAGGCCGAGCGCGTCGTCGAGCGGGCCGTTCGAGATCTGGAGGGGTCGAACCGCGACGTCGACCTCGACGTGTACGTCGACTCCGACCGGATCTGATCCGTGGGAGGGATCCGGCACCGCCCTCGCCGAGTCGAAGCCCTTAAGATATCCAGCGCGGAAGAAACGGGTGCGAACGCGGGCTCGTAGATCAGTGGTAGATCACTCCCTTGGCATGGGAGAGGCCCCGGGTTCAAATCCCGGCGAGTCCATCGGAGCGAGTTTTGCGAGCGAGGATGGTCGAGACAGGATTTGAATCACGCGAGAGGCGCGTCAGCGATTCTCGCCATCGGGTTCAAATCCCGGCGAGTCCACTCCGATTCCTCCGTCGTGCTGATCGCAGAGACTCACACAGCGGACGCGCTCTCTCGTGTATATAACCGGAACCGTCGATCGCGACCCTATTTCCGGTTCGGGAGCGACCCAGGTTCGAGCGACTCCTCCTCGCCGGTCGCGATCTCCCGCTCGAAGCCGTAGAGGACGAGGCCGGTGTTCGCGGTCACGATAACCCCGGTCATCGGGACCGCGACGAACAGGTACATCGAGAAGCCGACGAGCACCGGGACGGCGGCTATCGCTCCCCACAGCGTCGGCCGGCCGACCTCGACCCGGACCGCATCCCAGCGGATCGCCACGAAGACGCCGACGGTGGCGATAACGCCGGCGAGCGCGATTCCCGGTGACGCCACGAGAGCCATACCGACACTTGGCCGACGCGGGCAAAAGCGTTCCGTGCGCGGCAGTGGTGCGGTCGAATGACCGGGTTGCCGGACAGTGACACGGCCGAGTCGTCGGGCGACCGACCGGCCGACCGGTCGGCGATCAGCCCTAGAAGCCCCGGCGCGGGCTGCCGAAGGCGAAGCGGTTGTATACCCCCCGACGTGATATCGGACGACCGACGAATGGACCGATCGCTTCGTGCCAGTACGCCCCTCGATCCGAGTCGATGAACGGGATAGACGACGTCGACCACGCGGCGGCGGCGAGGGGCGAGCTCGGCTACTCCCGGTGGTGGCAGATCGCCGCTGCCGCGACCATGATGGCGCTCGTGAGTCCGTATCAGTACGTCTGGTCGTCGCTTGAGGGGCCGTTGGCGGCCGATCTCGACGCCTCGCTGTCCGCGCTCGGGTTCGTGTTCACGGCGTACGTCGTCGCGATGGCGCTGATCCAGTTCCCAGCCGGGTGGTGGCGCGATCGCTACGGGCCGCGGGCCGTGACGCTCGTCGCGGGCGTGCTCGCGGGCGGCGGTTACGTCGCGTTGGCGTTCGCGACGGAGCTGTGGCACGTGTACGCGGCGTACACGGTCGGTGCCGTCGGCGTCGGCATGGTGTACACCGTCGCGGTCAACACCGCAGTCAAGTGGTTCCCCGACAGGCGCGGGCTCACGACCGGGATCGGGACGATGGCGTTCGCGGCCGGAAGCGCCGCGTTCGTCCCGTTCATCCGGTACATGGTCGCGGGCGACGCGCTCGCGACCGGGCTCGTCGCCTCGGGCGTGCTTATCGCGGTCGGTATCGTCGTGGGGGCGGTCGTCCTCGCGGACCCGCCCCGAGGCTGGGAGCGACAGGGTGACGAGTCCGGCGACACCGACGCCGAGACGACGACCGATACCGGCGAACCCGGCGACGGCGACGAGTTCGATGGTGGGGACGGAGCCGACGACGAGTTCGACGGTGGGGACGGAACCAACAGCGCCGACGGGACACCCGCATCCGACGTGGGTATCGACGGGAAACGCCAGTACACGTGGCGGGAGGTCGTCCGAACCTGGCAGTTCTGGGTGATGTACTTCATGTTCTTCGCGGTGAGCGCCGCGGGGCTGATGATCACGGCACGGACCGTGTTGTACGCTGAGGAGTCCGGATTGACCGCCGGGACGGCGACGATCGCGGCGACGCTGCTCCCCGTCGGATCGGCCGGCGGCCGCCTGATCGTCGGCGGGCTCTCCGACCGGTTCGACCGCGAGCGGATCACCGCGGTGTCGTTCCTGCTGTGTGGGCTTGCCACCCTCGCTATCGTCGGGTTCGCGGGGATCGGCAGCGGGATCGGTTACGTCCTGACGGTCGCGGTCGCCGTCTTCTTCTGGAGCTCGCAGTTCTCGCTGTTCCCCAGTCTCGTGGGCGACTACTACGGGAGTCGTCACTCCTCGGCCAACTACTCGCTCGTCTACTCGGGGAAGATGTGGGGCGGGGTGTTCGGCGGGGGCGTCGTCGGCTGGTTGGTTGGCGTCATCGGCTGGGACGCCACGTTCGTCTTCGGCGGCGCGCTGGCGCTGGCCGCGGGGATCGCCGGTTTCCTGTTGCGGCCGCCAACGTCGTAGCGGTGGGGAACGGCCGTATTGCTTGCCCCCTCCCCCGCGTTCCCCCTCACGCCCAGCTTCCGACCAGTCTGCCGGACGGGATCAGGTCTCTACCGAAAGTTCGAGCGTGACCTTCGCGTCGGGGTTCGTGAGCGCGCCGACCAGGTCGCGGTCGAGGTCAGCGGCCGCGGCGTCGGCGTCGACGAGGATCGTCCGCTCGTCGTCGGTGTACCCGCTCGTGCGCCCGACCATCGAGCGACCGTCGAGGAGCGTCAAACCGGGATCCCCCCGCCCCGTGATCGTCGCCGACAGGCTCCCGCCGCCGGGCGCGGGGTCGACAGTGATCGTCGCAGTGATCGTCGCGTCCGGGTCCTGACACGCCTCCCGGAACGCGGGATCGAAGTCGCGGGGCGTCCGGTCGGCGTCGACCGCGAGGATACAGTCGCCGGCGGGGGTGAGCCAGTCGTCGGTCGTGAGCTCGAACGTGCTCACGTGCTCTGCGGTGACGTTCTCGTGGCCGCACCCGTGGACGACCTCGGTGCGAACGTTCGCGTCGTCCGTGTGGAGGTCCGGATCGTCCGCGGGTGAGACGGGCGGGTCGATCGGATCGTCGGTCATGTCCACGCCTCGTCAGCGCGAGGGCAAATCGGTACCGTTCCGGAGGCCCACAGAGGGCTCGTCTCAGACGTCGGCGCCCTCGGCAAGCGCGGGGACGAGCCGGGCGGGGTTCTTTGCGAGGACGCGGCGCATGAGGTCCTCGGAGACGTCGAGGGTCAACACCTCCATCACGCCGACGTTCGGATGGACGTCAGGGGCACCGGAGCCGAAGACGATGCGATCGGGATGCTCCAACACGCCGCGTTCGAGGATCTCCCGGTAGCGAACCGCGCTCGTGTCGAGGTACAACCGATCGTATTCGTCGAGCAGGTCGATCGTCCGGTTCATCAGGTCGGCGTCGAGCGGGTACCCGCCGAAGCTGGCGAGGATCACGGGGAAGTCGTACCCGAGGAGGTCGCGCTCGATGGCATCGGGCGGGAACCGCGTTCCGCCGTGGACGATAACGGGGAGGTCCGCGGCCTCGAGACGGGTCAAGACGTCCTCGTTCGGGAGCCCGTCGTACGGCGGAACGAGCTTGAACCCGTGGAACCGGTCGTCGTAGGCGTACTGTTCGACGTCGTCGGGCCGGGCGTGGTGGTCGTCCCGCTCGGCGCGGAGGTTGCGGAGCGCGGCGACGGGGCCACCGCCGGG
>NZ_JBHSWW010000176.1:0-5078 GCF_042661865.1 Halorubrum tibetense
TCCGCGCCCGACGAGGTCGCGGTCGACCCCGGGTCCGCGGATACGGAGGTGGTCGGGGGTGCCGACGTCGGCGGCGGGGGAGTCGACGGCAGGCGGGTCGGTGATCCGGGAAGAGACAACGGAGCCGACGGGAACACCGGCGGTTCCAACGGGGACGCCGACGGAGCCGAGGCCACCACCTCCCGCGATATCGAACCGGATCCGGGAACCGCGACCGAGCTCGCACCCGACGACGAGGAGGCGTGGGCCGTCGACGATCTTGGTGGCGGGGACGGCGCTGCCGACGGGACGACGGACGCCCCGATGGACGTTCCGACAGACGCCGAAGCCGGAGACACCGACTCGATAGCTATCGATCCGACCGGTGACGACGCGGCGGTTGACGACGCGGCGACCGATGACGCAGCGACTGACGACGCGGCGACTGATGACGCGGCGACTGACGACACGGAGGCGGCGGACCGTCCGTCGCCGCGAGACTGGCAGTCATCACCCGGAGACGGCCCGGAATCCTCCGCGTCCGGGGACAGCCCGGGCATGACCGCTGGAGACAGCCCGGTGACGCCAGCACCCGACGCCGGATTCGAGGGAGATCCCGCGTCGGAACCGCGGTTCGCCTCCGACACCGATGCCGGGTCCCGGGCCGACAACGCAGGGTCGCGTCCGTCGGCGCCGACGAGTCAGCGCACGCTCGCGGGGGGCGAAACGACCGCGGAGCGGACGTACGACTCGCTGCCGCCGCTTCGCGTGCTCGGCCAGCTCCACGAGACGTACGTGGTGGCCGAGACGCCGGACGGGCTCGTCCTCATCGACCAGCACGCTGCCGACGAGCGGGTACACTACGAACGACTGCAACGCGAGTTCGCGGATGGCGCGACCGCACAGGCGCTCGCGGAGCCGGTTCGGATCGACGTGACCGCGCGGGAGGCGGCGCTGTTCGACGAGTTCGTCGACGACCTCGCGACGATCGGGTTTCGGGCGGAACGAGCCGGCGGCCGCGAGGTCGTCGTCGAGGCGATGATCGCGGTGTTCGACGCCGCACTCGACCCGACCCTCGTGCGTGAGGTGCTCTCGGCGCTCGTCGGCGACGCCAGCGAGGGCGACGAGCCGGTTACCGACGTGGTCGACGAGCTGCTCGCGGATCTGGCCTGCTACCCTTCCGTGACGGGGAACACCTCGCTGACGGAGGGGCGCGTCGTCGACCTCCTCGAACGCCTCGACGACTGCGAGAACCCGTACGCCTGCCCGCACGGTCGGCCGGTGGTGATCCGTATGGACCACGACGAGATCGGATCGCGGTTCGAACGGGACTACCCCGGCCACGCCGGCCGGCGTGCGGAGTGACCGCGGAAGGGTACGTTTTAGGCGTATCGCGTGAAGGTCGAACCATGGAACGCGTAGCGATCATCGGCGCGTCGATGACCCGGTTCGGGCAACGTGACGCGTGGGTGCGCGAGCTGCTGGCGGAGGCGGGCGCGGCCGCGCTCAACGACGCCGGGATCGGCGGCGACGACCTCGATCACCTGTACGTCTCGAACATGGCGAGCGGGGAGTTCGAGGGACAGACGGGCGTCCCGAACGCGCTCGCACATGACCTCGATGCGATGCCCGCCTACACCGCGCGGATCGACCAGACCTCCTCGTCGGGCGGTGCAGGTGTGTACGCCGCGTGGCAGTCGATCGCCTCGGGCGCGAGCGACCTGACGATGCTCGTCGGCGGCGAGAAGATGACTCATCGGACGACCGCGGAGGCGACCGACGTGATCGCCTCCCTCACACACCCGGTCGAGTACAAACACGGTGTCACCCTCCCCTCCTTCGCGGGGCTCACGGCCAGACTCTACCTCGACACGTACGACGCCCCGCGCGAGAGCCTCGGGAAGGTCGCGGTGAAGAACCACAAAAACGGCGTGGACAACCCCCACGCACAGTTCCAAAAGGAGGTCGACCTCGAAACGGTGCTCGACTCGCCGATCGTCGCGGACCCGCTCCGGCTGTACGACTTCTGCCCGATCACGGACGGATCGGCAGCGCTCGTCTTCTGTCCGGAGTCCGTCGCCGCGGAGTACGTCCCCGAGGACGAGTACGCGGTCGTCTCGGGGATCGGCGGCGCGACCGACACCCACGTCGTCCACGAGCGCGCCGACCCCACGACGATGGGAGGCGTCGCCGATTCCTCCGATATCGCCTACGAGATGGCCGGTATCGGCCCGGACGACGTCGACGTGGCGGAGCTACACGACATGTTCACGATCCTCGAGTTCCTCCAGAGCGAGGACCTCGGGTTCTTCGAGAAGGGAGAGGGGTGGAAGGCGGTCGAGGCGGGCGTCACCGACCGCGACGGCGACTTGCCGATCAACACGTCGGGCGGGCTCAAATCGAAGGGACACCCGCT
This sequence comes from Halorubrum tibetense, assembly GCF_042661865.1. GTDB lineage: Archaea > Halobacteriota > Halobacteria > Halobacteriales > Haloferacaceae > Halorubrum > Halorubrum tibetense. Next base: position 2,396 of record NZ_JBHSWW010000176.1, read on the forward strand.
CGGCGCGAGCGGCGTGGCGCAGGTGTACGAGATATACGAACAGGTCACCGGGGACGCCGGTCCGCGACAGGTCGAGGCCGACACCGGTCTCGCGTGTAACGTCGGTGGGTTCGGCAACTGTGTGACCACGACGGTCCTGGAGGGAACCCAATGAGCGAACACGGCTCCGAGACGGACGAGGGGAACGGGGACACGAGCACCAACGGGGACACGAGCATCGACGGCGGCGCGGAGACGGCGTTCGAGGCGGCCGAGTACGCGGGGGGTGCGGTGTCGTACCCCCCACATCCGGTCGGCCCGGACGGCAGCGAGCGGGTCGGCACGCTCGACCTCCGCGAGTACGAGGCGCGCGTGATCACCTGGACGACCTCGACAGCGACACCGCCCGGCGTCCGCGAGCCCAACACCCTCGCGATCGTCGAGTTCGAGATGGGCGACGAGTACGACGGGCCGCCGGTCCGCGCCCTCGGACAGATAGCGGAGGGGGCCGGCGGTTCCGGCGAGACGTTCGACGTCGATATCGGCGACCGTGTCGAGCCCGTCTACGCCGCCGAACTCCGCGACCCCGGTGCGGGGATCCGCGAGCCGGAGAGCCAGGCGTGGGACGGGTTCCGGTTCCGGCCGGTCGATACGTGAGACGGCGCGCGCTCCGAGCCGGTTACACCCGACGCACGTCGCCGAGCCGCGTCCCGTCGAGGAGATAGGCGTCGGCGGCCGGGAGCGCCTCCGGAAGGAACGGCGCGAGAAACGACTGCCCGTCCACGTTCGCCCACGTCCCTCCGGAGCGCTCGTTGAACGCCGGAAAGACGATCAGCTCGGGGGGATCGGATCGCTCCCGATCCGTTATCACCTCGTCGCCGACGAACGCCCTCGGGTTGAGGCCGCCGCGGAGCCACGCGCGCTCCGTTCGCGACCCTCCGACCGCGTCCTCCAACCTGACCTGCGGGTGTTCGTGGCCCATACACACCACGTCGGCGGCGAGCAGGTCGGCGGTCGGCCACGTGTGTCCGTGGAGGACGCCGACCGTCCCCTCTCGACCACCGCCGTCCGTCACCGTCTCGCCGATGAGTCCCCCTTCCGGACCGATAGTTTCGATCGCGTCCCCGAACGCCTCCGTGACGCCCGCGTCGTGGTTTCCCTCGACGAGCGTCAGCGGGACGCGATCGGTTATCGCACGGATCAACGTCTCCAACTCCGCCCGCTCGTCACCGTCGGGTGCTCCGATCCGATGGGCCAGATCGCCGAGAACGACCAGTCGGTCGGCGTCGGTTTCATCGAGGAGTCGACACAGGTGTTCGCGACGCTCGTCGGCCCGGTTGTCGAGCTCGACCCCGCGCTCGTAGCGGAGTCCGGCCTCGATGCCGGCGTGGACGTCGGCGACGAGCAACGCGCGCTCGGATCCGAGCGCCGCGATGGCCGCCGGCTCGCCGACGACCGGTTCGACCGCGACCCGCTCGCCCCGTGCCATCAGATCGGTTTGAGCACGCCGTCGCTGGGCTCGTAGCACTTCCCGCTCATCAGCGCGTCCTGGATCGCGTCTTCGACGGCGTCCGCGTCTACGCCGTGTTCCGACGCGACCGCGTCGACGACGGCGGCGCGGTCCGCGCCGTCGCCGTCGTCGAGCTCGCTCATCGCCTCGACGGCAGCACCCTCGAGGTCGACGTCCTCGTCGTCAGTGCCCTCCGTGTCGTCGTCGCTCCCGTCACTCGCGTCGGAGCCGCCCGGGTCGCCGGATGCCCCGTCGTCGAGTCCCCCCCCGGAGTCGCCGGCCGCGACACCGGCGTCGTCCATCTCCGGCGTGTCGCCACCGACCGTGGTTTCGGCCGACTCGTCGCCCTCCGACAGCTCCTCGGGATCGGGGACATCGATGTCGGCCTCGCCCGGCTCGTCGACCTCGCCACCGGTCGAGAAGTCGGTGCCGAACTCGGACTCGATCTCCTCGCGTTCCGCGTCGTCGAGCTCGTACATCCCATCGGCCGCGTCCGAACCGGTCGGCTCGTCGGTGTCGGCGTCGACAGCAACGTCGATGTCGGTATCGGTATCGGCATCGACATCGGCGTTCGCGACCTCGTCTCCGTCGGGATCGGAGGAGCCGTCGATGCCACCCACCGCATCCTCCGGATCGGCGACTCCACCGCCGAAGTCGCCGAGCTCGTCGCCGAGTTCTCCGGCGTCGTCATCGGGATCATCGAGATCGCTGATGGGGTCGTCGCTCGTCGTATTGGCGGTCTCGGTCGTCGGAGATTCGGGTTCGGGTGTACCCGCCGCCTCGGCACCGGCTTCCGGTGCTGATTCGGCCGTCTCTCCCGTGTCGACTGTCTCTCCGGTGTCTGGTTCCGTGCCCCCGCTTACCGTCCCGTTGATTGTCGGGGTCGACGTCGACGCGTCGTCGGCCACCGTGCCGTCGTCGACTTCGGGGGTATCATCGGCCATCGGTGTATCGTCGACGGCCTCCGCGGCGATCCGAACGTCGGTTTCGGGAAGCGGGCCGATCGTGGCCTCGCCGCCCTCGTCTGGGTCGATGTCTGGCGTTCGGACCTCCTCGCGATCACCCGCGATCAGCGCCAGCGCGTCGACCGCGAGTCGGCGGACCGCCTCGACGTAGGCGGGCGAGGTGTCGTAGTGATCGATCGCTTTCGGGACCCCGGCCGCCACCGACGCGGGTGCGCCGCCGGCCTCCAGC
>NZ_JBHSWW010000177.1:0-5038 GCF_042661865.1 Halorubrum tibetense
CGACCGCGACCGCCAACGCGCCGAGTCCCGCGACGGCCGCGCCGGCGACGATCACCCGAACCGGGCCGACCCGGTCCGCGACCGCACCGCTCGGGAACTGCATCAGCGCGTACACCGTCATGAACCCAGTGAAGGCGACGCCGATCGTCGCGGTGCTCACCCCGTAAGCACCCTGCAGCGTCTCGAACAACGGCGGGAACGCGTACCGAACGAACTTCCCGAGAAACCAGATGAGGGAGACGAGGACCAACACGTCGTACTCGCCGAGCCGGCGGAGGTCCATCGGACGCCCGTACTCCGGTGAGCTGTATAAGCGTCGTCATCGACCCATGACTGAAGTCGTGGGCTTGTCCGTGGACTCCCGGTCTGACGACGAATTGTCGTAGGCGGTGTAATCGCCGTTCCCGTTTAGCGTCCCGGACCTGAGGGCGAGATGACCGTCGCCCAACCCAGAGGGACGTTTGCCCTCTGGTAAAGTTAACAGTTTGAGACCGATGTTTTTCGCTGCGTTGTAGTCGCCGTCAATCGAGTAGCCACAGTCGTTGCACTCGAACCAACCAGTCTCGCTGTCGCGGTTCGTACTTGATTGATGGCCACACTTCGAGCAGGTCTGACTCGTAAACGCAGGCGGTATCTGCTCGACACAGATGCCGTACTCGCTGGCCTTGTACGCGAGCATTTCTTGGAGTTCTCGGAACGCCCAATTGTGCATCTGACGCTTCAGTTGGTCGTTCCGATTATCCATTCGCTCACGGATGTGGGTCAAGCGTTCGACGGCGATATACGAACAGTCGTGGGCATCTGCCTCCTCCACGATGCGTCGAGAAATAGTGTGCAGGCGATTCAGCACGAAGCGGTTTTCTCGCCCCGACAGTCGCCGGAGTACCTGCTTGGCGGAGCGAGTGCCTTTGTGCTGAAGGCTTCGACGCACACGAAAGTGGTGGTTCTGTCCCCACAGTAGTTCGCCACCATCGGAGAACGACCCCGTGCTGGTCACGGCGACGTTCTTCAGGTTCAAATCCACGCCCATCACGCGGTCGCCACCGCGTTCCTCTACCTCTTTCTGGATGACGATGTGGAGGTAGAACGCACCCTCGTCTTCGCGGTAGTGGAGCGTCCCCATCCGTTTCTCGTAGTCGTCATCATCGAGGTAGGACTTCTGGTAGTCACCGAGAACGTAGTCAACGGCGACCCGACCCTTGATGGTCGAAAGAGTGGCCGACCTGTCCTTGATGGTCAACGTCCGTTTGCCGTAGACGGCAGACGGCTCGTTGAATCGGGGGAGTGGTCGGCTGTCACCCTTCTTCCAGTCTGCAACTGTCGATTTCATCGCTTCGACGGCTTTCGAGTACGCCCGGACGCAGAGGTTCGCGGGCAGGTCTGTCTCGTCTCGCAAGCCATGGTACACTTCGTCGTGTATGGTGGACTTGTTGAGAACGAGATAGCCGTCGTCATTCCTGCCGTGTTGGACGGTGTAGTTGCAGGCGTGGTTGAACTGCTCGATGGTCTGATGGAGGTCATCCTCTCGGTCTTCTGGAACCGAGAGTTTGACCGGAATAGTTCGTTTGACCTCCATCTGTAACCTCACACACGAAGCGTTATTTTATGAATTCTGCGACTGACGTTGGGGGAGTCGGGTTGCTATCGCTCGTGGTTTGTGTCGAGGAGTGTCGGATTCCTCCCACGGCTGAAGCCGTGGGCTTCCACCTTGCATCTATGTGAAGACGGCGACCGCGTCAGGTGGTCGTGTCGATGGCGGCCATCTCGTCGACCTTCAGTGCCGTCGCGACGTTGAACGCGAGAGCGATCGGTGCCGCGACGACCGCCGCGATGACCGCGGGCACGGGGCCGAGGTAGGTCAACATGCTCAATGGAACCGAACAGAGCGCCGTCACTGCCAGCAGCGCGAGGAAGAACCACACCGGCTGGTGGCGTTTGACGAGCCCGTACGCCCGCCGGGCCGCCGATCCGATCCCGCGGTCCTCCAACACCAGCACGTACACGGTCGGAAAGAACAGATACGAGAGGACGAGAAGCGCCAGCACGGCGAGCGCGAACAGCGGCGGAACGGCGACCAACGGGACGAGAGCGAGGAAGACCCCGGCGACCACGACCGCCTCCAACACGATCAGCCGGACGCCGAACCGCCGGACGTTGGTCCCGAAATCGAACCGCCCCGTCTCGATCCCCGCCGCGATGCTCCCGAAGTATCCCGCGCTCAGGAGCCCGGAGACGACGACGTACACGCCGAGGAGCGGGGGGACGAGCGCGAGCGGCCCCACCGAGTCGAGCGGGACCGAGGCCAACGTGCTCCCGTCGCCGGGCGATTCGACGATGCTCCAGAGGTCGTATCGGTACACCGGGAACGAGGCTCTGACGGAGACCAGCGTGTCGGTTCCTCCCGTCGCAGTCAGGTCATCGACGTTGAGCAGTGCGGTGACGAGCGGCACGAGTGCGAGCGGGAGGAGTCGCTCGACGTGCGTGAGGGTCCGGTCGAAGAGCAGGCCGCGAGGTCGCGAGCCGTCGCTCGACGGGTCGTCGGAGGGCTGGACCATGCGAGTGGATCGAGAGCAGGTCTGAAAAACGTTCGTGGCCCGCACCACGATCCGCCGCACGGTTCGGGGGCTGTTTAGGACGCTCCAGCTCCGTTGGAGTCCGTTTTCAGCGATAACAGAAGGTGAAAACCCGGCCAACTGAAGAGTACGTGTCGGCTGATGTCGGGAGTAAATCTCCCAGATCGATAGCGACGGGATAGTATATAAATTAACCACGAACGGCTGCGACGATCGTTTATAAAGGAGCGCGGCTGCGCGCCCCGGTTCGCGCCTTATAAAGGCGCGAACCGACGGTGCGAGGGAGTCGGCGGCGGCCGAGCGGAGCGAGGCCGACGACGACGAGGCTGGGGAGGCGTGAGGTGCGGGGCGGTTGCGGTGCCGGGTGGGACTCAAAGGGGCAGCCGTGGGGACGGCGTAGGCGACCCAAGCACCGCAGGAACGAGCAACGCGAGTGACGAGGAGCGCAGCGAGCGTACGCCGTCCCCACGGCTGGGGCTTTGGACGCGTTCACACTCGATCTATAGTCAACGAGGTATAAACGAGCGACTGGGGCTTCGGGCGTGTTCACCGCGCCAGCAACACCACTCGTTCATTTATAAACAGGCGACCACTCACAGTACGAGACTCACTCCCGAAACGGATCGTTGTCGTATCCGTATCGGCCGCAATCGGGTGAGATATCTCTCTTTCTACGGATCTCAACAGAGCCGACACGTCGAGGATGTCGGGCCTCAACCGGTCTTGCTGTCGTCGCTCGGAACGGCTCCTTGCCGTCGTCACTCAGAACGGGCCCTTGCCGCCGCCCATCATGTCGCCGAGGCCGCCGCTCCCGCCGCCCATCTTCTTCATCATCCGCTGCATGTCACCCTCGCCCATCCCCTGGAACTGGTCGATGGTCCGCTCCATCATCGCGTGCTGTTCGAGGAGCTGCCGGACCGTCTCCTCGTCGGTGCCGGAGCCGCGGGCGATCCGCTCGGTTCGCTCCTGGCCGACGACGCGCGGGTTCTCCAGCTCCTCGTCGGTCATCGAGTCCATGATGCGCTCGAACGAACGCATCCGGTCCTGAGTGACGTCCATCGCGTCGTCGGGCAGCTGGTCCATCATCCCGCCGCCCATCCCCGGGATCATGTCCATCACCTGATCGAGCGGGCCCATGCGGTTCATCGCGTTCATCTGCTTTTGCATGTCCTTCAGGGTGAAGTTCCCCTCCAGCAGCTGCTCGGGATCCCAGTCCTCGTCCTCCTCCTGGGTCTCCTGCATCGCGCGCTCGACCCGCTCGGAGAGCTGCTTGAGGTCGCCCATCCCGAGCAGTCGCGAGATGAACCCCGAGGGTTCGAACCGCTCGATGTCCTGGACCGTCTCCCCGGTGCCGAGGAAGGCGATGGAGGAGCCGGTCTCGTTGACCGCCGTGAGTGCCCCGCCACCCTTCGCGGTCCCGTCGAGCTTGGTGATGACGACGCCCTCGATCCCGATCGACGACTCGAACTGCTTGGCCTGCTCTTTCGCCCCCTGGCCGATCGCGGCGTCGAGCACGAGCAGCGAGCGGTCCGGGTCGACCACGCCCTCTATCTCCTCGATCTCGGCGATCAGGTCGTCCTCGAGCGCGTGGCGACCGGCCGTGTCCACGATGTGGACGTCGGCGTCGGCGGTCGCCTCCAGCCCCTCGCGGGCGATCTCCACGGGGTCGTCGCCGTCCGGGTCGCCGTAGAAGTCGACCTCCGCGCGCTCACACATCTGTTTGGCCTGGTCGTACGCCCCGGGCCGGAAGGTGTCAGTCTGGATCACGGCGGGGCGGAGCCCCTTCTTCGAGAACCACCACGCCATCTTGGCGGCGGAGGTGGTCTTCCCCGACCCCTGGAGGCCGGCCAGCAGGATCGTCTGGTTCTCCAGCGGGAGCTCCGTGGAGTCGCCGACGAGCGCGACCATCTCCTCGTAAACGATCTTGAGGACGTGGTCGCGGGCGGTGGTACCGCCCGGCGGCTCCTCCTCCAACGCGCGGCTCTCGATCGACGAGGAGAGCTCCATCACGAGGGAGACGTCGACGTCGGCGGAGAGCAGCGACCGCTGGATCTCCTTGACGATCTCCTCGACGTCGTCCTCGTCGAGTCTCGTCTTTCCTTGGAGCTTGTCGAGGCTGCTCCGCAGGGACGTTCCGAGGTCGTCGAGTACCATTTGACGAGACTAGACGCGCCACGCGGTAAAGGCTTTGTTCGTCGGGGGCGCGAGCGCATCGGTGCGACCATCGTCCGGTGGTCGCAAACGGATCGAGGTGACTAGCACTCGACGGCCGTCACTCGACCGCGTACGACTCGCCCTCGTCGTAGCGCACGCACTTCGCCTCCTGTGTCGGCGTCACCTGGTGTACCTCGATCGGGTCGGACTCACACGGCGTGGCGAACTCGCGCCGAAGCGCGTCGCGGGCCGCCGTCGCGTCCCCGGCCAACAGGTCGGACGTCGCGGCGTCGAGGACGTCGTCGAGCGCC
>NZ_JBHSWW010000178.1:0-5032 GCF_042661865.1 Halorubrum tibetense
TCCGCCCCCACGCCGACCGCGGTCATCGCGTCCCGGTCGCCGATCTCCCGGCGGAGGAGCGCGGCCTCCAGCCGTCGGTCCGTGAGGTAGCGGAACTCGTGGCGGGTGAGACGCCGCTTCAACGCCTTGAGCGGGTCCGCACCCTCCCGCTCGGCGTGTCGGTCGAGCTCGGCGTCGAGGTCCGGGTTCGACACGATGATCAGCTGGGTGTCGATATCCATCCCGATCCCCTTGTCGAGCTTGACCCGGTTCTCGTCGGGGACGTTGAGGAGGCGGCGGAGCAGGTCCGCGTGCTGGCTCGCGTCCTCGACGACGGTGACGACGCCGTTCCCCTGTGAGAGCACTCCGTCGTAGCTGAACGCCTGCGGGTTCTTCCGGCCACGCGAGCCGAGCTCGCGCACCATCCCGCCCATCCACGACCCGACGAGCCGCTCCTTCGGGGTTCCGTCGTCCTCGGCGTGGAGCACTCCGATCCCCTGCCCGACGTCGACGACGTAGCTCGTCACGCGCAGGTGGTCCCTGTCGGTGACCGCCGAGAAGAGGTCCCGTCGCCCCTCCTCGCGGTACATCGACTCCAGGTGGTCGTACGCCTCGCGGCTGAACGGGTCCAGTTCGACGTCCGCGGCGATCGGGTAGGTCGTCCCCGCCTCGACGGCGTCGGCGATCCGTCTCCGGGTCTCCGGCGGGAACACCGAGAGCGGGTGGCTCTGTACCGGGCTCCGGTACCACTCGCCAGCGTCGCCGCCGTTCCCGTACGACAGCGACCGCGACCCCCCGCCAGTCCCGGTGACGTTCCACTCGACGGTGTACCGCCGCCCGGCGTCCGTCTTCGAGAACTCGCGGAGGCCGTTCACCAGACAGCGCTTGAACTCGGATTTCCCCGTGGCGGTGGGCCCGTCTATCCAGGTGATCTTCTCGTCGTTGCCACGGCCCGCGGCCGCCGCCCGGAGGTCGTCGACGAAGGCGTTCAGCGCGGTCGTGTTGCCGAGGACGGCGTGCTCGCCGTCATTGAACGGGTCGTCGAAGAACCGGTAGCGATCCAGCTCCTCGCCGCGCTCGACGACCGGGCGCGTCCCCTGTGACTCGATGGCCGCGAGCACGTACCGCGCGCCGGAGGCGGCGGCCGCCGGGGTCGCGAGCACCCGGTCGACGTAGGCTTCGAGGCTCATCGGTGGGTCGTACGCCTCTCTGAGCGTCTCGTCGGCCATCCGACTGAACGCCTCGCCGTCGGGGTCGCCGTCGTTCATCGGTCGGGCACCCCCGCTGTCGGATCGGTCATGGCTCAGTCCCCGTCACCTTCCATCTCGGAGCGGGCGACCGCTGCGCCCGCGTACTCGAGCACCTCGGCCGCCCCGTCCTCGGAGTAGCCGCGTTCCACGAGCGCGTCGACCCACGCGCTTCGCTCCTCGTCGTCGAGGTCCGTCGCCGAGACCAGCGCCGAGAAGTTGATGTTGTGTTTCTTGTCCTCCCACAGCTTGCGCTCGAGCGCACGGCGGAGCCGGTCGTTGTCCTGCGGGTCGAAATCCCGCCCCTCTCGGGCGCGTCTGGAGACCCAGTTCGACACCTCCTGCCGGAAGTCGTCCTTTCGATCGGAGGGGATGTCGAGCTGCTCTTCGACCGCACGGAGGAACGTCTCGTCGGGTTCCGTCTCCCGGCCTGTGAGCTCGTCGTCCACGGTGGCGTCGTCGATGTACGCCATCACGTGGTCCATATACTTCTCCCCCTGCCGCCGGAGCTCATCAATGTCGTACGCTAACGCGTGTCGCACGTCTTCGATCGCCCGCTCCCGATACTCCTCCCGAACCGTGTCGAGCAGCCGTTCGTACCGATCGAGGTCGTCGGCGGCGATCGAGCCGTGCCCGTCGAGGTTCGCTTCGAAGTGGTCGAAGACGGACAGCGGCGAGAGGTGCGAGCGGTCGCGGTGTGTCGAGTCCATGATCGCCTCGGCGATCTCGTCGCCGATGAACCGGGCGGAGACGCCTTCCATCCCCTCGCGGATCTCCGCCGACTCGGCGGCGTCCTCCCGGAGCTTCCGGCGGTCGATCTCGTCGTCCTCCAGCTCGCCGTTGTACACCTTCGCCTTCTCGACGAGGCCCACCGTCTCGTCGGTGGGCTCCTCAAGTCGGGTCAACACCCCGAAGAGCCCGGCCATCTCCAGCGTGTGCGGTTCGACGGCGACGTTCGGCACGTCGGCGTTGGCGAGCATCTTCCGATAGATCTCGGCTTCGCTCTCGTACTCCAACACGTACGGGTAGTCGATCCGCTTGGTGCGGTCGTTGAACGCCTCCATCTTCTCGTCGCCGGTCTTCTCGCGGTACTCCGGCATGTTCGTGCGGCCGACGATCACCTGATCGATGTCGATCCGGGGGTTGTTCTTCGGCTTGATCGTCTTCTCCTGGGAGGCGTGGAGGAAGTCGTAGAGGAACTCCCGCTGGAGCTTCAACAGCTCCTCGCCGGAGAACAGCCCTCGGTTCGCGTTACAGAACGCGCCGGCGTAGTCGAACGCGCGCGGGTCCGACTCGCCGTACACGGCCAGTTTGGCGTAGTTGACGTCGCCGGTGAGCTCCGTCTCGTCCTGGTTCTTCTTGTCTTTCGGCTCGAACGTCTCGATACACTCCCGGCGGTTCTCGTCGGCGACGAGCCGGATCACCTCGACGTGGTTCTCCAACACCGCCTGTAGGTCGTCGTCGTAGTGCGCCAACAGCTCGTTCAGGTAGAACTCCGAGGCGGGGTCGGGGTGTTGCTCGTTTCGGAGCGTGTACGGCGCGTCGAGTCGTTCGTTAAGCGCGTCGATGACGCCCGCGCGCTGCTCTTTGGGGAGCAACACCAACGGGTCCTGGTTCATCGGTGACCGGACGGTGTCGTCGCCGGGGTCCTGATCCCCGATGACCGAACAGAGGTCCACCCACCGGAACGTGTACATCCGGCCGGCGTCGTCGCGCGTGTACGCCTCGAAGTAGCGACGCGTGAGCCAGTCGAAATGCGACTTCCCGGAGCCGACCGGCCCCAACAGCAGTTTGATCCGTTTTTCCGGGCCGAGCCCGCGCGCGCCGGATTTCACCTTGTTGACGAACTCGTGGATCGCTTCGTGGATCTCCCGGCCGTAGAACACGTTCGCCCCGTCGTGGAGCGGGTCGTCGGCCGCGAGCGCGTACTCGACGACGCCGGCCTCCTCGTCGTAGCGTGTGCCGTAGTGGTCGAACATGTCGGCGACACGCTGGTGTGCGTTTCGGGCGATACGCGGGTCGTCGTACAGCGTTTCGAGGTACCAGTCGAACGATCGCGCCTCCCGAAGGTCGTCGGGGACGGACGTCCGATACGCCTCGCTTATCCGTTCGAGTGTCTGTCTTTCTGACATGGGTTGGTGATCTCGGAGACGATGCCGACCGAACCCGCCACGTCGACCCTCCGGCCGCGTTTCCGGCGGCGGGAAGGCGTTGCTCAACGCCGAGGACGGACGCGTGGCTCACCGGCCTGAGCCATCTCCCTTGACGCCGCGACCGACACACCTTCCGGGACCAGCACGCGGATGACCGTCGTTCCGGCCCGTATCCGAGGCTATATGTATGGCAGGGATTCACACTCATAAGTGTGTCGCACGTTACCGTCATTCATACTGGCCAGATCGCCCGCCCGGATGCGATCACGACGGCGACCCGGTTCGAACTCTTCACTGGGGTTTAAATATCCACCACCGAATCGGCAGTACAATCCGGTTCTCGTCGTTGGATCGTCTCCTTCGACTGCCGACGCCGACCACGTCGGTCGACTGGGCCACCGAGCGTCGTCGACGACCGCCTCGGTACCCGGTTCCGGTCCCCGACTCGGGGCAGCCGCTCGGCGACCGTTCCGTTCCTCCCCCGGCCCCGGCCGAGCCGTCACGGAGGCGTGGACCGGAACCGGAAACGACACCCCCGGAACGTAGCCTTTTGCGCCCGCCGTCCACACCGTCGCACGTGACGTTCAGTATCTGCGTTCGTGAGCGGTACACCGACGACGACGGGACCGATCAGTGCCGGTTCGGCGTGGCGGTCACCACCCGGCTCCCGGGGGTCGGCACCCTGTGCCCGTTCGTCTCGCCGGACGGGGCGGTCGCGACACAGTCGCTCGTCAACGTCGAGCTCGGCCGAAAGGGGATCGAGTACCTCGGGGACGGACTCGCCGTCGACGACGCGCTCGAGGCGTTGCTCAACGCCGACGAGGGGCGCGAACAGCGGCAGCTCCACGGCGTCGACGCCGACGGCACGTTCGCGTTCTCCGGCGAGGAGTGTCACGACTGGTACGGCCACACGGTTGGTGAGAACTTCACTGTCGCCGGCAACCTGCTCACCGGCGAGGACGTGATCGACGACACCGCCGCGGCCTACGAGTCGGCCGCACACGGCGACGCTCCGCTCGCCGAGCGCCTGATAGACGCGCTGGCGGCCGGCCACGCGGCCGGCGGTGACAAACGCGAGGACCTCGTCGTCCAGTCGGCGGCGTTGCGAGTGACGAACACCGAGGAGGGGGAGCTCGCCGACCCGTACTACAACGACCTCCGCGTCGACGCCACGGAGACGCCGATCGCCGACCTCCGGGAGACGTTCGAGACGGCGACACGCGGCTACGAGGCGGTGATGGAGCGGTACGCCGACGCCTACGAGGAGGACGACATCGACGCCGCGGAGTGACGGCGGAGGCGGGCGAGCACCGGCAGGTGATCCGAGGGGTAGCGCCCGCGGTCGTCGCGGTCGGCGAGCGTCTCGACGGCCTCCAGCTCGATGTCGGGCGAGACGAGCACGTGGTCGATCCGCCGGTCGTCGATGAGCCGCACGAAGTCTGTGACGGTCGTCGTCGGGCCGTGTCGGACGTCGGCGTCGGCGACGGCGTCACGGAGGTCGACCCGGTCGTCCGTTCGCTCGTGGCTTTCGTCGCGTCCCGTCAGTATCCGGTGTGGCTCCGATCCTGGCGTGCTGTTGAGGTCGCCGACGAACACGACCGACCGCTCCCGGCTCCCGTCCGGCTCGCCGTCGCCGGCGAGCGCCCCGACCCG
>NZ_JBHSWW010000179.1:0-5028 GCF_042661865.1 Halorubrum tibetense
GTCGCGGACGCACTGACCGGGTCGGACGACGAGGGCGTGTTCGTGTACGGGTTCGGCGAGTTCGTCGCCGACGCGACGGACGCCATCGAGGCCGCCGGCGGCGACGCCGACGCCGCGAAAGTCGAGAACTTCGGGTAAGACGCGGCGGCCCGGGCCGCAACCGATCTCCTTAACGGCTGGAACCGGCTGGGGTCGAACGGATCGATAGTGGTGGCCGACTCGAACGCATGCGATGACTCCGACGGACGCGACGACATCGACGATCCCTCCGGAATCGCGCTCGACGAGCACGACGCGCTCGTGACGATCGCTCACGGCGCGGTCGTCACGTCGGGTGCGGTGTCCGCACAGCGCGCGCTCACGACCGCGACCGAGTTCGTTCTCACTCGTGGGCTCGGCCCGGTCACGTACGGTGTCTACGCGTACGCGTGGCGCATCACCCAGGTCCTCGTCCGGCTCGTCACGTTCGGGAGCGTTCCGGCGCTGCAGCGATACGTCCCGGCTGCGAGCGACGACCCCGGCCAGCAGTCGCGCGTCACCGGCCTGGCGTACGCGACGACGATCGCGATGGGCGTCCTGTTCGCCGTCGGGATATGGGTTCTCGCGCCCTCGATCAACGAGTGGACCGTCTCCGACCCGTCGTTCACCCCGACGCTCAGGCTCTTCGGACCGCTTATCGGACTGTTGGGGCTCGTCAGTGTTGCCGCCGCCGTGTTCCGTGCGATCGGCTCCGCCCGCGGCGAGGTCGCGTTCAACAAGCTGCTCCGACCCGGCGTTCGGCTCGTCGGTGCGAGTCTCGCGCTCGCGCTCGGCTATTCGATCGTCGGAGTCGCGGGCGCTATCGTGGCTGCGACCCTGCTGCTCGTCGTAGTCGGGGTTCCCGTCTCCGTGCGTGCGACGGGGATCGCCCCCACGTTACGTGGCGCACGACGGGAGTGCTACCGGTTCTACAACCACGCGGCCCCCGTCGCGATGAGCAGTTTCGGCAAGGTGTTTCAGAACCGTGTCGACGTGCTGTTGGTCGGGGCCCTGCTCACCTCCGTCGCTGCCGGGGTGTACAACGTCGTCCTCGTGTTGATCTCGCTCGCGTGGATCCCGCTCCTCTCGTTCAACCAGCTGCTGCCGCCGGTCGCTTCCGACCTGTACGCGGCCAACCGGATGGAGACACTCAACGGGGTGTACGGCTCGGTCACGCGGCTGATCGTCACGACCGTACTCCCACTGCTCGCGGTGCTCGGCGTCTACGGTGCCGAGCTGCTCGCCGTCTTCGGTCCGACGTACACGGCGGGGTACGTCCCCCTCGTCGTCTACCTCGGCGGCGTCTTCGTCGGCAGCGCGGTCGGGGCGACCGGGTGGCTCCTGATGATGACCGACCACCAGTACGCCCGGATGATCCTCGACTGGCTGCTCGCCGTCCTCAACGTCGTGTTAACGTACGCGTTCGTGGTTCGGTACGGGCTCGTCGGCGCGGCGCTCGGCACGTCGCTGGCGATCGCCGTCCAGAACGGTCTCCAGGTCCTCCTGCTCCGACGGTTCGAGGGGTTGTGGCCGTTCGATCGGACGTTCCTGACGCCGATCGCGGCCGGGGTCGTTATGGTCGGCTGTATGCTGGCGGTCCGCGAGTCGGTCGATGGCCTTCTCGGCGTCGTAGTAGGGACGCCCGTCGGGATCGGCGGGTACCTCTTGACGCTTCGCGTGCTCGGCGTCGACCCCCGAGACCGACTCGTCGTTACGGAGCTCGTCGCCAGCTATCGGACGGCCCTCTCGGAGTGGGTGCCCGTCGAGCGGCGGTAAGCGGTTGACGGGCCGACCCTTCCGTCCCGCGGTACTCCGGGCTACCCCATCGACTACCCGTCTCCCGTGCCTACTCGAAGTACTCGGCGAGCCGCTCGGCGGCCTCGACGGCCCGCGGAGTCACGAGGGCGAACCGGATCCACTCCTCGCGGGCCGTGCCGAACGTTTCGCCGGGCATCGCCGCGACGCCGACCTCGTCGATCAGCCGCTTGACGTTCGCCATCGTTCCGGGGAAGCCGTCGAAGCGCGCGAGGACGTAAAACGCCCCGTCCGGACGGGTGTACGCCGCGCCGGCCTCGTCGAGCCCGGCGGTGAACGCGTCGATCCGCTCGGCGAGCTGCTCCCGCGCCTCCGCGTAGTAGTCGGCGTCGGTGGCGTCGAGCGCGTCGGCGACCGCGTACTGGGCGGGACGCGAGCCGGCGACGTTCACGAGCATGTGCCGCGCCTTCGCCGGGAAGGCGTGTGCATTCGGGAGGACCGCGTACCCCACCCGAAACCCGGTGATCGCCATCGACTTCGAGAACCCGCTCGTGACGATCACGCGGTCGGAGTCGAGCGTCAGCGCGGATTCGAACGTCCCCGTGAAATCGAAGTGGTCGTACACCTCGTCGACGACGACGAGCGCGTCGACCGCCTCGGCGACCTCGACGACTTCGCGAACCGACCCGATGTCGTACACCGCCCCGGTCGGGTTGTTCGGCGTGTTCAACACGATCAGCGCCGTCTCCTCGCTCGCGGCCTCACGAACCGCGTCGACGTCGAGGCTCCCGTCCCGTTCCGTCGAAACCAGTGTCGGCTCCCCGCCGAGCAGCTCCGTCTTCCCGGGGTAGTACGGGTAGACGGGGTCCATAAGCAGTGCCTCGCTCCCGGCGTCACGCTCGAAGGCTCGGGCCATCGCGAGGTAGTTCGCCTCCCCCGTGCCGTTGGTGACGACGACGCGGTCGACGTCGACGTTCCGGCGGGCCGCGATCGACTCCCGAAGCTCTCGAAGCCCTTCACTCGGCGGGTACTGGAACTCCGTGGATGGAAGCGTCGCGTACTCCGAGAGCGCCTCCCGGAGCGCCGCCGGCGGCTCCCAGTCAGGGTTACCGCTCACCATGTCGACCACGTCGCCGTCGGCGGCCTCGGCGTACTTCATCACGTGAAAGAACTTCGGCTCCTCGTACTCCATACCGACGCCTCGGGGGCGGCCGCCGTGGCTCTTTCGGGACGGGTCGTCGCAAGCGGTCCGTCCGTGGGGGCCGTCACCGTGATCGCTCTCGTCCCGCTCCGTCGCGATCCGTGCCTTTTGAGTCATCTCCACAACAGGGGCGTACATGAACAAACGCGGTCACGTGTTGAACGCGCTGTTGCTCGCCGTCGGGATCGGGTTCGTGCTCGAACCCGGAGTGAACGCCGACACCGCCACGAAGACGGCCCAGATCACCGTTCCGATCGTGCTCGGTGCGCTGTTCCCCGACGTCGACACGGCGTTCGGGAAACACCGTAAGACGCTCCACAGTCTCCCGGTGCTCGCGGTGTTTCTCGCGTACCCGATCGTCTTCGACAACCTTCACTTCGTGTGGATCGGCGTGCTCACGCACTACCTGCTCGACCTGGTGGGGAGCCGCCGCGGGATCGCGCTGTTCCACCCGCTCTCCGAACAGGAGTTCTCGCTGCCGTTCGGCGTGACGACGAGCAGCAAGTACGCCGACCTCGTCACCGTGATCATCACGGCGTTAGAGGTCGCGGCGTTCTGGGCGGTCCACACCTACGTCGTCGGGCTCGACCCCGACCTCTCGGCGACGACCGCCGGCCTCGGGATCTGAGGGGCTCAGCGATACACGCTCACGTCGTCGAACCGCCCCTCGTAGGCGACGTTCGAGGGGAGCGTCGGCTCGTCGCCCGAGAGGAACAGCCGGTCGGCTTTCACCCACGTGTTCTCGTAGCCGATATGCGCGAACTCGACGAGCCCCTGCAGCCGGTGGCCGAGCCCGCCGCGATGGACGACCGTCCGTGGACGGCCCTCGCGGAACGCGTCGACGACCGCGTCGGCGTCGTCCAGCTCGGCGTCGAAGGCGGTCCACGCCTCGCCGACCGTCGAGACGAGGTGAGCGTACGAGGAGCCGAACCCGGGTAGCGCCTCCTCGCTCGCGATCCGCTGTGCGCGGGCGTTCTGGTGGGGAAGCAGCTTCGTGTTGTACGTCTCGACCGCGTCGAGCCGGGCCGCGTGGGCGCGTATCTCCGGCCGGGTCAGGGAGATGCTCGCGAACGCGGGGTGGGGAACCAACACCGCGGCGTCCTGTCGGTCGAACTCCGCCATCGCGCCCTCGAAGGTGATGTAGTCGGGGACCGGCTCCGAGAGGCCGAGCGCCAGCAGGTGCCGTCGGTTCCCCCAGTCGCCGGTGAACACCTCGCGCGCGGGGACGACCGTGAGTTCGTCGTCGCTGTAACGGGTGGCGCGCTCGCGGATCGTCGGCAGCCGGGTGAAATGCGGGGCGTAGACGAGCGCGTCGATCCCGCGGTCCTTCGCGCGGGCCACGACGCGCTCGTCGAGCACTTTCACGTGGGCGTCGACGCGCGTTCGGGGTCGGCTCACGGGCCGCAGTACCGGGTACCGCGGCATAGGCGTGTCGGGTTCCGGTCGGGTGTCCGGCGTGATCGTCCCACCCGACCCGGACCCTTGTCGCCGCGTCCGCGGTGTCGCCCTCGGGGGAAACGGTTAATCCCCCGGGCGGGCAGTGTCCCGGTATGGTTCCCTGGGCGTGTGGGATCGAGGGCTGTGACGCCGTCTTCGACGGGGTCGAGTCGCTCATCCTCCACCAGACGCGCGATCATCAGCGCCACGAGTGTAAGGTGTGCGGGACGATCGTCCCCGACGGCTACTTCGCTATCCGGCACACGTTCGACGAGCACACCCGGGCGGAGTACGTCCGGGCGTATGACGCCGACTCCGGCGCGGTCCGCCGCCGCGAGGCCGTGAAACGCGAGATCGAGACGGAGGCGGACCTCCAGTCGGTCGTCGATCGACTCGACGGCTCGGTCTGATCGGTCGGCGGTCGTTGCCCGCGAGTTCTCGCCGGTTCGACGCTTCGCGTTCCTTTCCCACGTCCCGCTCCCGTCGCCTCGGACCGACGGGTACACAAACGCGCCGCTACCAGTATCGCGCATGGACGATATCGACGTCGAGCCGGTCGACCGCGTCGACGACCCGGCCGCTCCCGACGCGGGCGACGACGGATCGGGCGCGGACGA
>NZ_JBHSWW010000180.1:0-5025 GCF_042661865.1 Halorubrum tibetense
GGACCGCCAGCTCAGAGTCGAGCCCGACGCTGTCGACGGTCTCCGCGCCGAACTGGTCGCGGACCGCGTGTGCCGCCCGGCCGGGAGCGAACGCTTCGGCGTCGAAGACGGAGACGGACCCCGACAGGTCATCGCGGACCGCCGCGAGGACGGCGTCGTCGTTGCGAACCGTCGGTCCGGGGAGGACCTCAGCGGGGTCGAACCGGTACAGCTCCGCACGGAGGTCGCCGAGGTCGTCGAGCGTCGTGACGAGGAACCGGCCCGTGGTGACGTCCGCGAACGCGACACCATACGGGCCCTCGATGTCGCCGGAGCCGGTGGCCGCGTCCGTGGCGTCCGCGCTCGAACCGGTCGGGTGGGCGTTCTGACGCGCGTCGCCAGCCCGGACGACCGTCGCGAGGTACCGGGCGTCGGCGTCGCTCGTCTCGAGGAGGGTTCCGGGCGTGACGACCCGCGTCACTTCCCGCGCGTGGCCGCCGTCGTCGGTCTCGTATTGGTCGGCGACCGCGACGCGATAGCCGCGTTCGACGAGCGCTTTCAGGTACGGCGTCAGCTCCGAGAGCGGCACGCCCGCCATCGGATACGAGGAGCCGTGTGAGGACTTCTTCGACACCTTGAGGTCGAGCTCGTCGGCGACCGTTTCCGCGTCGTCGGCGAAGAACTCGTAGAAGTCGCCACACTGCATGGCGAGGAGGTCAGCGTCCGTCCCGTCCTTGAGTTCGAGGAACTCCCCGACGATCCCCGTTGGCATACGTCCGTACTCCCGCCGTCGGCGGGTAAAACCCTACGGGTCCACGGACAGAGGACGGGCCGGTAGACCGAAACGTCGCGGGCCGTGTACAGCCCCTACCCGAGCGACACGGACCCGCGACGGAACATCTCGCGTCGGCACGTGTATCAATGTTTCCGGTGTCGTTTTGCAGGGAGGCAGTGTCGAAGGGCTCCTCGGGCCGCCGTCATAGCACCAGCAGCGTGCCATCGTAGCACCCACATGCGGTGTCTCGGACCTACCCGTCCATCGTCGTGGGGTTCACTGCGCCGGGGCCGGAACCGACGTCGTAGCCGCGTCGGATCGCCTCGCTCATCCCATCGACGGCGGCCGTGACCGCCTCGTCGAGAGGCTCGCCGCGTGCCAGCCGGGCGGCGATCGCACTGGAGAGGGTACAGCCGGAGCCGTGGGTCGCGTCCGTGTCGATGCGGGGGGAAACCGACCGGTGAACGGTCGGCGTGTCGTCCCCGTCGGAACCGTCGGCGACGACGAGGGTGTCGACGACCTCGGGAGCGTCGCCCTCCGATCCCGTCCCGTCGAGATGACCACCTTTCACCAGCGCGGCGGTAGCACCGCGAGCGACCAGCTCGCGCCCGGCGGCCGCCGCGCCAGCCGTGGTCTCGACCGGGCCGTCGACGAGCACCGCCGCCTCGTCGGCGTTCGGCGTGACGAGCGTCGCCGCGGCGATGAGGTCGTCGTACGCGGCCTCCGCTTCCTGGGACAGGAGCCGATCGCCTGTCGCGGCCACCATTACGGGGTCGACGACGATCGGTCCGTCGAAGCCGGCGAGGCGGTCGGTAACCGTCTCGACGATCTCGGCGGTCGCGAGCATTCCGGTCTTGACCGCGGCGACGGGGAAGTCGTCCACGACCGCGTCGTACTGGCTCGCGACGTGGGCGGCGGGGATCGGGTGGACGTCGTGAACCCCGCGGCTGTTCTGGGCGGTCGTCGCGGCGACGACCGTGGTGCCGAACACCCCGTGTGCCGTCATCGTTTTCAGATCGGCTTGGATCCCTGCGCCGCCACCGCTGTCGCTGCCGGCGATGCTCAATGCGACGGGCGGGCAAACGGGGTCGTATTCGCCGGTCATGATCGAGTGGTATTCACGGATGATTATAACTCCTGGCGGTCGGAACTCGCTGGCCCGCCGCTCTCCGAGACGATCACTCGTCAGTCGTCCGTACGCCCCGCATCGCTCGACGGGTCCGTGGATCCGTCCGTGGGCCCGTTCGTTGGCCCGGCCGTCGATTCTCCCGCGTCGTCGACGATCCGGTACGAGAGGTACACGCTCCCGAGCGCGAGCGCGATCCCGGCGACGACGTCGACCGCCCAGTGGATCCCGAGGTACATCGTAGCGACGACGACGGATCCCGCGATCCACGCGGCGATCGGGGCCCACGCGCGGTACTCGTCGTAGGTGAGCGCCGCGAACGCGGCGACCGTCACCGACAGCGAGGTGTGTAACGAGGGGAACACGTTCGTGGGGACGTTCACTTCCCCGGTGAGTGCGCGATACTCCGGATTAAACGTGTATAGCAACGGCGTGACGAGGTCGGGCATCACGTTCCGCGGACCGTACGCGAGAACGAGGGTGTACATGACGAGTCCGAGCCCGTAGTTTAGCGCGTACGCAAGCATGAGCCGCTTCAGCGTCGTCGATGTGGAGAGCGCCGCGTACGCAATGAACGGGAATACCAACAGAAACGCGTAGCCGTACACGTACATCCAGGAAAAATACAGCGTCAACTCGGCGGTGGCGAACGTCTGAACCCACCCGACGAACCCACCCTCGAAAGCGTAGATGTATCCCGTGAGCCGGAGCCCGATGAGCTCAGATACCGTCTGAAGCGGGGCGCGGCCGACGGCACTGACGAACATGACGGCAACGAGCACGGCGACGTACCGTTTCGCCTCCTGAAGGTAGTGAACGAGGTTCCTCGGTACATCGTACAGCCGCCGCGGACCGATGATGGTAACACCGGCGATAAGCGTCAGCGCGCTCAGCCACAACAACAGCCCGGAGACCGCCGACAGGAAGGGGCTCATTGGTCCCGGGACAGCAGTTCGCCGTCCTCGTTGAAGCGATACGACGCCTCTCGGAGCGCCTCCCGGGCCTGTTCGGCGTCGAGCGCGCCGTCCTCGCCGTAGAAGGGGTGGACCGGGTCGTGAGCGCGGTCGTCGTCCCACCGCAGATCCGAGGGAACCCAGTCGGGCGACGCCCCAAGCGGGGAGGTTGCCGGGCGAGCGTAACCGGCGAACGCGTCGTCAACGAGCGCCGCCTTGTCGATCAGCGACGCGACGATCGCGCGGAACTGGAAGTTCGACAGGGGCGCGCGGCGGGTGTTGTAGCCGATGTGATAGAACGCGGCGGACCGTTCGCTCACGAGCGTCGCGTCCGCCTCGCGGCCGATCCGCGGGACGGCGTCCGGGCCAAGGTTGGAGGCCGTCGCGTCCGCAAACCCGTCACCGACCGTCTGGACCGCGACGATGTCCGATCCGACGCGCTCGATCTCCAGCCGGTCGAACGCCGGGTTCCCCCAGTAGGTGTCGGGGATCCCGTCGCCGAGGGAGGTCGTCCCCCCGGTCTCGCCGCCGTCGTCGGTCGCCGTCGTCTCGTTGTCGTCTGTCGCCACCGAAGCGAGTCGGGCGAGGAAGTGGTCGGGGTTGCGCTCGAACGTCACCGACTCCTCGGGCGTCGCCTCGACGAAGCGGAGCGGGCCGCTACCGATCGGCTCCTCGTTGTTGGTGACGAGCGCCTCCGTCGTCGCCTCGTCGAACTCGAACCCGGCGACCGTCGCAGTCCCGGTCCGCTCCCGCCAGACGTGTTCGGGGAGGACGGGCACGTGGAGCGCGCGATGGGTGACGGGAGGGGGAACGTCCCCCACCCGGAGATCGATCGTCGATTCGTCGACCACCGACGTGGAGTCGACGATCGACCCCTGGCCGCGGTACTGCGGGCTCGGAACGGGAGTGTCGATGCCGCCGAGCGACGTGTCACGGAGGAACTCGTAAGTGAACTCGACGTCGGCAGCGGTCACGGGCTCACCGTCG
This sequence comes from Halorubrum tibetense, assembly GCF_042661865.1. Taxonomy (GTDB): domain Archaea; phylum Halobacteriota; class Halobacteria; order Halobacteriales; family Haloferacaceae; genus Halorubrum; species Halorubrum tibetense. The sequence continues at coordinate 3,821 of NZ_JBHSWW010000180.1, forward strand.
TGCCAGGTCGCGTCACGCAGCGTGACCCGGAGCGTCCTCTCGTCGACCCACGTTCGGTCGCGGGCGAGCCACGGGATCGGGTCGACGCCGTCGAACTCGATCAGGCGGTCGTACAGGAGCGAGGTGAAGGTACCGTGCCGACGGTACTCCGCCGCGATCGGGTTCCAGTTGGTGGTGATCCGCTCGTCGGTCGTCACGAGCCGAAGAGTCACTGGGTCGTCGCGGTCGTCCGTTTCGGCGTCGCGGTCGTCCGTTTCGGCGTCGCCGTCGTCTGTTTCGGCGTCGCCGTCGTCCGTTTCGGCGTCGCCGTCGTCTATTTCCGTGTTGCCGACGCCGGCGTCCGCCGATCGGCGCAGCGAGAGGAGGCCGGCGAGCGAAGTCGGGCGGTCCCTCTCCCACCCCACGAATCGGTCCGATCGGACCGCAGTGAGCGCGTCCGGAAAGGCGACCACGGTGAACGGTTGGAGGTCACAGAGCGTCCGCTGGAGCTCCGCGACGACCCCCGGACGGTCGTCGCGGCTCGCAGTCCGTTGTGACTCGAGTAAGTCGTCGACAGCGAAGTCGGTGAACCCGAACGGGTTCTGCCACCCCGTCTCGGCGGTGAACCGGGAGTGTGTGAGCCCGTACAGCGCGTCCGGGTCGAACGGGGTCGCCTCGTTGTACTGGCCGACGTAGATGTCGAAATCGTGATTGAGGAGGACGTCACGCCGGAGGTCGGCGCCGCCGACCGTGTTCACTCGGGTACCGATCCCGACGGCGTTCAGGTTCTCCGAGAGCGACCGGGCGATCCGGATCGCGTTCGGGTCCTCGTCGGTGGGTGTCGTGCGGATCTCCAAGACGAGCTGTGAGGAGCGATCCCGGCCCGCGATGTTCCGGACTCGTCCGATACAGCCGGCGCTCGCGGCGGCAGCACCGATCCCCGCGAGAGCCTCACGCCGACGTATCGGACGATTCATTTCTTAGCATACTCCGTTCTCAGGGGATATCAGTTCTGTGGTAGGTGCGCCGGGGATGAAACCCGACGTGAACCGGCGTGGAGCGGATCGGCAGGTGGTGAACCGTCCGAAACGTGAGATCCGCGACATCGTGGGCTCGCGGAGGCCGCGGGTCAGATCACGTCCAAGAGCGGCAGGGCCAGGCCGACGACCCACGCGAGCAGGCCGACGACGAGGACCGGCCGGTCCTCCGCGGCTCGGCCGACGGCG
>NZ_JBHSWW010000181.1:0-5002 GCF_042661865.1 Halorubrum tibetense
ATCGGGGACAGCGGTGTCGTCGTGGCCGCCGGAGCTGTCGTGGCCGCCGGAGCCGTCGGGACCGTCGTCGCTCATCGGCGGACGTAGGGAACAGGGGGAGTTAGGCGCACCGCTCCCGGTCAGCGGGACTCGACCCGGAGCTCGCGTTTGTCGTCGACCGCCTCGGCCTCGGCGAACTCGCCGCCACCGAGCAGCCCTCGGGCCGCGTTCTTCCCCCATTCGACCGCGGGCTGGGTGAACGTCGAGACGCTCGCCAGCTCGCCGTACAGCACGCAGGCCGCCTCCATCCCGTACAGGAGCTCGCCGAGGTTCCGCTCGTCGACGCGATCGATCTCCACGCGGAGGTTGGGGACGCCGGCGGCGGCGAGGCTCGCCTCCGTGGCGTCGAACTCGGCGTCGAGGAGGTCACCGAGCGAGGAGCCGCCGAGGTAGGCGAGCCCCTCCAGTTCCGTCTCGGGGATCGGGGTCGTCGCCCGCTCCGTCGGCCGGACGAGCGTCACGAGTTTGTCCGGGGGGCCCGCCCGATACAGCTGGAGCTGGGAGTGCTGGTCGGTCGCGCCGAGCGCGCGGGCGGGCGTCTGGCCGAGCCCGTCCTTGCCGAGGCTCTCGGCCCACAGCTGGGCGAACCACTCCGCGAACGTCTCCAGCGACTCCGCATAGGGCATGACCGCGTTCGTGAGCGCGCCGCGCTCCGCGAGCGCGTACGTAGTCGCGCCGTAGGCGTACGCCGGGGACTCGAACAGCGACCCAGACAGCGCGTCCATCCCGTCACGCCCCCCAGCGAGCACCGCCTCGATGTCGTGGCCTTGGAGCGTGGCGACCGCGAGGCCGACCGTCGAGAGGACCGAGAAGCGCCCGGGTACCCCCTCGGGTACGTCGAGCGCGGGGAGGTCGTGGTCCTCGGCGAGTCGTCGGAGGTTCCCCGCCTCGCCCGTGGTGACGAGGGTACGCTCGGTCCAGTCGACGCCGGCGTCGGTCATCGCCTCGCGGACGACGAGGAAGTTGGCGAGCGTCTCGGCGGTGGTTCCCGACCGCGAGACGACGTTGACGACGACGTCTTCGAGCGGGAGGTCGGCGAGCAGCGCCCGGACGTGGTCGGGGTCGACGTTGTCGAGGAAGTAGGCGTCCACGTCGCTTTCGAGCGCGTACGCGAGCGTCGCGGCCCCGAGCGCGCTCCCGCCGATGCCGACCGTGAGGACCGCGTGGGGGTCATCGAAGGGCGCGACCGCCGCGCGGATCGCGTCCGGGTCCGCCGTTTCGGGGAGGTTTAACGAGGCGTAGCCGAACTCGTCGTCGACCATCCCGGCCGTGATCCGCTCGTGTGCGTCCGCGACCCGCCCGTCGAGTCGCTCCAGCGTGTCCTCCGTGAGTCCCGGCGTCGTGCCGAGCGCGTTGCCGATGTCGACGTTCATGAACGAACGAGCGGGCGAGGGCGACTTAAGTATGGGTTACGCGCCGCCCGACATCGACCGCGGACGTCGTTATCGGCGGCTCCCGTCAGCAGCGAAACCCACCATCGACGGCTCCCGTCGTCACAGGTCGCGACAGCGGCTTATATACCGCCGATCCACAGTTTATATACTCAGATCTATCCGTGTTCTCATCCGTGTGTTGCGATGCGGTGGCGCGCGCGATCCGCGGACGACCGACGGGAGTCCGCGGCGCGTGCGAGGGAGGTCGCGGGGCGACACGATATGGTGCGGTGCGGCCTCGCGTCGCCCCGCGACCGAGGCTGGGGAGGCGTGAGGTCCCGCTCGGCGAACCGGTCCGCGGATACGTCACTTATAGCCCACCGATCGGACCGAAAAAGAGGATACGGCTGGGTTCCCGCACTGGCAAGACGACTCAGAGACGGTTCGAACGCTCGAACGCTCGAATGCCCTTATAAACCGATCACCGACCGGATTCGTAGAACTCCTCGCGATACACCCGGCCGAACGCGTTCCGGCGGAGGGTGCTCACCGCCGCGTCCTCGCCGTCCTGGAACGTCGTCGCGATCACCGTCTCGGCGAACGGGATCGGATGCCACGCGACGTTGTCGACGCGCTCCCCGCCGAGCCGCGTCACGTCCGCTTCGTCGTAGTCGGACGTCGAGAGCCACTCGTCGAACTCCGCTTCGGTGCCGACGTGGACCGCCAACAGCTCGGCGAAGATCGCGTCGCGGGCGGTCTCGACGACCTCGGGACGGACGCGCTCGTCGTACTCGTCCGCGCCGAACTCCATCGCCTTCGCCGTCTCCCGAACGACGGTTTGGGCGGCCGGGCCGGCGTCCTCGTAGCGCTCCAGCGCTTCCGACCGGGTCGTGGGGGCGAACGGGCCTCGGGTTCTCATACGCGGCAGTGAGGGATCCACCGAAAAGGGCGTTGTGTTACGGGTCGGGGCGGTCGTCGGTGGCGTCGGTGGCGTCGGTGGCGGTGGAATCGACCGTCCCGTCCGCCCCACGCGCCTCGTCGGTCTCGTCGGGGTCGGCTACGCCTTCCTCGTCCGCCCCGTCCGCCCCGTCCGCGTACATCTCCCGAGTCAGTTCGCGCGCCTCCCGGACCGCGGCCGCTGCCTCCGGATCCAGCTCCGAGGGATCGGAATCACGGAGCGGGGTGCGGGAATCGGCAGCCTGCCCGTGGTCGTGTCCGTGGTCGTGTCCATGCCCGTGGTCGTGTCCATGCCCGTGGTCGTGTCCATGCCCGTGGTCGTGTCCATGCCCGTGTCCGTGGTCGTGGCTGCCGGAAGCGACATCGGGCCGACCGGGGCTCCGATCGACGGTGTCTTCGAACACCTCGTGGTACTCCGCTTCGGCAGCATGTTCCGTGACCGCCTCGGCGAGCCCCGGCGGATCGCGACCGCTCCAATCGGGGACGTGCTCGTCGAGCCACGTCTCGTGGTCGTCACCGTGGAGCATCGCCGTGAACGCGAGGTGGTGGGCGAGGTGCTCGCCGTCGCGCTGGGGCGTCTCACAGACCGGACACGCGTATCCCATGTCGAGCGTGGGTTCGTGAGTGAGGCGTAAAGCGGCGTCGGACGATGACGGCGGTGACGGCGACGACGGCGGTGACGTGGTTCGTTTATAGAGATTAGGCGAGAAAACCCACGACTTTAGCCGTGGGATGAATCGCCGAACGGTTCTCAAAACGCCGTAGTCCAAAGGTTTGACTGCCCACACTTCGTATCTCTGTTTGTCGTTGCGATGGGTACCGCCATCGTGAACGATTGTCCGGGAACTGGTAGTTGACTTGGTGTTTGCCTCATCAAAAAGTAAGCCTTCGGACGCTTCAACCGACGTAAATAATCAGATAACTCCGAATCTGTCACAGGATAGGAGTAACGGGGGCGTGGCACTCCCATCGGCGTGTCGGGTCGCAAACGTACGTTCCCAAACCAGCGCAACGGGCGTGGGAAGCCCACGACTTTAGTCGTGGGTAGATGTCACACGGTAGTTCTCGTCTCCTCCGTCGGATTCCCGCCTTCCGATCGACGGATCCGCCGGCGCTCGCGTGCGCGTTTCTCGCGGCTATAACAGCAACTTTATCACTCGCACGGGGCGAATTTCCGGTAAGACTACTCCGTTAGGAGGTCCAACAGTGACTGAAGCCAACACACAACCGGAGGTGAACATCGGTCTCGTCGGTCACGTCGACCACGGGAAGACGACGCTCGTCCAGGCGTTGTCCGGCTCGTGGACCGACCAGCACAGCGAGGAAATGAAACGCGGTATCTCGATCCGACTCGGGTACGCGGACGCGACGTTCCGCCGCTGTCCCGGCGTCGACGAGCCCGAGTGTTACACCACGGACGAGGAGTGTGCGGACGGTTCGACGAGCGAAGTCCTACGCACCGTCTCGTTCGTCGACGCGCCGGGCCACGAGACGCTGATGGCGACGATGCTCTCGGGCGCGTCGATCATGGACGGTGCCGTGCTCGTCGTGAGCGCGACCGAGGACGTACCGCAGGCACAGACCGAAGAGCACCTGATGGCGCTCGATCTCATCGGGATCAATAACATCGTCATCGCGCAGAACAAGGTCGACCTCGTCGACCGCGACCGCGCCGTCGACAACTACGAGCAGATCCAAGAGTTCGTCGACGGTACCGTCGCGGAGGACGCCCCGATCGTCCCGGTGTCGGCCGGTCAGGAGGTCAACCTCGACCTCCTCATACAGGCCATCGAGGAGGAGATCCCGACACCGGATCGGGACCCCGACGAGAGCGCCCGGATGTACGCGGCCCGCTCGTTCGACATCAACCGGCCGGGCGCGACCGCGAGCGAGCTCAAAGGCGGCGTCGTCGGCGGCTCGCTCGTCGACGGGCAGCTGGAGGTCGGCGACGGCTTAGAGATCCGGCCCGGGCGACAGGTCGAAGAGGAGGGGCAGACGGAGTGGCGGCCGCTCGAAACGAGCGTTCGGTCGCTCCAAGCCGGCTCCCAGCAGGTCGATATCGCCCGCCCGGGCGGCCTCCTCGGCGTCGGAACCGGCCTCGACCCCAGTCTGACGAAGGGCGACGCGCTCGCGGGGCAGGTCGCCGGCGAACCGGGGACGCTCCCGCCGACGCGACACGAGTTCGAGATGCAAGTGGATCTGCTCGACCGCGTCGTCGGGAAAGAGGACGACGAGAGCGGCGAGAGCGACATCGAGGAGATCACGACGGGCGAGCCGCTCATGTTGACCGTCGGCACCGCGACCACTGTCGGGGCCGTGACGAGCGCTCGCGACGGCGAGTGTGAGGTGCGCCTCAAGCGGCCGGTGTGTGCGGAGGCCGGCGCGCAGATCGCCATCAACCGACGCGTCGGCGCGCGGTGGCGACTCATCGGCGTCGGGACGCTGTCGTAGCGTGACCGACACCTCGACGCCCGTCGTCGCGCTCGACACGAGTGCGCTGATGGCCCCGGTCGAGGCGAACATTCGGCTGTTCGAGGAGCTCGACCGGCTCCTCGGGACCTACGAGGCAGTCGTTCCGGCCGCCGTGCGGTCGGAGCTGGACGGGCTCGCGTCGGGCGCGGGAACGGCCGCGA
>NZ_JBHSWW010000182.1:0-4978 GCF_042661865.1 Halorubrum tibetense
GAGACGCCGGCCCAGGTCGGCTACGGCCTCGCCGCCGACGGGATCCGTGCAAGCGGCGAGTACCGCGACCGCCCGGTCGACCGCGACCCGGTTCGGCTCGTCGAGAACGAGAGCCTCGGCGTGGACCTCGCCGTCTCCAACACCGGGGGGACAACGGGGAGCTATGAGGTGTCGCTGTACGTCGACGGCGAGCCCGTCGACACGCGGTCGGGGAGCGTCGAGGCCGGCGACGAGACGACGGAACGGTTCGAGCACGCGTTCGCCGACCCCGGCGAGTACACGGTCCGGGTCGGGAGCGAGACGCTCTCGGTGGTCGTCGACGAACCCGGGTCGGTGGCCGTCCGTGACGTCTCGATCGACGCCGATCGCATCGTGGCGGGTGACTCCGTCCTCGTGCGCGCGACCGTCGGGAGCGACGGAGCGATCCCGGCGGGCGGATCGGTCGAGTTCCGCGTCAACGGCGAGTCCGTCGGGTCGGAGCCGGTCAGGCTCGACGCGGGAACGGAGGGGACAGTCGAGCGCGAGGTCGCCCTCAACGACTCCGGAGCCGTGACCGTGAGCGTCGCCGGCCCCCTCGGTGAGGCCTCCGTGAGTGTCCAGGTCGAGGACGCCGTCGACGGCGATGCCGGGGACGGTTCCGCGGGCGGAAGCGACGAAACGGCCCCGGGCGACGTGGTGTGGAGCGTCCCCGGTTTCGGCGCAGTCGTCGCCATCGTCGCGTTGCTCTCGGCGATCGCCGTGCTCGGTCGACGGGACTGAGCGAGGCTCGGCCCGGCACGACCCAGTCCGGCCCGACACGAGCCAACGCGTCAGCCGACTTCCGCACGGTCCGGTGGTTCCACCGGTTCAGGGTCCCCGCCAGACTGCCGCGCGGTCCGTCAGAACGGCGCGTCCGGGCCCTCTTCGGCTCCTTCCTCGTCGCGTTCGGCAGACCTGTCCGTTCGTTCGAGCGCCCCGACGTCGCGTTCCCACGCCTCGATCCCGCCGCGAAGGCTCTCGACGCGGGTGTCGGCCGTCCCCTCGTAACTGCCGATCAGCTGGGCCGCCTGCTTGCTGGCGATCCCGTGCGGGCAGACCGTGACGACCCGCTCCGCGCCCTCCAGCTCGGCGATCCGTGTCGTGAGCTCGGGGAAGGGGATCGACTCGCTCCCCGGGAGGTGCCCGCGGTCGAACGCCCGGCGGTCGCGGATATCGACGATCCGAACCCCGGAGCCGGAGGTGTCCTTGGATCCGGCGTCGCCACCGCCGTCGTCGCGGCCGACACCGACCAGATCGGCCAGTTCGTCGGGGTCGATCTCGCCGTCCATCAGGGGAGCGGACAGAGGCTCGCGGTGAGCACGGCGCGGTCGTCGGTGTCGTTTCGCGCCCCGTGGACGTCGCCGCGTTCGTTGAGGCCGACGGCCGGCGCGGCGAGCCGCTCGCTCTCGCCGTCGCGGACCACGGTCGGCTCCCCCTCCAGCACGTGGAAGACGTTGGTCGCGTCGGCGTGCTCGTGGGCGTCGATCTCCCCGCCGGGTGCGAGGACGAACGCCTTCACGAGCACGTCGTCGGTGACGACGAGCTCGGCGGTCGCGACCTCCCCGTCGACCGGGTCGAGGTCGTCGACGGCGTCTGCGTATCGGTCAAGGGCCATACCCGGTCGGTCGGGCCCCGAGAAATAAAAGGCGTCGTCGAGCGGGGGATCGTCGATGGGGAGGGTTGGGGCCGCGTCACTCCCGCGCGCCGGGCGGGAGCGGGTCGGCATGGTCGGCGATGGCGTCCGCGACCCGGTGGGGCTCCTCGTGGATCACCCAGTGTGTCGCGGTGTCGACGGTGATCAGTCGGCCGTCCGTACAGTACTCGACGCTGTCGGCCGCGAGCCGTTTCTCTAAGAACTGGTCGTTCGCGCCCCAGATGACGAGCGTCGGGACCGATACCTCGGGCGTCGCCGGTTCAGGTCGGTCGCGCACGATCGCGCGGTACCAGTTCACCATCGACTCGAACGCTCCCTCCCGGTTCCACGCCCGCCGGTACCGCCGGAAGTCGTCCGCGTCGAACGTCCCGGGATTGCTGGTCTCCCGGAGGCTTCGGACTGCGAGCCGCCAGTCCCCCGCGCTCGCGACCGCTTCGGGGAGCGTCGGCAGCTGGAAGGCGAGCACGTACCAGCTCTTGAGCCGTTGGCTCCAGGACTCCTGCAGGGCGCGCTGGAACACGGTGGGGTGAGGGACGTTGACCGCGACGAACTCCGAGAGGCGGTCGGCGTGGTGGATCGCGAGCCACCACCCGACGGCCGCCCCCCAGTCGTGACCGGCGACGGCCGCGGTCTCCCGACCGTAGGCGTCGATCAGCCCGACCACGTCGCGGGCGAGCTCGCCGATCCGGTAGTCCGCCACGCGCGGGGGTTTCGCCGAGAGGTTGTAGCCGCGCTGGTCGGGGACGACCACCCGGTATCCCGCGTTCGCGAGCGGGGCGATCGTCTCGTGCCAGCCGTACCAGAACTCGGGGAACCCGTGGAGCAACACCAGCAGCTTCCCGTCTTCCGGACCCGCCTCGACGACGTGGAGGTCCACCCCGTTCGTCCGGACAGCCCGCGACCGGCCCGGTACCGACGCGGGGATCTCGTCGTCCGGGATCGGTTCCGGGACCGTCCCGCCGGTCGGGACGAACGCGGCGTCGCCCTCTCCGTCGCGGGTCCCCTCGACCCGATCGGTATCGCCGGTATCGCTCCCGGACCGATCGTCGCCGCCCGGCCGATCGTCGCCGGACCGATCGTCGTCGTCCGAGGGCGTCTCGATAGGGATATCGACCATACACACCGTTCGTCCGCCGTCGCCTAATAGATGCACCTCCGCGATGTCAGTACATATACCCTGTATCGATCCGGTATATAAACGCACGCGGCCGTGCCAGTATATAACTAAAAGACCCTGTGTAAATTCATCAACATTGACCTGAGGCGCGTGCTGAACACAGGGCGCGAATTGGCCGTGTACTATCTATCAAGTAGGTGGATTCGCCAACAGTATGGACAAGTAACAAGCCTACCCGGCGAAGTCGTCAGCTGCTGGCTTTAGATAACCCAACTCGCGGAGTCGGTCACGCAACTCATCGTCAGAAACTGCTTCGCTGACTGCCACACTCAGGTCTTCGTTACGCTGTTCAAGGATGCTGAGCAGTTGTCTCGCAGTCCTGAGTTTGTAACTTGCGTCCGGGTTCTCTATATCTTTTTGAACTTGCTCTAACAACTCCTCTATCGTCATGAGCACATCCACTGTCATGAGCTAACTACGAGAGCGAGTGTCATATAGATGACTGGCGATTCCCAGAATTCTGAGAGATGTAATCTCTCTATTCAGCACGACGCGAGAGACCTATCACCAATTGAGGATTTCAACAGGGTCAAATAGAACTGTTCGAAGCGAATAACTGGAGCCGCTCTGGAGTATATAACTGAATTCGACTACCTACTCCCCGTCCCGCCGAGCGACTTCGTGACGGCCGAACCCGTATCGGAGCCGGTTCGCGAGCCGCCGGGAGAACCGTCCCTCGTTGCGGGAGTCGAACCGCTCGGCGAGCGCGCCGTATATAAGTGGCACCGGCACCTCCTGTTCGAGCGCTTCTTGGACCGTCCACGTACCCGTCGACCCGCCGGCGACGTGGTCGGCGACGTCGCCGAGGTCGGACCCCTCCTCGGCGAACGCCTCCTCACACAGCTCCAGCAGCCACGACCGGATCACCGCGCCGTTGTTCCAGGTGCGAGCCACGGACTCCATATCGAGGTCGTAGCGGCCGTCGTAGAGTAGTTCGAACCCCTCGCCGTACGCCTGCATCAGGGCGTACTCCACGCCGTTGTGGACCATCTTCACGTAGTGGCCCGCGCCCGACTCGCCCATCCGGTCGTGGCCGTCAGGGCCGGTGGCGACCGCGTCGAACACGGGCGTCATCGACTCGTATGCGGGTTCGGGACCGCCGATCATCAGCGAGAAGCCCTCCTCGGCGCTCGCGGGGCCGCCGGAGGTGCCGCAGTCGAGGTAGGCGGCGTCGGTCCCCTCGGCGCGCCGGACGGACGCCTCGAAGTGGGAGTTGCCGCCGTCGACGATGACGTCGTCGCCCGAGAGGTGGGGTTCCAGGTCGCCGAGCGTGGCGTCGACCGCGTCGCCCGCGGGCACCATCAGCCAGATCCGTTTCCCCCCCTCGTCGCCCGCCGCCAGCCGATCACACAGGTCCGCGACGGAGTCCGCCGGCTCCGCGCCGTTCTCCGCGGCTTCCGCGGTCGCCTCCGCCGAGAGGTCGAACGCCACCACGTCGTGGCCCGCGTCCATCGACCGGTTCGCGACGATCTGCCCCATCCGCCCGAGTCCGATAACGCCCAGTTGCATGGTCGGAGGGTGTCGGGCGGCGGCCGTAGTGGTTCCGGTTCCGGCGGCGGACCGCGGTCCGATCACCCCCAAACGAACGGGAGCCACCAGACGACGCCGACGACGATGACGGCGGTTCCGGTGACGCTGACGGCCGCCCCGACCTTCGCCATCTCGGGGATGGAGAGATATCCGGACCCGAACACGATGGCGTTGGGCGCGGTCGCCACCGGGAGGACGAACGCGAACGACGCCGCGAGTGCCACCGTCGCCATCAGCGTCAGCGGCGGCGCGCCGATCGACGTCGCGACCGCGACCGCGATGGGCGTGAACACCGATGCCGTGGCCGTGTTCGAGGTGACGTTCGTCAGGACGACCACCGTGACCGCGAGCAGGACGACGAGCCCGACAAGCTCCGTCATCCCTGCCCCGGTGATCAGGTCGGCGGTTCGGCGGTCGAGGCCGGTGCGCTGGAACGCACGGGCGAGCGCGAACCCCGCGCCGAGCAGGAGCAGCACGCCCCACGGGAGCCGAAGCGCGTACTCCCAGTCGAGCAGGAACTCCCGTCGACGGGCGTTGACCGGGACGAGGAACGCCGCGATCCCGCCGGCGATCGCGATCGTCGCGTCCGTCACCTCGGG
>NZ_JBHSWW010000183.1:0-5893 GCF_042661865.1 Halorubrum tibetense
GGTGCGGCAGCGGGGCTCGTCGTCGACGGCGACGAGCTGCGGGACGGGTGGGAGGAGACGCTCTCGTCGCTCGCCGGTTCGGGTGTCGAGGTCGTCGTCCTCACTGGTGACGACGAACGCGCCGCGACGGTGTTCGCCGAGCACGACGCGGTCTCGCGGGTGTTCGCGGGCGTGCCGCCGGAGGGGAAAGCCGAGACCGTCGAACGCTTAAAAGGACGCGGCCGGACGGTGATGGTCGGGGACGGAACGAACGACGCACCCGCGCTCGCAGCTGCAGACCTCGGCGTCGCGCTCGGCGGCGGGACCGCGATGGCGGCCGACGCCGCCGACGTGGCGATCGTCGACGACGATCTCAACTCCGTCGAGACCGTGTTCGCCCTCTCGCGGGCGGCCGGCCGGCGTGTCAAGGGGAACATCGCTTGGGCGTTCTGTTACAACGCGATCGCCATCCCGCTCGCCGTCACCGGCCTCCTCAACCCGCTGTTCGCCGCGGTCGCGATGGGCCTGTCGAGTCTGCTCGTCGTGACGAACTCCTCACGGGCGTTGCTTTCGGACGAGTAGCGCGGCGCTCTGGGGGCGAGGACGCGACCGAACAACCCGTCTCGAACGAAAACGAGAGTGATTGATCCGGGTCCGTCGCCTACTCGGTACCGGAGAAACCGAACCGGCAGTCACAATACTCCTCTGAACTATTCGGATACGGAACAGATACTCGATCGGCTGCTCTAGTTCCCCGTAGTGTGGACAGGTTGTAGGTTAGAAGCGTTCACCGTCGATCGACGGTCCACTATTGATAACCGAGCGAACGGGGGTTCGGAGGTCGTCACCACGGACACGTCGAGGACGCATACACAGCCGACAGCGACACCAGTCACCCACTTATAAATGGCCGACAGCGACACCAGCCACTCACTTATAAATGGCCGACAGCGACACCAGTCACCCACTTATAAATGGCCGACAGCGACACCAGTCACCCACTTATAAATGGCCGACCGCGACACCAGTCACCCACTTATAAATGGCCGACCGCGACACCAGTCACCCACTTATAAATGGTTCAGCGCCGTATCCACTCCCGCCTACGTTCACTGAGCACGCGGCACGAAACGGCCGTGTCCTTCCGGCCACGTCTGAAGGGGAGCATCTCAGCGGGGCCAAACTGCTCCGGTGAGTACGGATCCGAGTGCCGATCGGATTCAGCCCGTCGTCGATTGGCCGCGCTCTCTGGCGGACAGGTCCAGAACGATCTTCGCGCCACCGAGAACGACGGGCCCGATGAACAGGCCAATTGCCCCGAACAGGACGACCCCGCCGAAAATACCCACGACGATGATCGCGACGTTGATCGTTCCGCTCCGGCCGATGAGGGCGGGCCGGAGATACATGTCCGAGGCGCTAACCACGGAACCGTACACCAGGAACGCTCCCCCTGCCACGGGGCGTCCGATCACGAAGAGATACGTCGAGACGGGAACCCACACGCCGAACGCGCCGACCAGGGGGAGTAACGCGAGAACGAACGTCGCCACGATCAGGAAGACGACTCCGGGAATACCGGCAACCACCAATCCGATCCCGATCAGCCCCGCTTGAATGGCTGCGACGGCGACGTTGCCGACGACGGACGCCCACATGAGATTGTCGAGCTGTTCCAGTAGGTCGCGCTGTACCCCGTCGCGGATCGGAACGACCGATCGTAACCAGGCGAGTAGCCGGTCGCCGTCGCGCAACAGCGCGAAGAGAACGAACGCCGTCACGGTGAACCCGATCAGCACGTCGGGGAGTCCGCTGACGGCACTGAGTGTACCGAGGGCGAGGCTCTGTACCCCGTCCGTGATCGGCTCTTGATACGTCTCGTACAACAGTTCGAAATCGACGACGTATCCGATGCTTTCGAGCCGACCCTGGATCCCATCCGGGCTTATCTCTCCCTCTTGGAGCGGCGTCAGGAGTGTTACTCCCTGTTGGATCGCGATGGCGAGGACGTACGCGAGCGGAATGAACACCACGAGTATCGAGGCCACGATGAGGAGGATCGCCGCGGTCATCGAGCGTACGTGTTCCTCGAGTCTCCGTTGTACGGGGGTGAGAACGTATGCGAGCACGATCGCAAACAGGACGTATGAGAGATACGTGGAGACGAGCGCCAGGGCGAGAAGCGCGCTCACCACGGCCAATATCGATAACGCGTTACCCGCCGAAGACCGCCGGATCCCAGCCATGGCCGATATGACGATCGCAGTTATATAGTTATGCGCCGCGGTGCCGTGGACCCGTATCGACGAACCGCCGTACGGTCCGACGAGGGCGCTGTGAAGATCCGACCGACCGATCACAAGCGACTTTCCGTCCACGACCGTACTCCGATCCATGTCACACCGAGAGCAGCAGCCGACCGAAACGCCAACCCGCGATGGGATACCCGTCCTCGGGCTCGGAACGTGGGAGAACGACGACCCCGCACAGTGTACCGAATCGGTAAAAACCGCGCTCGAAGCGGGCTACCGCCACGTCGACACCGCCCAGATCTACCGCAACGAGGCGGCCGTCGGTGAGGGGATCGCCGCGGCCGACGTCGACCGCGAGGACGTGTTCCTCGCCTCGAAAGTGTGGATCGACCAGCTCGCGCCCGCCGACGTCGCCGAGTCGACCCGAGAGAGTCTCGATAAACTCGGCGTCGAGAGCGTCGATCTCATGTACGTCCACTGGCCGGCTGGGGCGTACGATCCCGCCGAGACGCTGCCCGCCTTCGCCGAGCTGCGCGACGAGGGGTTGATCGACCGGATCGGCGTCTCGAACTTCGAACCCGAACACCTCGACGCCGCGACCGACGCCCTCGGCGAGACGCCGTTCGCGAACCAGGTCGAGATGCACCCGCTGCTCCGCCAGGAGGCGCTCCGCGAGTACGCCGATGCCAACGACCTCGAGCTCGTCGCCTACTCGCCGCTGGCACGGGGAGCGATCCTCAACGACCCGACGATCGCGGAGATCGCCGAGGAACACGGCGTCAGCCCGGCGCAGGTGAGCCTCGCGTGGCTCCGCGAGAAGGGCGTCACCGCCATCCCGAAAGCGACCGGCGAGGCGCATATCCAGGATAACCTCGCGAGCCTCGACCTCGAACTCGACGACGAGGACGTCGCGACGATCGACGCGATCGAGCGCACCGACCGCCAGCTCAACCCCGACTTCGGGCCGGACTGGTAGCGGAGACGGCGCGGCGTGGCGGGTCGCGAGCAGGGGACCGCGGTGACGGTCCACTTCCTCTCGTTTCCGGCGGCCGTCGTTTCAGCGCGCCGCGGCAGCTCAGTAGCGGTACAGCGACACGATCGCGGGTAACTTCCCGTACATCCAGATCGCGACGGGGATCCCGACGATCGAGAGCGTCAGGGCGTACGCGACCGCCATCCAGATCCCGCTCGCCCACCAGCCGACGAGGAGGAACCACACCGCCCGAACGACGAGGCTCCGCTGTTCTCTCGACCGAACCGCGCCGTCCCCGGCCCGTTCCACGAACTCGCGTGCGGGTGGTTTCAGCGACAACACCATCGGGACCACGTTGATCATCTTGATCCCGATCGGGATCGTGACGACCAACACGAGGAGGAGCCACGCGACGCTCAGCCAGATCCCGGTCGCCCACCAGCCGACGAGGAGGAACCACGCCGCACGGACGAGGAGCGACCGGTCCTCCGAGACGAGTGCCGGGCCGTTCGAGCTCATAGCGACGGCTACGGGGAGCAAGAATAAAACGAGGCGGGTACGTGCGGGGCTGGGGCCGAAGCCGGACGGTCGCGACCCCGATCAGACGTGTTCCGCGAGGAAGTCGACGATCTCGCGGTACGCCTCGATGCGGTTCTCCAGCTTCGAGAAGCCGTGCCCCTCGTCCTCGAAGATCAGCTTCCGGACGGGAACGCCCTGCTCGCGAGCCTGCTCGATGATCTGCTCGGCCTCGCCGACGGGCACCCGGGGGTCGTTCTCGCCGTGGAGGACGAACAGCGGCGACTCGATCGACTCGATGTTGTTGATCGGCGAGACGGACTCGAGGAACTCTCGGTCCGACGCCAGCGAGCCGTACTCGGCCTCGCGCAGCTCGCGTCGCCAGTCACCGGTGTTCTCGAGGAACGTGACGAAGTTGGCGATACCGACGATGTCGACGCCGGCGGCCCACAGCTCGGGATACTCCGTCAGCGCGGCGAGCACCATGAACCCGCCGTAGGACCCGCCCATCGCGACGATCCGGTCGGGGTCGACCTCCGGATGGTCGTGGAGCCACTCGACGGCCGCGCGGACATCGGCGACGGAGTCCATCCGGTTCTCGACGTCGTCGAGCCCGGAGTACGCCTTCCCGTACCCCGAGGAGCCGCGGACGTTCGGCTCGAACACCGCGTACCCGCCGTTCAACAGGTACTGTTTGACCGACCCGAACGAGGGTCGCCGTTGGGACTCCGGCCCGCCGTGGATGTCGACGACGACGGGGTAGCCGTCCGCGGGCGTCTCCGTCTCGGGTACGGAGAAGAACGCGGGGATCTGTCGCCCGTCGAAGGTGGGGTAGTGGACGAGCTCGGGTTCGATGAACGTCTCGCGGGGGATCCCGGCGGTCGAGGCGTTCGTCCATCGCTCGGTCTCGCCCGAGGTGACGTCGACGACGTACACGTTCGCGTTCGCCGTGCTGCCGGTCGCAGTGATCGCGAACCGCTCGCCGTCGGGCCCGAAGCTCACGCCGCCGGCGACACCGTCGGGCAGGTCCGGCGCGGGGAACTCGTCGATCCGGTGCGGCGAGGCGAGCTCGCCGACCGTCAGCTCCGTGTAGCCATCGACGTTTCGCGAGTAGACGATCCGGCGGGACTCCTCGTGGATCGCCACGCCGTCGACGTTCCAGCCGTCCGGGCCCGGTTTGGCATTCGCGGCCCCGGACGCCTCGTCGTCGTCCTCGTCGATGCCGTCGCTCCCGTCCGCGACGACCGTGAACTCGTCCGTCGAGAGGTCCAGACGCTCCAGCCGGAGGGTGTCGCTCTCGCGGTCGGTGACGAGGTAGACGGCCTCGCCGTCCGGTCCCCACTCGGGGCTGCCGTATCGCACGTCGCCCTCGTGCGGGGTGTGATGGGTGAGACCGCCCGACTCGAGGTCGAGCGTGTAGAGGTCGTGGTCGAACGAGGAGTGCGCCTCGTGAACGATCAGCCGGTCGTCGCTCGGCGACCAGCCGGCGACCGAGAGCCAGCCGTCCCCTTCGTACACGAGCTCGGCGTCGCTACCCGTCTCGTCACGCCCCTGCACGTACACGTCGAACACGGACTCGTCGCGGCGGTTGGAGGCGAACGCGAACCGCTCGCCGTCGCTGTTCCACCCGCCCCATCGGTGTTTGGCCCCCGGACGGTCGGTCAGATCGGTGATCCGGCCGGACTCGAAGTCGAGGCGGTACAGCTGGGCGCGCTCGTTCCCCCCTTCGTCCATCCCGAAGACGGCTTCCGAGTACTCGGGCGAGGAGTCGACGAACGTGACTCGCTCCTCGTAGAACGTGTGCTGTTCGGGCCACTCCAGTGCCCCCTCGACCGACCACACCTGCGGGGTGCCGGTGGTGTCGAGGAGGAACGAAAGCCGGCCGCCGGGGCCGAGGTCCGCTCCGCCGGCGCTGCGGACGTTGAGGTACCGTTCGATATCGTATCGATGCATGTCGTCCGGTTCCGTCCCCGGTGTGAAACCGTTTCGGGTGAACGAACCCGATGCCGTGTCTTTTTATTCAGTCCGGGCGTCGAATCGGCGTATGCGTGTCGCGTTCGTCTCGCTTTTCACTCCCGGGCACGGCGACACGCCGGCCCGTGCGCGAACGCGACGGATCGCGTCCGGACTGGCCGCCCGCGGCCACGACGTGGTCTGGCTGTGTGCCCGCTGG
>NZ_JBHSWW010000184.1:0-4947 GCF_042661865.1 Halorubrum tibetense
GATCCTCGCCGCGATCGCCGAGGGCGTGAAATCGCTCCCGCCCCTCGACGTCGACGCCACCGGCTACGGTGCCGGCGACGCGACGTTCGAGCGGCACCCGAACGTGCTCCGTGCGCTGGTCGGTGACGGCCTCGAGGCCGTCGACGGTAGCCCCGTCGGCGACGGTATCGACGCGGGTCACGGGGAGAGGCACGGCGACCGCGGACACGCCCACGCTGACCACGAGGAGGGTCACAGCGACCACGGACACGATCGTGCCGACCACAGGCACGGTCATCCCGAGGACCGAGATCCGGCGCTCGTCGCCGACGACATCGCCGTCCTGGAGACGAACCTCGACGACGCAGCGCCGGAGGTGCTCGGCGGCCTCCAAGAGGTCCTCGTCGACGCCGGCGCACGCGACGTGACGGTCGTCCCGACGACGATGAAGAAGTCGCGACCGGGCCACCTCGTGAAGGTGATCTGCAAACCCAAGGACGCCGAGGCGGTCGCCGAGCGACTCGCCCGCGAGACGGGGACCCTCGGGATCAGGCAGGCGGGCGCGAGCCACCGCTGGATCGCCGAGCGGTCCTTCGAGACCGCGACCGTGCGCGTCGACGGAACGGAACACGAGGTGTCGGTGAAGGTCGCGTCGACCGCCGACGGCGACGTGTACGACGTGAGTGCCGAGTACGACGAGGCGGCAGCGGTCGCGGCCGACACCGGTCTGGCGATCCGCGACGTACTCAGGCGCGCGGAGGCCGCCGTCCGCGACGAGCTGGATCTCGACTGACGCGCGGTCACGGGAGGGGCGGGAGGGCACGAGGGGAAGGGTCACGCGAGGGCGGGACGCCTCGCTTCGCTTCGTTTCACCGCGTTTCGATCCGTGCTGGTTTCGTCTCGTTTCGATCCGTGACACGTGCGGCGTCAGTGCCGGTAGAACGGTGTCGGTGGGGACGTGACCGCCGTTCCGTCGACGACGAGACGACAAGCCTATGCCCGATGCGCGGCCAGTTGCACGTAACTTCACTTATATGATCGATCGGATCCACACGTCGGAAGTCGAACCGGACGCCGAGGAAGTCGCCATCGCGGGTCACGTCCACGAGATCCGCGATCTGGGCGGGCTGGTCTTCCTCATCGTCCGCGATCGGGAGGGACTGATCCAGGTCGTGTTCAAAGAGGAGCGCGAGCCGGAGCTGTTCGAGGCGGTACAGGACGCCGGATCGGAGGATGTCGTGCGGGTCGTCGGGGAGCCACTGGAGAGCGACCAGGCCCCCGGCGGGGTCGAGATCGCGCCCACCGCGTACGAGGTGATCGACGAGGCCGACTCCCCGCTCCCCCTGGAGATCTCGAAGGACGTCGACGTCGACCTCTCGACGCGGCTGGACAACCGTGCGCTCGACCTCCGAAAGCCGGAGGTCCTCTCGGTGTTCACGCTGCGGTCGGAGCTGATGACGGCGATGGAGGAGTGGTTCGACGAGGCGGGATACGTCGACATCAAGACGCCGCGGATCTCGAAGGGCGGTGCAGAGGGCGGCGCGGAGCTGTTCCCCATCCTCTACTACAACCAGGACGCGTTCCTCTCACAGAGCCCGCAGCTGTACAAACAGATGCTGATGGCGGCGGGGTACGAGGCCGTCTACGAGAACGGCACCGCGTTCCGTGCGGAGGACTTCGCGACCTCACGACACGTCTCCGAGATCGCGATGTTCGACGTCGAGCTCGCGTACATCGACGACCACCACGACGTGATGGACGTCCAAGAGGAGTCGCTGCGATACGCGCTCCGTGCCGCCGCCGAGAACGCCGAGCGCGAGCTCGACCTGCTCGACGTCGACCTGACGGTCCCCGAGGACGACTTCCCGCGGATCACCTTCGAGGAGGCGCTCGACGTCTTGGAGACCGAGTACGGCCACTTCCCGGACGACCCTACCGACCTCGATACGAAAGGCGAGAAGCTCCTCGGCGAGTACTTCGAGGAGCAGGGCCATCCCGCGTTCTTCGTCGTCGGCTATCCCGACGAGAAGTTCTACTACATGCAGGACGTCGAGGGCGACGAGATCGCGTCCCGCAAGTTCGACCTTATTTATAAGGGCCAGGAGCTCTCCTCGGGCGGCCAGCGTGAACACGACGTCGAGCGCATGGTCGAAGTCATGGAGGAGGAGGGCGTCGAGACCGCCAACTTCGAGTTCTACATCGAGGCGCTGAGCTTCGGTACGCCCCCTCACGGTGGGTACGGGCTCGGGATCGACCGGCTCGTACAGAAGGTCGCCGAGCTCGACAACATCAAGGAGGCGATCATGTTCCCACGCGACCCGAACCGGCTGGAGCCTTAAACCGTTCCAAACGCTCTTATAGGGGATCGAACAATACCGGGCCATATGCCCGTCACCGAGACCCCGATCCTGTTCGCGCTGTTGTGTCTCAACACCCTCATCGGCCTCGTTCTCGTTACCGCCGCGTACGACCTCAAGGGGCTCGTGTTGGGGTGGACCGGGTGGATCGCGGGTGCGTTCGGCGGCGGCGTCCTCGGCTGGATCGTGGTCCCCGAACTCGCGACCGGGACCGTATCCGCCGGTGGGCGGCTCACGTTCGCCGGCGTGCTCGTCCTGTTCGGCGCGGTCGTCGGGCGGGCGCTCCTCCCGTTCGTCGCGCGATTCACCGTGGCGATCGCCGCGTTCGTCGTCACGACGCTCGCGACGCTCGTGTTGACGGTCGGGGAGTCGGTACTCGACCTCGTGTACGACCCCGCAGAGCCGGGCGATCCGATGCTCGAAGCGGTGCAAGTCGACGCGCTCGCGGAGTCCGGACTTCTCGCACAACCCGAGTTCCAGCAGTTCTTCGTCGCTGCCGTCGTCGTCGGAGGAGTCGCGGGGATCCTCGCGATGCGGCACTACGACCTCATCATCTCGCTGGCACTGACCGGTCTCGGCGCGGGGGTCGTCGCCACCGTGTACCCCGTCTGGCGCGCCGTGGTCGACGGAAACGCGATCGCGATCGCTCAACAGGCCGACCTCTCGGTCGTCGTCTTCGGTCTGCTGGTGCTGGTCGGCGTCGCGGTTCAGTATCTCAGACACGGACGGAGTAACGACCCGTTCGCCTGATCCGGCAGGCCACGTGGTCACCCCCGCGCGTCTCGTCACCACCGTCGCGACTCGACCGTGATCGCTGCCGTCCGTCTTCCGGAGCCACTGCCCCGCGTCTCACGGAGCCATTGCCCCGCCTCTCACGGAGCCATTGCCCCGCCTCTCACGGAGCCATTGCCCCGCCTCTCACGGAGCCATTGCCCCGCCTCTCATGGAACCGCCGCCATAGCCCGATCGAACCCGAGCGCCCTGATCGATCGAAAAATGGCGTTACACTTGCTGATACCGGATATAAACCGGCTTAATTCGGCGTAAACCGACTGAACGACTTCAGCTATTGAAGCCCGTCGCACGCCAAGCGGGAGTCGTCATGAACGTGACTACAACTACTCTCGTCGCCGTGCTCGCTGCGGTCGTCCTCGTCGGTGTCGGTTCGGTCGGCGTGGCCGCAACCGATGGCCCCGGCGCCGCCGACCCCGACGTCGACGAGGTCGGTCCGTCGGACGGACTGCCCGAACCGGTCCCCGAGTTCGTCGGTGACCTACTCGACACGATAGACGGGTTCCTCTCGGGAGCGATCGAATCGCTCGGTGACGCCGTAAGCGACGGTGACGCCGGCTCCGTCGGGGGTGTCTGACGTGCCGATCGACTTCGGCGCCGGGATCCGACGACGGACGTATCTCAAGGCGAGCGGCGTCCTCGCGGTCGCGACGGGCGGGCTCGCGGGCTGTGTCGGACGCGCGAGCGGCACGCTCGCGACCTCGGTCACCGATCAGCCGGTCGATATCGGCGATTTCGAATCGCTCGTCGTCACGATCGAGGGGATCTGGCTCGGTCCCGAGGGTGCCGTGAGCGGGCAGGAGGACCCGGACGACGAAGGTGACGAGGACGACGGAACTGACGGAGACGGCGACGACGCGGATGAGGACGAAGAGGAGTCGACCGTGGAGCCCGCGGGCCGGGAGTACCACGAGTTCGATGAGCCACAGCAGGCGGACCTCGTCGAGCTACAGGGCGAGGAGACCCAGCTGATAGACGAACGCGAGCTCGACGTGGGGGAGTACGAGTTCCTCCAGTTACGAGTCTCGGATGTCGAAGGGACTCTCGTCGACGGCGGCGAGGCGACGGTCGACACCCCGGGGAACGCGCCGCTCACGTTCAACGAGCCGTTCGAGATCCGTGAGAACACCCGGACGGCGTTCACCGCGGATTTCGCACCGGTTCGACAGGGTCGGACCGGGAGGTACCTGCTCCGTCCGGTCCCGGAGGGGATCGACGTCAGCTATCACGACGCGGATACGGACGACGACACCGACGCCGACGACACCGACGCCGACGACACCGACGGAGAGAACGCTGACGGCACCGACGAGTAGCACTGGATCGGCGCGGGACTGACAGGACCGACGCGATACCCCTGGTACCCCCGTTGGAGCCGCCGTCGACCTCGACGGCGGCTCCGGGGTTAGGGCTGGGAAGCATCCCGGGATCTGGGGACCGGGGGAACACGCGTCGATCGGTCCCATGGAGGCACACGATCTCCCTGCCGTTCGATGGCGGACCGAACCGCTATTCGGGCGGTGGGTTTTCCGCCGTACGACTGGTATCATGTACTGGAATCGATCCACTTTGAAGACTGGCTCACTCCGACGGAGTGACGTGACTCGTACTTCGAACGGTCCGATAGATCGGGCCAGCGAGCAGTAACAGCCCGACGAGCGCCAGCGCGAGGATCAGCGACGGGTCGACGGCGGACAGGTCGTTCCGGGCGAGCCGGTCCGCCGAGACCCCGAGCGCCACGCCGGCGATCACCCAGGGGAACTCACCGATCGCGGTCCCCACGACGAACGGGCGGGTCCGGATCCCGGAGACGCCGGCT
>NZ_JBHSWW010000185.1:0-4914 GCF_042661865.1 Halorubrum tibetense
GCTCGCCGCGCTCGGCGACGATCCGGAGGGCGCTCGCCACGTCCTCGACGTACGCCCGGTGCCAGAGGTTCTGCCCGTCGCCGGGGACCACGACCCGGTCGTGGGTGAGCACGCGGTCGATCCAGTAGTCGAGCCGCTCCGTGTAGTCGTACGGGCCGTAGACGATACACGGGCGGACGGCAGCCGCGTTCACGCCGGCCTCCGCGGCGGCGAACACTTCCCGATCCCCCTCGGCCTTCCGGTTCCCGTAGGTGGCGTGGTCGTCGTCGACCGCCTGCTCCGGCGTACACGGCTCCAGCGGGGTGACGCCCTCGCGTTTGGGGACGTGTTCGGCCGCGTACGACGACCCAGACGAGATGTACACGTAGCCATCGACGTCCGCGAACACGTCGGTCGCGGTCGCGACGTCCGCCGGCTGGTAGGCCACGCAGTCGATCACGATGTCCGGCTCCGCGGCGAGCCGGGCGGTTTCGAGGTCCCGCTCGTTCTTCCGGTCGCCCTCGACGTGGGTCACGCGGTCGTCGTCCGCGAACGGGTCCTCGTGGTTCCCGCGGTTCAGCATCGTCACCTCGTAGCCGTTCGCCAGCAGGTCGGCGACGGTGTGTCGTCCGATGAATCGCGTTCCGCCGATAACGAGCGCCGTGTCTGTCATATCAGATGTCCGGGGAGCAGGGAGGAAAACGTGATCGAACCGGAACCGAGCTCCGCGATCGGGACCCGCGACCGACGCTCGCAGGGAGCGAGTCCACCCGGGTGCGATCGCGACGGCGGCGTTACTCCGCCTCCCGTCGCGACTCGGGGCCCTCCCCGCGCCACCGCCGGTAGAGGAGGTAAGCGATCGCGAACGGGAGGGTCCAGACGGCGACGCCGATGAACCCGTACCAGAGCCCCGTGGCGAGGTCGCCGGCCGCGATACCGAGCATAGTCTCACGGTCGGCGTTTCGGGGACATAAACGCTCCGAGGGACAACTACTCAGTCCCGGGGTTCGTACCCACCGGGCATGAGCGATCTCACCCGACGGCGACCCTGGCTCGCCGTCCTGTTGGCGGTCCTCGTCTCCGGGCTCGGCCACGCCTACTTACGCCGGTGGGGGCGGGCGTTCGGCTGGTACGTGGCGATCACGGCGACGCTCGTCCTCCTCGTCCCGGACGCCGCGATGGAGCAGCTGTTCGCGCGGGAGATCCCCCCGATAGCCGACGTCGCACCCGCGCTCGTGGTCGTCGTCGCCAGCATCCTCGACGCCTACCTCGTCGCGGTCCGCAACAACCGCGAGTACGAGCGACAGCGACGTACGGGGGTGACCGCGGAGGCGAACCGCGAGTCCGACCGACCCGAAGCCGGCGGAACCGGCCGGGCCGGACGCGGTTCGTCGTCCCGTGACGGCTCGACCGGAATCTCGTCGGCTACGGACCCACCAGCAACGGGCCCGCACGTGACGGAGTCTACCCCAGCGGATGCCACCGCGGCGGGTCCGGCCACGGAAGCCGACGACGCACCCCCGACGATCGACTGTCCGCACTGCGGGCGGGAGACGGACGCGGAGATCGACTTCTGTCACTGGTGTACGGAGCCGCTCTCGGCCGACGGCGACGCGGCGGAGTAGCACGGCTCCCGTCGCCGGGCCGTGTCGCGGGGGGAATGGGACTCCGCCGCCGGCATCGTCGATCGCTCCGGTTCCCCGACTCAGTAGTGCTCCTCGACGAACGCGACCACGTCGGCCAGCTCCGCGTCGCCGATGCCGTGGCCGACCGGGTACGTCTCGTAGGTGACCGCCGCACCCACCTCGCGGAGGCGGTCAGCCGCGGACGACGCGCGCGACTCGGGGATCACGCGGTCCCCGGTGCCCGCGCCGATGAACACCGGCTCCTCCGCGATCCCCTCGGGATCGTGATCGGCGTGCGTGTCGGCGAGGTAGCCGTGTAACGCCACCACCCACGCGTAGCGGTCGGGCGCGTCCAGCAACAGCGAGAGGCTCGTGATCGCGCCCTGGCTGAACCCGAGCAACCCGATCCGGCCGGGGTCGATCCCGTAGGCGTCGACCGCGGCGTCGACGCTCTCCGCCACCAGGTCGAGCGCCCGCGTGAAGTCGGCCGTGTGGGGTTGGCTCTGATGGAGTCCGCCGCCGGAGAGGTCGAGCTCGTACCAGGTGTAGCCGCCCTGAAGCGGGTCCGGTGCGCGGAGGCTGACGACGTGGAGGTCGTCGGGGAGCGCCTCGGCGACCGGTAACAGGTCACGCTCGTCCGCCCCACGGCCGTGTAACACGAAGACGGCGGGGGCGTTCTCGGGGTCGTCGGGCGCGACGTGGACGTGTTCGAGAGGGAGCTCGCTCATACCCGTCCGTTCGACGGCTCCCGAGTTGTATCCGTCGGCCGCGGCAGCGACCCGCTCGGTCAGGCCCCCGAAACGAGGTACACCGCTAGCGCGGCGAAGACGATCCCCAGCGCCTTCCGGGCCGTGAACGACTCGCCCAACACGAGGAATCCGATCACCGAGGAGAACACGAGGAACATCGCGAAGATGGGCGTGACCACGCTCACCGGCCCGAGTGCCAGCGATCGGTACAGCGCGAGGATCCCGATCCCGAGGAAGACGCCCGCCGCGAGCACGTGGAGCAGCTTCGGCGACGAGAGATGTGTCGTGAACCCCTGATCCGTGTACCACAGCACGCCGAGCGCCATTCCAACGAGCAGCGTGTTGGAGACGACGACCGCGACGTCGCTCGGGACCGCGTTCGGGCCGGTCGTCGCGACGCGCATCAGAGGGGAGACGAGCGCGTACGCCCCCATCGCGAGGAGGGCGTACGGGAGATAGGTGGCGTCCATGTCCCCGAGTCGGGCGGACCGAACAAGTGCCTACCGAACGCCGACGGGGCTATCGTCCCCGTTCGGGCCGTCGCGGGGATAGTCGTCGCCGGGATTGCCGTTGTCGGGATAGTCCGTCGTCTCCGCACCGCCCCCGACCGTCGGTAACGAGACGGTCACTGTCGTGCCGCACGGTTCCCGTCGCTCAAAGGAGAGGTTACCGCCGACGTGGTCGGTCGCCCACTTCACGATCCACAGTCCGATCCCGCTTCCGTGATCGAGCGGGGTCTCGGTGCCGCGCGCCAACACCTCGTACTCCGCCTCGTCGATGCCGGGCCCGTCGTCGGCGATGACGAGGTCCGCCCAGCCGTCTGCGACGCTCGCGTCGAGCCACACGGACGGCGACTCGGCGTCGTTGTGCCGGATCGCGTTCGAACAGAGGTTCTCGGCGATGACGGTGACGACCGCCGGAACACGAACGTCCGGGAGGTCATCCGCGACCGAAACCCGCGCGTGTGGGTGTTCGTCCGCGAGCTCCGCGGCAACTGACCTGACGGCCTCGTCGAGGGCGATCGGGGACGGCGGGTCCGCCGTCGGACCGAACAGCTCGCTCGCGGTACGTGTCCGCTCGCTGAGCTCGAGAATGCGGGTCGCACTCTCCGTGATGACGCCGAGTGCCCGCTCGTCGGTCGGGTCGCCCGCGAGCACCTCCGCGTAGCCGCAGATGAGGTTGGTCTCGGTTCGCACGTCGTGGCGGAACACCCTGTTGAGGACGTCCAATCGTTGCTGTTGGCCGAGGTAGTCGCCGACGTCGTGGAAGACGACCACCCGGCCTATCGACCGACTGTGGGTGTCAGTCACGTTTCGGACCGTCACCTCGTACGGCCGGCGACCGTCGGCCCCGACGATGACGAGCGGTGAGGGGTCGACTTCGGCGTCCGCCAGCGCGTCGTATCGCGGCACCACTGCGGACGCCGATTCGCCGACCGCCGTTCGGCGCTCGATCTCGAAGACGTCGACGGCACTCTGGTTCAGGTCGACGACGTACCCCTCGGTTCCGACGACGAACGCGGGGTCGTGGAGGTGTTC
This sequence comes from Halorubrum tibetense, assembly GCF_042661865.1. Classification (GTDB taxonomy): domain Archaea; phylum Halobacteriota; class Halobacteria; order Halobacteriales; family Haloferacaceae; genus Halorubrum; species Halorubrum tibetense. The sequence continues at coordinate 3,892 of NZ_JBHSWW010000185.1, forward strand.
GAACACGAGCTGCCGGGCACGACGGCGTGGGGCCGGCGCGAGCGCGAGCAGGCGGAACCGGGAGAGCGCGAGGAGGTACGCAACCCCCGAGACGGCGAACGCGAGCGGGGTCGGGTCGAGTCCAGCCACTGGGATCGCGCCGGAGAGGTAGAGGATGCTGCTGGCCCACGGGGCCGCGGTGCCGACGAGGAGCGCGGCGCTCTGCCCGCGGAACGGCCGCGCATCGTCCCTGACGAGCTGGACGATCGGGACGGAGCCGAACAGTCCGAGGAGGTACGTGTAGCCCGCGATCACGTAGTACCACGGACCGGGCTCGACGCGGAGAAACGAACCGACCGGCGACTCCGCGACCGTCGCATCCGCTCGGATCAACCCTCCGGGGTCCCCGGCCGCGACGACGACGAGCGTAGCGAGCGGGACGGCCGCCAGTCCGAGTATCGTCCGCGGCGTCACGTACCGGTCCCGGCCGGTGTACTCCAGCGCGAACAGCAGCCACGCGATCGGGATCGTCACGACCCCGATCCACTGGATATCGTACCAGAGCGCTTTCGCCGCCAGCGTCGGCGTCTCGAGCTCGAACACGAGGAACGTCGTCCACCACACCTGCCCGACGAGCAGCACGGACAGCCACGTCGCGCCCGCCTCGGGCCGCTCGCGCCACGCGAGGATCGCCGCGGCCGTGCCGGTGACGACCGCGGCGAGCAACGCGATGGAAAGCGGGCTCAACGGGATCACTATTTATTCCATACCATATGTACATAAATGAGTTTCTCAAGCCGATCCGACAGCATCGTTCGACTGTGCGAAAAACGTGGATCTGACGACCGTACTGCTGGCACCCGCCGTCGGCCGGCGGGACGCGGTCCCGGGCGGATCGGCCAACCGTCCGTATCCGGATCAGCCGGCCATCCGCACCCCCACGAGGAGCGCGCCCACGAGGAAGTAGCTGCAGTCGGGGGCCACGCCGAGCACGGCGGGGTCGTCGATCCGTCCCGCGAGCGCCGTCACACCGATCGAGACGCC
>NZ_JBHSWW010000186.1:0-4912 GCF_042661865.1 Halorubrum tibetense
AATCATCCGTGTCGGACACCGCTGACGCGGTGTCCTTGTCCTCTTCGACTCGACAGCAGCAGCTCAGCAGTATCAACAATCTCCTACAGAAGAGCGAAAGAAGTGTGTCGCCTCGTTGAACAGCACCCAGAAGATACCGAGGGTCGTGAGGATAGTGACCGAGATGCAAACGAAGAGGACGCCGCGGACGACGCTATTGCGTCGCTGGTCGGCCTCAATACGACCGTCCGCGGCGGTGATTTCGAGGTCTGTATCTGAACTCATTAGCTGCCCTCAGAGCAGTTCGTCCAGTTTCTCGTGGTTCTCGTCGAGTGTCGCGTCGGGCGCACCGAAGAAGCCGACGTCCAGTGCGACGTCTTGGACGTTGTCGAAGTAGAACCGGGCGAAGTCGACGATGACCTCCCGCTCGAACGCATCGTTGTTGTAGAACGTGAACAGCGGCCGTGTCAGCGGCGTGTAGTCACCGGCGTTGATGTTCTCGACGGTCGGCGCGAACGCCTCGCTCTCGCCGCGGTCTTGGACGGGAGCTGCGTTAACACGGTCCTGATTCTCCTGCCAGTAGCTCCAGCCACCGAAGCCGATGGCGAACTGATTCTGTGCGACACCGTCGACGATGGCGATGGTCTCCTGACGCATCGTGATGTCGTCCTGTCGGACCCGAGCAGGCTCACCGTTGATCACCTCGGTGAAGAAGTCGAACGTACCGGAGTCGGTGTCCCGGCTCCAGACGTCGATATCCTCATCGGGCCACTCCGAGCGAACATCACTCCAGGTCTCGACGTCGGATTCGAAGTCGTAAATCTGCTGGAGTTCGTCGGCGGTAATGTAGTCAACCCAGTCGTTTTCAGGGTGAAGATACACCGTGAGGCCGTCCTGACCGACGGTGAACCGGGTGAAGTCGATCCCGTTCTCGTCGGCACGAGTCTGCTCCCCCTCGGAGATGTCGCGGCTCGCGTTCTGGATGTCAGTGTCGCCCTGGGTGAACTCCTCGAACCCCGCACCGGTGCCCGGTCCACGAACGTTGACGCGGACGTCGTCGTCACGCGAGTCCTCGAACGCTTCGCCGACGGCATCGGTAAGTGGTCGCACCGTGTTCGAACCCGAGGCCTCTATGGTGAGATTCGCACCGTCGTCATCGGAGCAGCCAGCCACCGCCAACGTTCCGACGCCCGCGAGCGCCGCAAGCGATTTCCGCCGAGTGATGCCCGATCCGTTCGTGTTCTGGCTGGGTGCCATCACCGAACTGAAGGCCGGATTCGGTTAAGTAGTATGCTATGTGATATATAATACGGTCATGGGAAGCAAGTAGCCGTGAGTACCGCAATTGTCGCGACGTAGTGGTATATAGAAATATGTAGTAATTAGCAAAGATTCGATACGATCGCCGGTAGAACCGTTCTCGGGGAGGGTACTTAGCCGACCGGACCGCTCACGGGTCCGCCGGAATCGACCCGGCGTGTCGGAGGTCGTCGTCGACCGATCGGTCGCCGGGTCGCGGTCGACCCGTTCGAGAGAGCTATCTACCGTTCACGGCTACGGAGAACCTATTTATCGGCACCGTCCGATCCGGATCCATGGGGATCGGTAACGGACGGGTTCGGTTCACGGCGGGAGAGACGAACCGTGGGGAGCCGTCGACATGACCGAGACGTCGACCGCGGACGTCGCCTCATACCGGGGTGAAGCGACCCCGGAAACGCTTCGGGAGATCGCGCGCTACTTCCTCTACATCGGGATCGTCGGCTTCGGCGGTCCACTCGTCCACATCGCAATGATGGAGGACGATCTCGTCGACGACGACCCCGACGATCCGGCGTCGGACGGCTGGACCGATCAGTCGACGTTCATGGAGGGCCTCGCCATCTGTAACACCCTGCCGGGCCCTGCCTCGACGCAGCTCGGCATCTTCCTGGGCTGGGTCCGCGGCGGGAACCTCGGCGCGGTCGTCGCCGGCGGCGCGTTCATGCTTCCGACGTTCCTGCTCGTCGTCCTCTTCTCGTGGATCTACTTCGCGTTTCAGGCCGTTCCCTCCGTCGAGGCGTTCTTTTACGGGATCAACCCAGTCGTCATCGGGCTCATCGTCGGCGCGGCGTGGTCGATGGGGCAGTCCGCGCTCGCGGAGGGTCGGACCGACCTCGAGTTCGACGTGCGCGGGAGCACCTGGCAGGTCGACGTCCTGCTCGTCGTGTTACTGGTCGCGACGGTTCTCGTCACGGCGGTCGTGAACCCGAACCCGGTCGTCGCCTTCGTCGTCGCCGGACTGATCGCCGTGGCGCTCTACCGATCGGCGTGGGTGCGAGCGAACCTCCGGGCGGTGAGCATCGGTGTGGTCGTCGGGAGCGTCGCTGCTGTCGGCTACGCGTTCCGCGACCGGGTCCTCGACCTGCTCGGGCCGAGCGCGCGCAGCGCGTTGGAGGCCTCGCCGATCTGGGGGCTACTGCTCCTCCTCTGGTCGAACACGTGGGTGCAGCTGTTCGCGTTCATGCTCTACACGGGGTCGTTTATTTACGGCGGCGGGCTCGTACTCATTCCGTTCATCGAGAAGTACGTCGTCAACGAGTTCGCGTGGATGACCGCCCGCGAGTTCGTCGACGGGGTCGCGATCGGACAGCTCTCTCCCGGGCCGGTCGTGATGACCACCGCGTTCGTCGGCTACAAGGTGCTGTTAGACGCCTCCGGCGGACTGCTGATGGTCGCCGTTCTCGGCGCGCTCGTCGCGACGATCGGCGCGTTCGGCCCGTCGTTCGTCTTCATTATGGGGTTTTTCCCGTACTTCGCGAAGGTCCGCGAGAACGACGTGATCCAGACGGCGCTGACGGGCGTCAACGCTGCCGTCGTCGGGGCGATCCTCGGGGCGACGGTCACACTCGCGCGTGAGTCGTTCGTCGTCGATGGGGTTCTCGATCCGCTCACGGTCGTCCTGGCGCTCGCCACGTTCGTCCTCTTCCACCGCGGCGTCGACGCTGTGTACTTGATCTTCGGCGGAGGTGGGATCGGTATGGCGGCGTTCTTCGTGTTGTGAGCGCCGCCGACCGTTCCCGCCTGCCAACTCGGTCAGCGTCCCGAGGAGCTCGTAGCGTGCCGCTCGTCCGGCTTCTCGGCCGGTCAGCAGGCGTCCGCCGGTCAGCAGGCGTCCGCCGGTCAACAGACGTCGGCCAGTCAGAAGACATCCCACCGGTCGGCGATGACGCCGTCGACGCCCGCCGCCCGAAGCTGCCGGATCTCCGTCGCGGTCTCACCGCTCCACGCGTTCACGACGAGTCCGCGGTCGTGGGCGGCCGTGACGAGTTCGACGTCAGTGTCCACCGTCTCGTCGCTCGTCTCGTCGCTCGTCTCGTCCACCGTCTCGTCACTTGCCCCGTCCGTCGCGTCGGAGTCGAGTATCAGCGCCTTCCACGGGTGAACGGCGACCGCGTCCACGGCGTCCGCGAGGTCGAGCGCGTCACGGGGACGCTCGCTACACACGACGGCGAGGGAGGCGTCGGGGTCGGCTGATCGGATCTCACGGAGTATCGGCTCGTGGAACGACGAGTAGAAGACGTCGACATCGGCCGCCGCACATTTCGCGACGACGGCCGCTGCGACCCGGGACGTCTCGGACTCGGACGACTTGATCTCGACGTCCAGCGCGGGCGGGTCGGGGAGCGCGGCCATCGCGTCGAGCAGGTCGTCGAGCGTGGGGATCGGCTCGCCGGACCCGAGCACGTCGAGGTTGCGGATCGTCGCGAACGGCGTCTCGTCGACCCGACCGCTTCCGGCCGTGACGCGGTCGAGCGTCTCGTCGTGGAACACGACGAGCTCCCCGCTCCCACACGCCCGCACGTCGACCTCGACCGCGTCGACGTGTGGCGCGGCCGCCTCGACTGCGGCAACCGTGTTCTCCGGGTACTGCCCACAACACCCCCGATGGCCGAGCCGGAACACGCCTCCGGGGGGCGTGTCCAGGAGGAACGAGGGGATGGGGAGACGGGAGCGGTCACGGTCGGGTGCGAGCGGCACGGTCACTCCCCGTGGTCGGCCCGGATCCGGGCCGCGTGGTCGGCCGACTCGGCGAGCTCCCACCGCACTCGCTCGGCGTCGCCGTACGCGAGCGCCTCTTTCAACTCGTCCCGGAGGATCCCCGCCCCGAACCCGAGGGTGGTCCCGTCGGCGTCGCCGAGCTCGTAACAGGCGTACCGGTTCGGCGCGCTCCGAACCGTCTCCCGGTCCAGCTCGCGCCACGGCTTCGCGAGGCTCATCGATACGCGTCGATCCCCCGATCCGGCCCGGCCACGATCTCGAAGCTCCCCTCGCTCCAGCCGTCCTCAACGAAGACGAACACGCGGCCGCCGGCGACCTCGGGGTCCGCGATCACCTCGTTGCGCTCGCCGGTCCGCCCGACGACGACGCCCGGGAACACCTCGTCGGTCTCGCCGTTCTCCACCATGACGCGGCCGACGCCGGAGTCCTCTAAGATCGCCTCGTCCGTCTTGTAATCGTTCACGTACGTCATCACGCCCTCCGTCTCGGTCGGGTCCGTGACGAGGACGTGCGTCTCCTTGCCCGGGCCGGCGGTTATCGACCCCTCGACCGGCTCCGGGACGCCGCGGTACAGCGTCGTTCGGCCGTCGAGATACTCGACGACGACACCCTCCTCGCGGAGGTCGACCCCGATCGACGTCGGCGGGACGTCGCCGCGTGACGGTGCTGACATGCGGATCCGTCCGCTCGCCTCCGTGAAAAGGGCCGCGTTCGCCCGAGGAGGAACGACGGGCTCGCGTCGGAACCGAGAGCGTATCACCCGACCGAGAGACTCGCCGCGATCGCTAACCCTTTGCGCGCGCTCGTCCGCGGTGAAGGCATGGAGGGACGGGCAGCCGCGCTCGGCGCGGGCACCGTGTTGAACGCGCTCGCGACCGGGAGCGGCGCGGCG
>NZ_JBHSWW010000187.1:0-4876 GCF_042661865.1 Halorubrum tibetense
GAGGGCTGTCGGGGGTCGCGGGCGACGCAGGGCGACTCCCGTTTCGCGACAACGCGGTCGACGCGGCGCTCGTCGTCGACGCCTTCCATCATCTCCCCGACCAGGGGGCGGCGCTGTTGGAGGCCGCTCGGGTCCTCGCGCCCGGCGGTGTCCTCGTGATCCGCGAGTTCGACCCGACACACCCGCTGGGCCGGGGACTCGCAGCCGCCGAACGAGCGATCGGCATGGACTCGCAGTTCCTCGCGCCCGACGCGCTCTCGACCGATCTCGACGCCGCCGGCTTCGATGCCGCGGTCGTCGACCGCGGCTTCGGCTACACGGTCGCTGGCGTGCTGGAGGACGGGTCGTGAGCGAGCGTCGAGCGGTAACCCGAGATCGGTCCCGTAGTCAGTCCTGCGGGTGTGCGTGATCCTGGGCGTCGCCGGCGGCGTCCCCGTGGTCGCGTGACCCCTCGTGGTCGTGGCCGGCGCCGTGGTCGTGGCCGGCGCCGTGGTCGTGGCCAGCGTCGTCGGTCTCGCCGAGCAGCTCCGCGCCCTCCCCGTCGATCATGTCCATGTTTTTGAGGTTGTCCCGCTCCTCGAAATCCTCGACGGCCGCCATCACGTCCGCCTGGGTGATCGTCATCCGGTCCTCAGTGAGCGCGCCCAACACCGCCTCGCGAAGCACCATCCGGAGGTCCGAGCCGGTGAGGCCGCTCGTCCGCTCGGCGACGACCTGCGGGTCGAAGTCGGCGATGTCCATCTCACGAGTGACGACACGGAGGATGTCAGCGCGCATGTCCCGGTCGGGTTTGGGGAAGTTGACGATCTCGTCGAACCGTCGCCACGCGGCGGCGTCGAGCTGGTCGGGATGGTTCGTCGCTCCGATCAGGAGCACCTCGTCGCGGACGAGCGATACCTCGTCGATCGATTTGAGCAGGGTGTTGACGGCGCGTTTCAGCGCGGCGTGCTCGTCCGAGCGCCGAGTCTTCGCGACGGAGTCGAACTCGTCGATAAAGAGGATACACGGCGAGAGTCGTTTCGCGACCTCGAACGTCTTCTCGACGTTCTTGGCCGTCTCGCCGAGGTACTGGCTCGTGATCATCGACATCTTCACCTCGACGAGCGGGACGCCGAGCTCGTGAGCGAGCGCGCGGGAGACGGTGGTCTTTCCGGTCCCCGGTGGGCCGACGAACAGCAGCTTGCCGATCTCGCGGAGCCCGATGCTGGCCAGGTACTCGCGGTGTTCGATCGCCTTGACGATCTTCTGGATCTCCTCCTCCTGGTCGCCGGTCAACACGAGGTCGGCGAGCGTGGTCTCGATCTCTTCCGGCGCTCGGATGTTGACCAGATCGAGCATCTCGGCGTCCTCGTCTTCGTCCTCGTCGAAGTACTCCTCGAGGAGCGCGTCGATCCAGACGCGGTCGGCCTGTATCGGACGGACATCGGCCCGCGCCGTCTCGTGGTCGACCGGCGCATCGAACCCGTCCGTCGCTTCGAACGTCGCGACAAGCGTCGGGTTCGACGCGATCCGGTCGGCGTCCGCGTGGTCCTGATACCACTCCATCGCCATCTCCGGCTGGGTGATCGTGATCTCGCCGGAGAACTCCGTGCGCTGGGTGAATAGCAGGTCGGAGACGGCGTCCCATGGCCGTTCGACGCCGGTCGCCGTCCGGGCGGTCTCGTCGGTCGCCGTTAGCGGGCGCTCGACGCCGCCTGGGGCGTCATCGGCCGCGTCGGCCGACCAGAACACCCGCCGAAACCGTGGCGGGAGGTCGTTCTCGTCGAGGTCGCGGTTCTCGCTGTAGAAGTGTGTGGTCAACACGAACTCGACAACGTCGAGCGCCGGGTCACTCATCCCCGTTAGATACCCGCGGCAGCCGTTTAAGCGCGTCGAACCGTTCGGCCGTTTCGAACACGGCCGCCCTCGCCGGCGTATCGAACAGTTATTAGTGCTGGTGAGCGACGAACGCCGTATGAGCTCCGAGGACACCGGGACGCCCGATCCGGAGGGAAGCGTGAGCGACGCCGACATCGACCACGCGAACGCCGCACAGGACGTCATCGCCGTCGATCCCGACGACAACGAGCAGGGAACCGTCAATCGTCTCGACGCCCACACCGGCGACGGGATCCGCCACCGCGCGTTCACGTGTCTCGTGTTCGACACCGACGGGCGGATCCTCCTCGCCCAGCGCGCCCCCACCAAGCGGCTGTGGGACGGCCACTGGGACGGGACGGTCGCCTCTCACCCCGTCGAGGGGCAGTCACAGGAGGACGCGACCGAACAGCGGCTCGAAGAGGAACTGGGCATCACGCCCGACCAATACGACGACCTCCGTGTCACCGACCGGTTCGAGTACAAGCGCTACTACCCGAACGCGGGCGTCGAGTGGGAGGTGTGTGCCGTACTGAAGGTCACGCTCCAGGACACGACGCTCGATCCCGACGACGAGGAGATCGGGGGTCGACTCTGGGTCGACTACGACCACCTCCACGAGAACCCGGCGCTGTACCGCCAGCTCCGCCTGTGCCCCTGGTTCGAGATCGCGATGCGCCGCGACTTCTCCTGAGCGGACGCCGAACGCCTCTCGCCGCGCGACACCGTTCTCCCGTCGACCCGAAACCGCGGCTTGAAGGCTGCGCCGCGACTCAGTTCGGGTATGACCGTCGTCGTCGTGCTGGCGAACCCGCCCCGCGAGGGGCTCGTCGCGACCGAACTGGCGGAATCGACGCCGCTGACGACCGCCGAGGCCGCCGAACTGTACGAGGCCGCGTTTCGCGACGCCGTGCTCGCGGTCGACCGGTCGGGAGGCGACCTGCTCGTCAACTACCCCGACGAGGAGACTATCCCGGAGTCTCACCGCACCGACACCCCACCCGAGGCCGAGCTCCGCGCGCTGGTCGCGGACACGCTCGGCGGCACCGAGGACGCCAGGTTCGAGCGACAGGTCGGCTCGTCGTTCGGGGCTCGCGCCGGCAACACCGTCACGCACCTGCTTCGCGAGGAGGGAGCCGACTCGGTCGCGGTCGTCACGCCGCGGACCGCGCTGCTCTCGCGTACCCTGATCGACGCGGCGGCGATGAAACTCCGGACGAACGGCGTCGTACTCGGCCCATCGACCCGCGGCCGGGTCCATTACGCCGGCTTCACCGAGCCGATCGACTTCGACGGCGCGTTCGAAGCGCCCGCGCTACCGACGCTCGCGAACCGCGGTCGGGACGCCGGCCTCGACGTGGAGTTCGTCGAGAGCCTCCCCGGGCTGGCGACGCGTGCGGACCTACTGGACACGATCCCGCTGTTGCGGGCGCGGTTCGCGGCCGAACGGGTCGTCCCCGACTACACCGCGGCGTTCGTCCACGAACACGGCCTCGACGTCGTCGTTGCGGACGGCGAGACACGGATCGTCCGGGACTGACGAGAATCGGCTACAACAGCCACGACGCCGCCCGGCTCGCCCGCTGGATCGCTTGGTACCCGGCGACGCGGGCGATGGACGCCGACTCCCGGATGGCGTAGGTCACGCCTCGGACGCCGCGTCGTGTCCCGGTCCGGGCGGCGTAACCCGACTTTCGGACCCCGGCGGTGACGTAGTGTTTCGCCGCCATCGGGACGGGCGCACGCTTCCCGCTGACGCTCGTGGTTCCCGCACGGATCGCCGCGAGCACGTCGTCCGCGGTCACGTCCGCGACGCGGTCGCGCCCCTCAACGGTCAGCTCGGTGTACGCGCGGCCGACGTAGTTCAGGTGGTGTGCGTCGCTGGCGGCGACGCCCGGGTAGCCGTGTTTCGCCGCGAACCGTCGCGCGCGGCGGTTCCAGTACCCGGTGAACAGCCACGCGTTGAACACCTCGACCGCGTCGATCTCTATCGGGGCGGCGGTCTCCGAGGCACCCGATCGATCGGTGCTTGCACTGGAGGTCGTCGCCTCGACTTCTACCCTCTCATTCTCCGCGGCCGTCCCGCCCGATCGCTCCGTGTTCACCGACGGTTCCGGAACCGGGATGTCCCGTCGTCGGACGCCGTGGCGGGACCGCTGGAACGGGTGGGGCACGATCGCGACGCCACCGTGCTCGCGGATCCAGGCGACGGTGTCCGCGTACGACTCGCGACGCGGCGGCATCCGATCGACGCCGATGGCGAGCAGGTGACCGTGCGCGGTCGATACCTCGACACCGGGGATCCCGATCAGCCCGTACTCCGGCGCGAGCGCCGCCGCGCGGAGCGATTCGCCCATCGTGTCGTGGTCGGTGATCACGACCGCGTCGAGTCCGATGTCCGCGGCGTGTTCCAAGATCAGTTCCACCGGTTCGTGGCCGTCGTAGCTGTCGTCGGAGTGGACGTGCGGATCGATACGGACCGTGACGCGTGACACAGTGGTCGATAGGTGACCGGGTGTATATAAGAAGACGATGTGCGGGTCGGACCTCGACCGCTTTCGACTCGGCTACCTGAACACCCCACGGATCCGATCGACGACCGATTCGTCGTCCGCCTCGGCCATCTCCTCTGCCTGCTGCTGTTCGCGGAGCTCACGCAGCGCGGCGGCTTGGTCGTCGGTCCCCGCGCCGCTGGCGGTGTTCTGCTCGCCGCCCTGTAACCCCTTGAGCTGGGAGACGGCGTCGTTGACGGTGCCGGAGGTTGTCCGAGTCTCCGTCGCCGACCCCGCGAGTGCGTCGCTGTCGATGTCGACGTCGTCGACGTCGCTCGTGTCGAGCTCCAGCCGACGCGTCTCCGACCGCTCGACGCCCCCCCACGTCAGCTCGGCGTCCTCCAGCTCCCGTTCGATATCCGCACGGACCTGCGCGTCGGTCACCGCGTCCTCGCCGTTACCGCTCTCGACAGCGTTGCCCGCGGCGGTTCCGGCCCCGCTCCCCGACGCCGCCGCGGGACGACCCG
>NZ_JBHSWW010000188.1:0-4870 GCF_042661865.1 Halorubrum tibetense
GAGAAGGCATTCCCGATTCCTGCTGACGGACCATGTGTCCCCCGCGTGTCTCTATCTACGAGACAGTGACGAAATCAGCCCGGGCTAAACACGTACGTTCATACGAAGAAACGGCCGCGTCGGAGCGGGCACCCTAGTCCGGTCGGTCCGCGTACCCCTGCTACCGCTCAGATGATGTCGACGTGGTCGGACGCCTCGTTGAGCGCGAGATTCGCGGCGATCTCGGCGTTTCGCATGGCGTACTCGGCGGTGTGCTGGAGGCTGACGAGCACCTCACGGGTCATCAGTAGGGTCTCGTTGTCGAGGTCGTTGGGGAGCTCGTCGAGGATCTCCCGCTCGCGGTCCTCGAGCCGGCCGAACCGGTCGCGACACTCCACGGTGAGGTCGTAATCCCGCTCGACAACGGCCCTGACGGCGAGCGCCGTGAGCTCGTCCACCTGATCGGTGAACTCGCGTATCTGCCGCATCGTGGCGCTGTCGACATCGAGGGTGTGGCCGTCCGCCTCCATGACGATGTCGGCGATGTCCTCGGCGTTGTCGGCGGTGAGCTCGAGGTTCTTCGCGACGGACCGGTAGCCGATCAGCGGGAACCCCTCCTCCAACCCGACGGCCCGTGCGAGGTTCGGGTTCTGGTAGGCGGTGAAGATCAGCCGCAAGAGGAGCACGAAGATCTTGTTCGCCTGTCGCTCCCGGTTGAGTGCACGCTGTGCGAGGTCCGGATTGCCGTGTGCGAGCGCCTTCACCGCCTCGCCGCGCATCGTCGACCCCGTGTTCTCGAGCCGTTCGAGCAGGTTGTCGAGCGTGAAGTCCTCGGGGTCGACGGAACACCGGATCGAGATATCGGACGGCGTCTCCTCTATCACGCCGAGACCCATCAGCTGGGTCTCAGCTTTGTACACCGCGTTGATGTGTTCACTGTCGAGCGTCCCCTCGCTCCGCACGTGGATAACACGACGGCCGAGCACGTACTGTGCGACGACCGCTCGTTCCAGCGACCGCGCGTCGAGTCCGTCGGCGTGGATCACGGCCTCCGACTCCTCCGTACTGACCGACTCGGGTAACACCGTCAGCGTTCCCTTTCCGCCCATCCGTAGCGATACCTCGTCACCTTTGTTCACGCCGTGCTCCTTCGCCCATTCGGCGGGGAGCGTCATCGCCAGCGTCGAGGGGCCGAGCCGCTGGACCTTCCGCGTTTCCATGTGCTCGAATACCACAGGATAGACCTTAACGTTGTCCCTATGGTCATTATACGCTCGCACAGATATACAAGGAATACCAGAGATATCGGGACGGTTCTGTCGGAGGGATGTCGTGACCGTCTCGTGGCTACGGCTCATCGGCCGTGGCGTCGACTAGGCTCCCGTCGACCACGGATATATATACGCGTCACTCGGTAAGACGGACATGGGAAACCGGGTTCTCGTCGTCGACGACTCCGCCTTCCAACGTACGGTGATCACGGACGCGCTGGAGCCGGAGTTCGAGGTCGTCGCCGAGGCGGAGAACGGCGTGGAGGCCGTCGATGCGTTCGAGGAAACGGCCCCGGACGCCGTCTCGATGGACGTGGTGATGCCGGAGATGACGGGGATCGAGGCGACTGCCGCGATCAAGGAACACGACCCGGAGACCACGGTCGTGATGTGTACGAGCGTCGACCAGCAGGAGAAGATGATCGAGGCGGTGAAAGCCGGCGCGGACGGATACGTGACGAAACCAGTCGACGCGGACGCTCTCCTTTCGGCGTTCGAGGACCACCTCGGCTGATCCGGGAGAACGACGTTCCGCCGGTCGGTGGGGACCGATCCTCGGCGATCACGCCGGGTCGAACGAGCGGAGTATCGCCGCGAGGGCGCTTGCGAGCTCCTCGAAGCGGTCCATCTCCATCGAGTCGGTGGTCACCCACACTCCGTGGTCGTTCGCGATCACTCGGGTGAGATATCCGTTCTCGAAGACACGAACGGTGAACAGGTAGTCTCCGAGCTGACTGTCCGCGTACAGCGACTGTGCGTGGAACCCGTTGCGCTCGTTTTCGGCAAATCCGAGAAGATCAGCAGTTCGGCTCAGGTCGCTGCGGAGGTAGAGCTGCTCGATGTCGTCCTCGGTGAAGTACGTGAGACTCCGCAGCTCGTCCCCCGTCGCCGTTCGTGCCGCGCTGAGCAGTTCGTCTGTGTGGTTGTTGGTGGATTGTGACATGCTACCATATAGAGGAGTATCCTACATGAGCGTATGGGTTGTATCCATCTCGCTCCGGTCGCCGATGCGACTACCGAACTGTCTCGGACACGACCCAGTCCTGTCGAGTGACGAATGGAAAGGGGAGCGTTTACGGATGCGCCCCGTATCGCTCCGATAATGAGCGAGCAGGACGACGTCTGTGTCCTCCTCCCGACGTTCGAGGAGGCCGAAACCGTCGAGACGGTGGTGTCGGAGTTCCGGAACGCGGGCCTCGGCCGGGTCCTCGTGATCGACGGTGGGTCGACCGACGGGACCCGTGAGCTCGCCCGCGACGCGGGTGCTCGCGTCGTGGAACAGTCCGGAACCGGCAAGGGACAAGCGATCCGGGAGGCGGTCCGCGAGCACGTCGAGGCCCCGTACGTGCTCATGGCGGACGCGGACGCGACCTACGACGCCGGGGACGCCGAAGCGATGCTCGAACCGCTTCGAACCGGCGCGGCCGACCACGTCATCGGGAACCGGTTCGCGGACATGCGTCCCGGCGCGATGACGCGACTGAACCGGATCGGGAACCGCCTCATCAACGCCGCCTTCCGAGTGATCCACGGCGAGGGGTTCGCCGACATTCTCTCGGGATACCGCGCGTTCACTCGCGAGTCGTTCCTCGAGCTCCATCTCTCGGCGGACGGATTCGGGATCGAGACGGAAATGGCGGTCGAGTGCGTCAAGAACCGGGTTCCCGTCGCAGTCGTGCCGATCACCTACCGGCCACGACCCGGTGGCTCCTCGACGAACCTCCACCCGATCCGGGACGGCGGCGTGATATTCCTCGAACTGTACCGGAAGGCGAAGACGAACAACCCGCTGTTTTACTTCGGCAGCGTGGGCGCGCTTTCGACGACCGCCGGTGCCGTGATGGCCGCCTACGTACTCTACCGATGGATCGTCCACGGCGTCGGTCACGAGATCATCGCCGTCGGTGCCGCGGGGGCGACGATCCTCGGGATCCAGCTCCTCGTGTTCGGCTTCCTCGCCGACATGATCCTCTCGTTACACCGCGAGCAGCTGGCCCACCACGACCGCGCCGTCGACGTAGGGGGAGAACGCGAGACGGACTCGAGAGTCGACGACGACAGCGCGACCGACGCGGACCCATCCACTGTGAGAGAGCGGTGACGCAGCGACGTCGCGGCGTTTCGGTTCTCACATACGTTCTTCCCGGGATATCCTCCACATAGTTTATACCACCACCGGGACACCGGCGTGCATGGACGAGAAGCGTTTCGTCGTTGCCCTCTTCGGTCTCTCGGTCGCAGTCGTCGCCGGTTACATCGCCTACCGGTTCATCGCCGCGCTCACCGTCGCGGTGTTCCTCTACTACTCGACACGGCGTTTTTACTACCGGTTGGAGCGGTTTCGGCTCCCCGCGCGGGTACGGGCAGTCGTCTCGTTGTCGCTCATCGGCATCCCGCTGATCGGGCTGTTGAGTGCCACGGTCGTTCTGCTGGTCGTGGAGGCCAGGCGGGTCATCGAGCGGTACCCGATCGGGGAGACGCTCGACGGCGAGGCGGAGTGGTTCGAGGGGTTACTCGATCTCTCCGAACTGACCCTCGACGGACTGATCGCGGCGTATCGGGCGGGCGAGTTCGACCCGTTGATCCAGTTCCTCGCCGAACACGCCTCGTTGCTAACGAACACGATAACCGGGTTCCTGTTGAACCTGCTCATCACGGTCGTCGTCACCTACTACCTGCTCCTCGACGGCTCGAAGTTCCACGACTGGCTTGTCGCCTTCGACGATCAGGCTATCGTTCGGGAGTACCTCGAAGCGGCCGACGCGGAGATGGAAGCGGTGTTGTACGGGAACCTGCTCAACGTTATCGCGATCTCGGTTATCGCCGTCACGACGTACACCGGATACAACCTGGTCGCGCCGGCGGGCGCACAGGTCCCGTACCCCGCGTTGGCCGGGGCGCTCACCGGGATCGCGAGTCTCATCCCCGTCATCGGGATGAAGATCGTGTACCTCCCCCTTGCCGCCGCGACCGCGACTCCGGCAGTGATGGGCGGTGATCTCGACCTCCTCGTGTACGTCGGCGGGTTCCTCCTCGTCGCGGTCGTCGTCGTCGACACGATCCCCGATATCGTGTTGCGACCGTACTTCAGTGGGAAGACGACCCACGTCGGTCTGCTCATGCTGGCGTACATCTTCGGTCCGGTCGTATTCGGTTTCCACGGCCTGTTTCTGGCACCGATCGTGCTGGTGCTCGCACTCACATTCGCCGACACTGCCCTCCCGAGACTCCTCGGTGCCGAACCCGAGGACCCGAACGTGGCCGACGCCCGGGTACCGCCCGGGCAACGTCGCCTCGACGAGTTCTGAGTCGCCGACTGGGCTCGAAACTGGCCGCCGTCTCGGCCGAAGGAGATAACTCCCCGGTGGGCGACCGGATCGACGTATGCGCGTGCACGTCATCGGTCTCGGTGGTGCCGGGGGCCGTATCGTCGACCGACTCGCCGCGGACCACCACGGGGATCGGTTCCTGCAGGGAGTGTCCGCCTTCGACACCGATATGGCGTCGCTCGAATCGCTGCAGACGCTCGGTCCCGATCGGCGGTACCGGTTCGGTGACGCCGCCGGCGGCGACCGGCTCGACGACGACCTCCACGCCGGTCGCGAGCTCGGACGCGCCCA
>NZ_JBHSWW010000189.1:0-4813 GCF_042661865.1 Halorubrum tibetense
CCGACGCCTCGAACGCGCCGAGCACGCGCGCGGCGAGCGGGCGGTGCTCGCGGTCGACGAACTCGGGGCGGTACCCGCCGCCGGCTCTCGACACGCGGAGGAGGTCCTTGCGTAACACGGTCGTCGGTTGACGGCGAGCACTGATAAAGAGTCGAACCGGTACGGGCGGATTCCCGGCCGCCGAGAGCGCGGGACTGCGTTAACTCCCCCGAGCGAGGACGTCGAACCGTAATGACTGGCCTGCACGCGTTCGGTCGACGAACCGCTTCGAGACGGGCGTTCCTTTCGACGGCTGCCGCGGTCGGTGCCGCCGGCCTCGCCGGCTGTGCCGGCGCGCCGTCTCAGGGTGTCGAAGCGGAGGAACCGACCGAGGAGACGGTAACGGCCCAGCCGGAGCAGTGGTCCGGGAGCGACTCGACAGCGGTCGAGACGGAGTACCCGTATACCGCGCCGCCGACGACCGTCGACCTCGACGAGCGCGACGGCGCGGTGACGCTCTCGACCCGGGCGTGTCGCCATCAGCTGCTCGGCGAGGACGCGCGGGGCGGCCCGTGGGAGCTCCCCGAAGTCTGGGGCTGGGAGACGGCCGAGACGGAGCCGAGCGTTCCCGGCCCGGTGCTCAGAGTGACCGAGGGAACGGAGATGGAGCTCACCTACGACAACACGCGGCACAACCGGGCACACACGTTCCACGTCCACGCGCTCCGGAAGAGCTGGATGGACGACGGTGCCCCGACCACGACCGGGAAACAGGTCGGCCCGGGGGAGGAACACACGTACGAGATCACCGCCAACGTCCCCGGTACCCACCTCTACCACTGTCACTTCCAGACGCAGAACCACCTCGATCTGGGGATGTACGGGATCCTCCGGGTGGACCCCGTCGACTACGAGCCGCCGGACAAGGAGTTCTTCCTGACGGTGAAAGACTGGGACACCCGACTCTCGGCGTCGACGGCCGGCGGCGACGTCTCCTTCTCGCATCGGGACCGAAACCCCGACGCGTTCACGGTGAACGGGCGTTCCGCGCCGTACAGCCTCCACCCGGAGGAGGGGTCGCCGATGATAGTCGAGCAGGGGGACCGCGTGCGGATCCACCTGACGAACAACGGGTACGAGACCCACTCGATGCACACGCACAATCATCGCTTCGAGGTCGTCGAGAAGGACGGCGGGGTGATCCCCGAGTCCGCCCGCTACGCCGAGGACGTGGTGCCGATAGCGCCCGCGGAGCGGAAGACGATCGAGTTTACCGCCGACGCCGACCCGGGGATCTACGCGCTCCACTGTCACAAGGTGAACCACGTGATGAACGGCGACACCTACCCGGGCGGGATGCTCACCGGACTCGTGTACGAGGACGCCCTCGACACGGAACAGTTCGAGGCGCTGATGGACCTCGCCGGATACGAGGGCTGATCCCGTTCGACCGGAACGTGATCGATGTGCGGCAATCAGCGGCCCCCCACAACCCGGAACCGCGGCGTCAGCGGTCCATCAGCTCCCGCTTCAACTCGCCGCTCACCGTCGGAAGGTCGCCGATGAACTCCCGCACGACCGTCCGTTCGATCCGCTGGAGGGTCTCGCTACACGTCGACTTCGCGATCCCAGCCTCGGCCGCGAGTTGGGTCTGCGTACACCCCCGAGGCACGTCGTAGTAGCCACACTCGACGGCCGTCACGAGGAGGTCGAGCTGGTTCTCCGTGAGGAGCCGGCTCGGGTTTACGCGCTGACGAACGAACTCGACGTCGTACTCGAGTCCCATCGCACGGAGCTGGTCGCCGAACGCCGACAGCCGATCGTGTGCGCCGGTGGCGTCGAGCGTGGCGACACCGTCGCTGATCTCGACCGGCATCTCGATCGGTATCCCGGCCTCCCGTGCGGCGGCGAGAAGTAGGGGGGCCGACGCCTCGATCTGAACGGTGGCGTCCGACGCCTCGCGGACCATCACGGAACACTCAACAAGCCCGGTGTGGTCGTCCATCGCAGCGAGCACTTCGTCGACCGGTCGGCCGGTGATCCGGACGAGGGCGAACCCGGCGTTCTCGCCGGGGGTCGCGGACAACACGCGGAACACCGCGTCGGGGAACGCGCGTGAGACGTCCGCGATCCACGGGCCGTCGGGTAGGTCGACGAGGAGACGGATGCGTGCCATATGTGGGCCGACCGACTGAACGCCGGCCGAACGGCGAACCCTGTGTCCTGTCTCGTAATAAGCGTGTCCGACCCGCGGCACGCGGCGGGCCGGTTCGACGGCCCCGCTCAACAACAGAACATGAACGGATAGACGAGCGCGACCCTGTCGCCGTCCTCGAGGACCGTGTCGAACCCGCGTTCGTTCTCGTTGAACCGACCGTTCACTAGGATCCGGGCGTACGCGACGGTCTGCTCGCCGACCGGGTTTTTGCGCCAGGTCCCGGGGAGCTCCTCCGGCGTCGGGGCCCACCCGCTGTGGGTCGACTCCGCTTCCGTCTCGGCGATCAGGAGCTCCTGGAGCTCGGGGTACTCCTCGAACAGCTCGTCGAGGAACGCCCGGAGCGTGTGGCCCCCGAACGCGTACTCGAACTCGTAGGTGCCGTCGAGCTCGCGGCGCACGTGGCCAGTACATCTGACGGTGAGGGTCGTCTCGGCCGGCTCGGATGCCGTCGTGTTCCCCGTATCGGATGTCGCCGCGTCCGCGGAATCGGCGGCAGTCCCGTCAGTCGTGCGCTCCTCGGTCTTCGTGGGCATGTTCCGGCGTACGGCAGGGGACGGCGTAAGCGGCGACCCGAACGTGTTCGCATACGACGCCCCTGTCGACTCACACGTCCGCTACCGCCGACTCACACGTCCGCTACCGCCGACTCACGCGTCTCTCCGCCGACGACCGTCAGATCCGGGTCCGGAGACGGCTCACCGCCGCCGACCGGCGACCCGCTCCTCGGCCGTCTCGGCGCTGACGAGCTCGTACAGCATCGCGCGTCCGCCGTCCGCCTTCGGGCGGAGCACCCGGCCGAGCCGTTGGGTGAACTCCCGCTCGCTTCCCGAGCCGGAGAGCACCACGGCGACGTTGGCGTCGGGGACGTCTACCCCCTCGTCGAGGACGTTGGCGGCGACTACCCGGGAGTAAGTCCCGTCGCGGAACCGTTCGAGGACCTCGCGGCGCTCCGCCGCGCCCGTCTCCGCGGTGATCGCCGGGATCAGGAACCGCTCCGAGATCCGATAGACGAGGTCGGTGTGGGCGGTGAACACGATGACGCGGTCCTCGCGGTGCCGGTGAAGCAGGTCCGCGAGCCGGTCGAGCTTCCGTTCGGCGTTCATCATGATCTCACGGGCCGCCGACTTCGCGAGCAGCGCCTCTCGGGCGCGGGGATCGTTCCCGGAGCGCAACACCAGCTTGCGGTAGTCCTCGCCGCTGGTGAAGGTGATCCCCGACTCGCGGAGGTACTCGACGAAGACGCCCTGTTTCGCCTCGTATCGCTCCCGTTCGGCCGGAGTCAGCTCCACCTCGATCCGACGGACGTCGTATGGGGCGAGATGCTCGCCAGCGAGGTCGTCCACGTCGAGCGAGTAGACGCGCTCGCCGACGAGCTCGGCGATCGTCTCGTGGGCACCATCGGGCCGCTCGAACGTCGCTGTGAGGCCGAGCCGGGCGGGGGCGGCGAGCAGCCGGGCGATATCCCGATAGCCCTCTCCGCCGAGGTGGTGAACCTCGTCGAAGACCACGAGCTCGAAGGCGTCACCAACGGCCTCGGCTTTCAGATACGCCGAGTCGTACGTCGACACCGTGATCGCCTCCTGGCGCTGCTCGCCGCCGCCGAACCGGCCGATCGGCACGTCGAACTCGGTCGCCAGCTCGCGTTCCCACTGGTCGAGGAGGTCGACCGTGGGGACGACGACCAGCGTTGGAACGCCGAGCTCGACGATGGCCCGGATCGCGATCACCGTCTTCCCGGCCCCCGTCGGCAGTTCGAGCACCCCCCGGTCGTCAGCGGATCGCCACGCGGCGAGCGCGTCCGCCTGGTACTCGCGGAGGTCGTAGTCGGTGGTGAGACCGAGCCCCTCGCGATCGCCGTCGAACACCCGGTCCTCGACGTGGACCCCGGCGACCGAGAGCGCGCGACGGATCGCCGCGTATCGGTACGCGGGGGCCCGGGCGATCCCGGAGCGGGGATCCGCCTCGACGCCGGGAAGCGGCGGGAGCCGACCCGCGTCGTCCCCGTCGGCGTCCACGCGGATCGTTCCGTTCTCGTAGCCGAGCCGGACCGTCATCGGTCGTGGTAGCCGGCGGACTGATAAAGGACCACCGCCTCGCTCCCCCTATGCGCGCGGCCGAACTCGACCCCGAACTCGCGGCGGTCATCGACGAGCTCGAAGGTCTCGGGCTCCCCGACTGGCACACCCTCTCCGTAGACGCCGCCAGGGAACTGGAGGACGAGGTGTTCTCCGGCGATCCGGAGCCGCCGGTGGCGACCGTCCGCGATCTGGCGTTCGACGGCCCGCACGGCCCGGTTCCCGTTCGGGTGTACCGACCGCCCGCGGCGGTAGCAGGAGGTCCGGCCGACGGAACCGCGGATCGAGCCGGAAAAGCGACCGACACCGACGGAGGCACCGCGACCGTTGACGACGCAGCCGATGCCGAGGGCGCACCGACGCTCGTTCACTTCCATGGCGGCGGGTGGACGCTGGGAACGCTGGACTCCGTCGACGGGATCTGTCGCGAGCTCGCGACGCGTGCGGCCGCGGTCGTGGTCTCCGTCGACTACCGGCTCGCGCCGGAACACCCGTTCCCGGTGGCCGTCGACGAGGCGGTAGCGGCGGCCGAGTGGGCCAC
>NZ_JBHSWW010000190.1:0-4801 GCF_042661865.1 Halorubrum tibetense
GTCGACGACACGCCCGTCACCACCTGCGCGACGACCGCGCTCGGCGCAGGCGTCCCGGTGGTGATGGCCCCGGCGATGCACGAGCCGATGTACGACCATCCCGGTGTGCTCGCCGCGCTCGACACGCTGGAGGCGTGGGGAGTGACGTTCGCGGACCCCCGGATCGAGGAGGGGAAAGCGAAGATCGCGGCGGAGGCGGAGATCGTCACGGAGGTCGCCCGGGCGACGACCCCGGACACGCTTTCGGGACGGCACGTCGTCGTCACCGCGGGCGCGACGAAAGAGCGGATCGACCCGATCCGGATCCTCACGAACCGGGCGTCGGGCAAGACCGGACGGGCGGTCGCCCGCGCCTGCTACGTCCGCGGGGCGAGCGTGACGCTCGTGCACGACGGCGACGAGGTGCCGTACGCCGACGTGGTTCGGGTCGAGACCGCCGACGAGATGATCGACGCCTGTCGGGCGGCGGCGGTGACCGCGGACGCCCTGGTGTCGGCCGCGGCCATCTCGGATTTCACGGCGGACGCCGTAGAAGAGAAGATCCGGTCCGGATCTCCCCTCTCGGTCGACCTCCGGCCAACGCCCAAGCTGTTGGATTCGGTCCGCGCGGAGCACCCCGACCTCCCGCTCGTCGGGTTCAAAGCCGAGACCGACGGCGACGACGCGGCGATGGTCGCGGAAGCGGAGCGGATCCGCGACCGCGTCGACTTGGCGTTCGTCGTCGCCAACGACGCGAGCGTGATGGGCGAGGACCGCACGCGCGTCCTGCTCGTCGGCGGACCCGACTCGACTCCGGAGGAAGCGACGGGCACGAAAGACGCCGTCGCCGGACGGATCGCCGACCGGTTGGGCGAGGCACTCGGCGTGATCGAATGATCAGCACGAACCACGTCCGGACACGGGTTTCAGGGACATGGAAGCCGACAGCGCCGGGACGGATACAAACTGTTTTGAGTCGGTAGAATCACCCGTCGGGTAGACATCACTATGTGTAGACAGCGACCCATCACCGACGCTGCCGGAGGTGACGGGGGTGGCTGACGACGACGCCGAACCCCCGGGCCGCTCGATCGTCGTTCCCGTAGAACCTACCTCCACGCTTCGATCGACGGTCGCATACGTCGCGGAGACGGCGAAGAACGACGGGTTCGACACGGTCCACTTCGTCGTGCTCGCCTCGTGGCGGCGCGACGACCCCGAAACCGCCGCGCGGGAGGCGGACGCCGAACGCGTCCTGGAGAAGGCGTCTGCGTGGGCGACTGCCGACCTCGCGGAGGCGGACGCGGCGGACATCGGCGTCGTCACGGCCATCGTCGGCGACGAGGAGTACCTGTTCGGCCCCGGCGACTACGCCCGCGAGCTCGTCGCCTACGCCGACGAGCACAGGGGCGAAGCCGTGATCCTCGATCCGGAGTACACCCCCGTCGGCAACACCACGCTGCTCCAGCCGCTGGAGTTCGAGCTCTCACATACGTCGCTCGCTGTGCGGAAGGCTCCCGTGGCCCGCCCCACCCGCCGGGAGCGGCTGCGCCGGGAGGCGACCGGCCGCCGGTTCGCGGCGCTGTTCTCGACCTCATTGGTCTTTTATTTCGTCCTCGGCGACCCGCTGTACTGGTTCGACTGGCTGACCGGCGTCGCGAGCGCGACGATCGTCGCCATCACCCTCTCGCGGGTCAGTATCGATACCGAGCCGTCGATCCCACGAACGCCGCTACGGATGCTCCGCGGACTCGTGTACGTCCCCGTCCTGCTGGTCGAGATCATCCGGTCGAACCTCATCGTCGCTCGCGTCATCCTCGATCCGCGGCTGCCGATCGACCCGACGCTGAACCGCGTGCGGGTGCTCGTCGGCAGCGGACTCCCGTTGATGACGCTCGCGAACTCGATCACGCTGACGCCGGGAACGCTCACCGTTCGGGCCCGTGACGGCGATCTCTACGTCCACTCGCTCATCCCGTGGGCCCGCGACGGCCTGTTCGACGGCTCCCTGGAGCGGTGGACCCGGTTCATCTACTACGGCCGGGAGGCCGCGCGGCTCCCCACGCCCCGCGAGCGTGACGACGTGGCGATATTCCAAGGCCCGGACGCGACCGAACCGCTCCCGATCGCCCGCGCTGACGGCGGAGCAGTCAGCGACGTCGACGATAGCGAGACGGACGCTGGAGACGACGAAGCGGCCGGGGACGAGGTGACCGACGAATGAGCCTCGTCGACGCGACGCTCGTCGCCGGCTACACCGTGAGCGACTTCCTGCTCGCGGCCGCCGCCGGATTCGTCGTCCTCGCGATCGGGATGCTCTACCGCGCGGTGAAGGGGCCGACGATGCAGGACCGTGTGCTCGCGGTCAACGTGCTCGGCACCAACACGGTCGTCATCCTCGCGATGCTCGGAGCTGCGCTTTCGGAGCCGACGTTCCTCGACATCGCGCTGATCTACGCGCTCCTCAACTTCCTGATGGCGGTCGCCATCTCGAAGTTCACCGTCGAACGGGGTGGTGTGCTGTGATCGAGACGCTCGAACCGGCGCGGATCGGGCTCGTCGTCCTGTTCGTGGTCGTCGGGCTCTTCTTCACGTTCGTCTCGATGACGGGCGTGATCCGCCTACCGGACGTGTACTCGCGGGCACACACCGCCTCACAGGCCGACACGCTGGGTGCGGGATTCGCGCTCGCCGCCGTCGCGCTCGTGATCGGCTGGGAGGGTGCGGGGTTCAAATCCGTCATCCTGCTGTTTTTCATCTTCGTAACGAACCCGACGGCGGCTCACGCGATCGCCCGGGCCGCCTTCGAGGAGGGGATCGTGCCGTGGACGGAGGGTGACGAGCGCCGATGAGCGGTTCCGTTCCCCTCGTCGCCGCCGGCTCCGCTCCACAGCCCGTTATCGCGCAGATCACGGCGATCGAGGCGAGCCTGTTCGTCTTCGTGGTCGTCACGGCGATCGTTACGGCGCTCGCGCGGGACGTGCTCGCGGCCGTGATCGTGTTCGGGGCGTACAGCCTCGGGATGGCGGCGCTGTACACGTTCTACCGCGCGCCCGACGTGGCGATGACGGAGGCCGCGATCTCCGCCGGCGTCACGACCGTCCTCCTGTTAGTGACGCTCGCGAAGACGACACGGATCGACCACGAGGTCGCCTTCGAGTCGGTGAACCTCCCCGCGGCCGGCGCGGCCGGCCTGCTGTTCGTCGGAATGGTGCTGACGATGGCGGAGATCCCCGCCGTCGGCGACCCCGACGCGCCCGCGTGGAGCAACGTCGACGTCACGCAGTGGTACATCGCCGAGACGTACGCGGAGACCGGCGTCGAGAACGCCGTGATGGCCGTACTGGCCGCGTTCCGTGGGTTCGACACGTTCGGCGAGGCGGTCGTCGTGTTCGCCGCCGGGATCGCCGTCCTCGTCGTCCTGCGGCGGGAGGTGTTCGCATGAGCGACCGGGCGGACGACATCGACAGCGACGTCGCCGATGTCGGCGACGACGCGCCGACTCGCACCGATCGGCTCGACTCGACGACACGACAGGGTTCCCCGTACACGGAGAGCCAGGTGATCATGCCGACGGTGAAGATCGTCGCCCCGTTCGCGTTCACCTACGGGCTGTTCGTCACCTTCCACGGCGGCGGCTCGCCCGGCGGCGGGTTCCAGGGCGGCGCGATCATGGCGGCGGTCGTGTTCATGATCGCGTTCGCGTTCGGCATCGAGGCGACCCGCGAGTGGCTCGCGAACACGGTGGTCGTCGGCCTCGCGGTCGGCGGGACGCTCGTGTTCGCCGGGATCGGGCTCCTCACGATGACGCAGGGCGGCGCGTTCCTCCAGTACGAGCTGCTCCCGGTGCCGCTGTCGCGGATCGACCGCGTGACCTACGGTATGGAGGCCGTGGAGATCCTCGGCATCGCGTCCATCGTCAGCGGCGTGCTGATGGGGCTGTTCTTCCTGCTCGCGCGGGGGTTCGCCGGCAGCGGCGACGGCGACTCCGATGCCGACGCCGCCGCTGCCGACGGCGAGAGGCATCTCGACGACCGGACGGCCCGGACCGACGGGGGTGACGACCGATGACGCTCGTCTCCATCGTCGAAGCGGCCGTGGGGTCGACCGTCGTGGGGTCGACCGTCGTGGAATCGACCGTCGTGGGAACGGCGAGCGTCCTCGACGTGCTCGCGACGCGTCACGCGTACGTCGTGTTCGCGCTGCTGTTGTGTATCGGGCTGTACATGATGATCGCCAACGAGAACCTGATCAAGAAGATAATCGGACTCAACCTGTTCCAGACGGCGATCTTCCTGTTGTTCGTCGTCTCGGCATACGTCGAGGGGGGCGCGATCCCGATCATCCCCGCGGGGACAGCGCAGGGCGCGGCGTACGTCAGCCCGCTCCCACACGTGATCGTGCTCACGGCCATCGTCGTCGGGGTGAGCCTCACCGCCGTCGGGCTCGCTCTGTGTATCCGGATCTACGACGAGTACGGCACGCTTCGCGTCGACACCCTCCGGAGTCTGATGCGGGATGAGGGGTCGCTGCCGCGTCGTCCCGGGACCGCCGTGACGGCCGAAGATGTCGCTCGCGCCGACGGAAGCGGTCCCGTGGACGAGGAGGCCGCCGCCGACCGGGGTGATACCGATGAGTGAGCTGGTCCCGATGGCCGAGCTGCTCCTGCCGCTCGCGGTCGTCGTTCCCATCGTGGCGGCGACGCTCCCGCTGGCGCTCGGTCTCCGATACGACGACGTCGGGTGGCCCGTCGCCGCCGTCACGAGCCTCGTGCTCGTCGGTATCGCCGGCGCGGTGGCAGTCGCGACGTACACGGGCGGCC
>NZ_JBHSWW010000191.1:0-4754 GCF_042661865.1 Halorubrum tibetense
GACCCCGAGCAGGGACCTAACGGACCCCGTGACGGTCGTGATCGGGGCGTCGACCGGCGGGCCGAACGCGGTCGAGCGCGTGCTCGCCTCGTTGCCGATGGCGGACTGTCGCGTCCTGATCGTCCAACACATGCCCGAGGCGTTCACGTCGCGGTTCGCCGACCGGCTCGACGGCGTTTCCGCGTACGACGTGCGTGAGGCGACTGACGGCGAGCGGATCGGCGCGGTCGAGGCGCTCGTCGCCCGCGGCGGCAACCACCTCGAAGTCGGGAGCTATCGCGCGGGACGCCTCCGCGTGAAGCTCACGGAGGACGACTCGCGATCGGTCACTCCCGCCGTCGACGTGACGATGGAGTCGGCCGCCGGGACGGTCTCCGACCCGCTGGTCGGTGTGATACTGACCGGGATGGGGTCGGACGGATCGATCGGGATCCGCGCGATGGCGGACGCCGGCGCACGGACGATCGCACAGAGCGAGGACACCTGTGTGATCTACGGCATGCCGAAGCGCGCCGTCGCGACGGGCGTGATCGACGCGGTCCACGACCTCGACGACGTCGCCGGTGCGATCTTCGACGGAGGTGCGGCCTGATGGACTCACACCGTGCGGCGTTCGTCGCCGAGGCCGAAGACGGGATCACCGACCTCAACAACGCCCTGCTCGCGCTGGAGGCCGACCCCTCGGACGACGCCGCGATGGACGACGTGTTTCGGGTCGCCCACACGCTGAAGGGGAACGCCGCCGCGATGGGGTACGAGGACGTCTCCTCGTTCGGACACACGCTGGAGGACCTCCTCGACGCGGTCCGCTCGGGCGATCGGGAAGTGACCCCCGAGCTGATGGACCTGTTATTCGAGGGCGTCGACACTGTCGAAGCAATGGTTGCGGAGATCGCCGACACCGGGGAGGTATCGACCGATCCCACGGATCTGGAGTCGCGGCTCCGCGCCATCGAGAAACACGGAACGGTCGATCCGGCGGGCGATACAGGGAGCAACGAGACGGAACACGACGAGACGGAACACGACGACACAGAACACGGCGATACGGAACACGACGAGACGGAACACGGCGATACAGAAGGCGGTGACAGGCAGAACGGAGCAGACGGAAACGCCGAGGATAACGACGGAGGAGACAACGCGGAGACGAGCACGGACGTCGACGAACCCGCGAACGCCGACGTCACGGTGCCGCCGTTGCCGGACAGGGCGACCGAGCTCGGCGACGAGATCGTCTACGCCGCGGTCACCGTCGGGGACAGCGCCATGCCGGGCGTCGACGCGACGCTCATCACGCAGGCTGTCGACGGGCAGTTCGACGGGTTCGTCACTGATCCCGACGCTGACGCTCTCGAAGCCGGCGAGTACGACGGCGGGTTCGACGTGTTCGTCGCCGACGCGAACCCCGAAGTCGTCGCGAAGGGGCTCGACGCGCTCGCGCAGGTCGAATCAGTGACGGCAGCTCCCGTGGAAGCCGAGACGAACAACGCGGAGGACCCGGACACCGACGCTGGTGCTGACGGCACCACGGACGACGCGGACACCATCACCGCCGACGCAAACGACGCGGACACCATCACCGCCGACGCCAACGATACCGCCGACGCCAATAGCGCCAACGATACTGCCGACGCCGACGACACCACCACGGACGGCAGCAACCGCGACGAGATCAAGTCGATCCGGGTAGACGTCGACCAAGTCGACGAGCTGTACGGGCTGGTCGAACAGCTCGTGACGAGCCGGATCAAGCTCCGCCGCGAGCTGGAGGGCGCGGACGCGGAACCGGACACGTTAGACGAGCTGGACAAGCTCGCGTCGAGCCTCCAGGACACCGCGATGGATATGCGGCTCATCCCGTTCTCACAGGTGTCGGACTCGTTCCCGCGGCTGGTTCGGGACATCGCCCGCGACCTCGACAAGCAGGTACGGTTCGAGATCGAAGGCGACGACGTCGAGCTCGACCGGACGATCCTCACGGAGATGCGGGACCCGCTCGTACACGTCCTGCGGAACGCGGTCGACCACGGGATCGAGCCCCCCGCCGAGCGGGAGGCGGCCGGGAAGGACCCGCGAGGAGAGGTTCGACTCACCGCGGAGCGGGAACGGGACCACGTGATCATCGAGGTCGACGACGACGGCGGCGGCCTCGACGCGGACCGACTCCGCGACAAGGCGGTCGCCGAGGGCGTCGAGAGCCGGGACGCGGTCGAGGCGATGACCGACGACGAGGTGTACGACCTCGTCTTCCACCCGGGCTTCTCGACGGCGGAGGAGGTGACCGACGTCTCCGGACGCGGCGTGGGGATGGACGTGGTTCGGACTACCGCGCGGGACCTCGACGGATCCGTCTCTGTTAGTAGCGACCCCGGCGAGGGGACCACCGTCACGTTCCGGCTACCGGTCACCGTGGCCATCGTGAAGGTGATGTTCGTCGACGTCGGCGGCACCGAGTACGGGATCCCGATCAAATCGATCGCGGAGGTGTCCCGTGCGGACGGGATCGAGCGGGTCCACGGCGACGAGATCGTCCGACACGAGGGCGATCTCTACCCGGTCGTCAGGCTAAACGAGCGGCTCGAAGGGGCGAACGGATCGGAAGCATCGAGCCGGACCACGACTCCCGACGATGCCGATGTCGACGCCGGTTCCGACGCGGACACGGCCCCGGTCGACTCGTCGACGACCACAGCGACGGACGGCGGGGCGAGCGCCGACGACGAGGGGATGCTCGTCCGGATCCGTGAGGACACCCGGACGGTCGCGCTCCACTGTGACGGCGTGTTGGACCAGGAGGAAGTGGTCGTGAAACCGCTCGACGGTCCGCTGTCGGGGACGCCGGGACTCAGCGGGACCGCAGTGCTCGGCGACGGTGACGTCGTGGCCGTCCTCGACGTGGTGAGCCTATGACCGGGGACGCCGCCTTCGACGGGGTGTTACGCCAGATCGACGACTCCGTCCCGTTCGAGCCAGGCTACTACAACGAGTCGTACCTCGACCGGCGGATCTCCGCTCGAATGCGCCGTCGTGACACCGACTCACACACGGAGTACGAGCGGCTCCTCCGCGAGGAGAAAGCGGAGCGGCAAGCACTGATGGACGCGCTCACGATCAACGTGACCGAGTTCTTCCGCAACCCCGAGATGTGGGCGGTGCTGCGTGAGGTGCTGATCGACCTGACCGAGGAGAAACGCCGTGTCCGCGTCTGGTCGGCACCCTGTGCGGACGGACGGGAGCCGTACTCGCTGGCGATGTTGGCGTGTGACGACCCCGACATCAACGAGCGGCGGGTCGAGATACTCGGGAGCGACATCAGCGAGGAGGCGCTCGAGAACGCCCGAGAGGGGGTCTATCACACGACTCGAACGACGGATATCGCCGAAGAGCTCGCGCCGCTGTCGAACCCCGAGCGGTACGTCGACCGCGACGGCGACAGCTTCCGCGTGCGGGCCGAGCCCCGTCGACTCGTCGAGTTCGACACACATGACCTCATACGCGACGGGTCGCGCGGACCGTTCGAGTTGGTGTTGTGTCGGAACCTGCTGATCTACATCGATGTCGGGCACAAGGGGGCACTGTTCGACACGCTGGAAGCGTCACTCGCTGATCGGGGCGTCCTCGTCGTGGGTATGACGGAGAGCGTCCCGCCGGACCGAAGCGACGAGTACGAACCGATCGACAAGCGGCGGCGCGTGTTCCGGAGGCACTGATGTCGCTGTACCGCCACGCGCGCGACGGAAACGTCGAACGGCTTAGGGACGCGCTGGGGAGCGACAACGCCGCGGTCCGAAAGCGGGCAGTGGAGTTCCTCGGCGAGCTCGGTGAAGTCGACGACCAGGCGACTATCGACGGGCTGCTCCGAGCTGCCACCGCGGACGATGACCCCGGCGTTCGAGGAGCGGCTGTCGACGCCCTCGACGAGATCGGACAGGAGGCGCTCGAACAGCTCCTCACCGAACTCACGGGGGGAAGCGGGTCGGAGGCCGAGTGGGTGACCGCCCGCAAGTTCGCTCGCGCGCTCGACGCCGACCGCCCCGAGCTCCGGATCGCGGCGGCAAACGCGCTCGCACGGCTCGACGAACCCAGCGCTCTACCGGCGGTAGTGGACGCCCTCTCGGACCCCGACCCCCGTGTCCGGCTGCGAGCGTGCCACGCCTGCGGAACCTTCGCGGACCCACGGGCGATCCCGGCACTGATCGACCGCCTCGACGGCGAGCCACGCGTCCGGCGGGCAGCGGCGAACGCACTCGGGAGTATCGGCACCGATCGCGCGCTCGACCCCCTACTCGACCTGCTCGACGACTCGGACGAGTCGATCCGGCGGATCGCGGCGGGCGCACTCGGCAACGCGAACAACCCGAAGCCGGTGGAGCCGCTGGCACGGGCGCTTGGCGACGAGAGCGCGATCGTTCGGAACGCGGCGGTGTACTCCGTGATCGAGCTGCTCTCGAACGTGCCGACCGAGCACAGCCACACGGTCCGAGACCGGGTCGTCTCCGAGCTACAGGCGGCCGACGACGAGACCGTCGTCGACCCCCTCGTCGAGATCCTCACGAAGGGGAAACAGCGCCGACAGCGGCGGAACGCGGCGTGGATCCTCGGACGTGTCGCGGACCCGGACACGGCGCCGGCCGTCGAGGCGCTCGCGGACGCGCTCGCCGACGACGACCCCCAGACCGCACAGTTCGCTGCGACCAGCCTCCAGAGCCTCGGCGGACCGGTCGTGGAGGACCGGCTCCTCGATCGGGTCG
>NZ_JBHSWW010000192.1:0-4735 GCF_042661865.1 Halorubrum tibetense
GGTCGCGACCGCCCCGCCGACCGCGAGGGCACGACGTCGAGTGGGTCCGCCGCCGGACGACCGGTCGCGGGTGCCGTCGGTCGGTTCCGCTCCGTTGTCGGTCGGTTCCGCCCCACCATCGATCGGTTCCGCTCCGTTTTCGGCCGATCGGTCACGGTCCGTGTCGGGGGTTCGGTCGGGTTCCATGGCCGCGAGTCACCGCTCGTCGGGTACATGTCTTGTGTTCCGCGCGGTGGCTGTTGTCGTCGCGTGCCAACCGCTGTCGACCGAGAACGCGCTTCGGACGCTTTTTGAGGACGGACGCCGAACGGACGGTAGATGATCTCCAAGGGCTGTGAACAGTGCGCCAAGGGCGGGAAGATGGTGCTGTTCGTCTACGGCTACTGTGACCAGCGGGACTGTTTCTACTGCCCTCTCGGGGAGAACCGGAAGAACGTCACCGACGTGTACGCCAACGAGCGGAAGGTCGAGTCCGACGAGGACGTGATCGCGGAGGCCAAGCGGATGAGCGCGCTCGGCACCTCGATCACCGGGGGCGAACCCCAGGAGGCGATGGCGAAGACGTGCCGGTACCTCCGTCTCCTGAAGGACGAGTTCGGCGAGGACCACCACACCCACCTGTACACCGGGATAACGGGCGGACGCGAGAACATGCGGCGGCTCGCGGAGGCCGGCCTCGACGAGATCCGGTTCCACCCGCCACTGGAGCTGTGGGGCGACATGCACGGGACGGAATGGGAAGAGATCCTGTACATCGCCCGCGAGGAGGGGCTCACGCCCGCGTTCGAGATCCCGGGGATCCGCGCGGAGCCGGAGTTCCTGGAGTTCTTAGACGAGGGGGCCGCCGAGTTCTGTAACGTCAACGAGTTCGAGATGAGCGACGGGAACTACCGGCGGATGCAAGAGGAGGGGTTCGAGCTCCAAGAGGGCCACATGTCCGCCGTCGAGGGGTCGAAGGACGCCTCGATCGTCGAGGAGATGGCCTCCCACGAGAAGGTGTACTTCTGTACGTCGGTGTTCAAGGACGCCGCCCAACACCGGAACCGTCTGAAACGGATGGCGAAGAACATCCGTCGGGAGTTCGACGAGGTGACCGACGACGGCACGCTCGTCTACGGGAAGGCGTTCGCGCCGCCCGAGCGGTTCGAGGCGCTCGGCGTCCCCGAGGAGTTCTACACCGTCAAATCGAACCACGTCGAGGTCGCGTGGTGGCTTCTAGAGGAGATGGTCGAGGACGGCGACCTCGACGAGGGAGAGATCGTCGAGCAGTACCCGACCGTGAACGGAACGGTCGTCGAGCGGACCCCGGTCGCGTAGGAGGATCCCGGCCGCGTACAACGATCCCGGTCGCGTGGGACGCCGATAGCGCGAGAGACACGCGCTCGCGACGCTTCCCCGCCACCCTTTTCGCGGACCCCCGTGTACGGCGAGTCGATGAACGCCGTCACCCTCGGTCCCGCCGGCACGTACTCACACCGTGCGGCGCGGGCCGTCGCCGCCGAGGTGTCGTTCCGCGAGTCCGTCACCGCCATCGTCGACGCCGTCGAGGCGGGCGAGTTCGAGCGCGGAGTGGTCCCGATCGAGAACAGCATCGAGGGCTCCGTGACGGAGAGCCTCGACGCGCTCGCCGACCACGACATCGCCGTGACGCGGGAGGTCGTCACGCCGATCCGCCACGCCCTACTCGCGCAGGGGCCGGAGTTCGAGGTCGTCGCCAGCCACTCGCAGGCGCTCGCGCAGTGTCGCAACTGGCTGGAGGAGCACTATCCGTCGGCGGGATTGGAGGCCGTGGCCTCCACCGCCCGCGGGGTCGAGCGCGCCCGCGAGGACGCTCGGATCGCCGGGATCGGCCACCCGGACAACGCCGGTGACGACCTCACGATCCTCGCCGAGGACATCCAGGACCGGACCTCGAACGCGACGCGGTTCCTCGTCGTCGCGCCCGAGTCCGCGCGGTCGGACGCCGGCGGAAAGACGACGCTGATCGTCTATCCGAACGCGAACTACCCCGGCCTGCTGCTCGAACTGCTGGAGGCGTTCGCGGACCGCAACCTCAACCTCTCGCGGATCGAGTCGCGCCCGAGCGGCGAGCGACTGGGTGACTACCTGTTCCACTTCGACGTCGACGCCGGCCTCTACGAGGAGCACATGGCGAAAGCAGTCGGGGACATCGAGGCCATCGCCGACAAGGGCTGGGTCAAAGTGCTCGGCTCGTACGACACCGAACACGTGTTGGAGTGAGTGCGTTCTCGGCGGTGTGGTGGCGCGTGCCTCCGAGTGGCCGCCACCGGCGGCCGCGAGTAGGGAGAGACTGGAGGTCTCTCCGACAGCCGGCGGCTTCGCCGCCGGCGAGAGCGCCGCACGAGGGACGCGGCGAACGCGAGCGGCGAAACCGCGAGGCGTGAGGCTGTGGTTGCGGTGTGGGCGGATGGGATTCAAAGGAGCAGTCGCGCTCGGCGAACCCCAGCGGGCTGTGGGAGCCGAGTGCGACTGGGGCTTTGGAGCGCTAACCGTCGATTCGACGGCAAGGGTTTATAAACAAACGGTGAGGGTCCCTTCGATCACCAGTCGAGTCACTGATCGCGTCGTTCCGACCGACTGAGGGGAAAATACTAATAGCACGGTGTTCACATCACGTCACATGGACGGGCGGGGTTCGGATAAAAACGGGACGCTTGCTCCGATCTATCCGAGTGAGGTCCCGTCCCTCGCAGATAACGGACGACGATGGGTCGCTATCCTCCTGCTGATGGTATTTATCAGCGGATTCGTCGTCTCATCGCTGATCTGGATCGCTGGTCTCTTCTGAACCGCTCGCCGTCAGAACCCAACGTCGTCGGACATGGCCTGGTTTCAACCGAGACCGTCCGTCTCGCTCCGATCACGCGGGAGAGGATGTCATTCGAACCGGTAGGTCGCCCCGTCCGGCCCGTCCTCGATCTCGACGCCGACCTCACGAAGCGCGTCGCGCAGCTCGTCGGCGCGCTCGTAGTTGCCGGCCTCGCGCTCCGCCTCACGGACGTCCAAGACCAGCTCGACTAGCTCGCCGGCCAGCTCGACCTCCCCGTCGCTCTCCGCGTCGAACTGGAGGCCCAACACGTCGCCGCCGAGCGCCTCGAACGTCTCAACTGCCTCCCGGAGCCCCGCGTAGTCGTACGCGTCCGACGACCCGCCCTGAACCGCATCCACGTGCCGGTTCACGGCGTCGGTCAGCTCCAGCAACGCCGCGGTCGCCTCCCGGAGGTTGAGGTCGTCGTTCATCGCGCGCTCGAACTCCTCGCGAGCGGTTGCGACCGCCGCACGAAGGTCGTCGTCTTCGGCCTTCGCGCGGGCGTCGACGGAGTCGAGCGCGTCGACGGCGCGGTCGTAAGTGCGGGAGAGGCGCTCCCAGCGCTCCTCGGCCTCCGCGATCGTCTCCTCGGTGAGCGACTGCTCGGAGCGGTAGGCCGCCCCCGCATAGAACGTCCGGACGACGTTGACGCCGAGCTCCTCGAGCGCGTCGGGAACGGTCCAGAAGTTGCCGATCGAGGAGGACATCTTCTCGCCGTCCATCTCCAGGAGTCCGACGTGGAGCCAGTGGCGCGCGAACGTCTCCCCGGTGGCCGCCTCCGACTGCGCGACCTCGTTCTCGTGGTGGGGGAAGACGAGGTCGCGCCCGCCCATGTGGATGTCCAGCGTGTCGCCCAGATGCGTCGTCGACATCGCGGAACACTCGACGTGCCAGCCGGGACGGCCCTCGCTCCAGGGTGACTCCCACGTCTCGCCCGCGGGTGTCTCGTCCCCGTGGTCGTGTTTCGCGTGCTCGCGGGCGGCGTGTTCGCTCACGCCGTCCGCCTTCCACAGCGCGAAGTCCGCGGGGTTGCGTTTCTCCGAGCGCTCGTCCGGTTCGCCCTGCGCCTCCAGCTCGTCGACGTTCTGGTTCGAGAGTTTGCCGTACTCCTCGAACCGTGTAACGTCGAAGTAGACGGAGCCGTTCGACTCGTAGGCGTACCCCTTCTCGACCAGCGTCTCCACGAGATCGATGATCTCCGGGACGTGCTCGGTGACGCGGGGGTACACCTCCGCGCGGAGCAGGTTCAGGCCGCGCATCGCGTCGAACGTCGTGGCGGTGAACGTCTCTGCCACGTCGCGCTCGGCCGCCCAGTCGTCGCGCTCCCCCACGCGGGCCGTGATCTTCTCGTTGACATCGGTGACGTTCTCGACGTGGCGGACGTCGTAGCCGAGATACGCGAGCCAGCGGTGGAGGACGTCGGCGTGGAACCACAGGCGGGCGTGGCCGAGGTGGGGGTCGTCCGACACCGTCAGCCCACAGACGTACAGCGTGACGTCGCCGTCGGCCGTGAACTCGACGCGCTCGTCTTCGAGGGTGTCGGTAACGACGAGACTCATTATCGACCCGTACCCGCGGAGATCCTTTTAAATCGTCGGATCGGTCGGCGGAAGCGGATCGCCGCTCGGGTCGTCGGTTCGATGATTCCGTCGAGCGCTCACGTGATAAGGTATCTCCTCACACAGCCACAGCCTCGCCGGAACGGCGCTTATAAGCGCCGTTCCGGGCTCCAGCGGGGATCCTCCGATTCCGCTGGCAGCTGGCGCGACGCGCCGGCGACAGTGAGGCGCTTCGTGCCTCTGGCAGCCGGACGTAGTCCGGCGACTGCCTCTTTGAGTCCCACCGCGTACCGCAACCGCACCTCACGCCTCCCCAGCCTCGTCGCGGGCGGCAGGGCCGCCGCCG